>CAYGYX010000029.1:0-26036 GCA_964354255.1 uncultured Acidimicrobiia bacterium | reverse complement strand
AAAGTGAGGGCGTCCACGAACTCGTCGAGGTCGCCCTCCAGTATCTCGGGGAGCCGCTTGATCGTAAGGCCGATGCGGTGATCGGTGACCCGGTTCTCCCGGAAGTTGTAGGTGCGGATCTTCTCGGCCCGCTCCCCCGTTCCCACCTGGGAGCGGCGGCTGCTGGCCTGGGCGGCGTGCTGGCGGTCGGCCTCTATCTGGTGGAGGCGGGCCCGTAGCACCCGCAGGGCCTTGGCCTTGTTCTGCAGCTGGCTCTTCTCGTCCTGGCAGGTGACCACCAGGCCGGTGGGCTTGTGGGTGATGCGAACCGCCGAGTCGGTGGTGTTAACCGACTGGCCCCCGGGCCCGGTGGAGCGGAAGACGTCGATTTGCAGATCGTTCTCGGCGATCTGCACCTCCACCTCCTCCACCTCGGGCAGGACCGCCACGGTGGCGATCGAGGTGTGGATGCGGCCCTGCGATTCGGTCCTGGGCACCCGCTGCACCCGGTGCGGGCCGGCCTCGAACTTGAGCCGTGAATAGGCGCCCCGCCCCTTGACGGCGAAGATGACCTCTTTGAAGCCCCCCGAGTCGGCGGGCGACGACGTCATCGGCTCCAGGGTCCAGTGGTGCCGCTCGGCGTAGCGCTGGTACATGCGGAAGAGGTCGCCCGCCCAGATGCCGGCCTCGTCACCGCCGGCGGCAGCCCGCACCTCCATGATGACGTCCTTCTCGTCGTTGGGGTCCCGGGGGGCGAGCATCAGGTGGAGGCTGCGCTCCACGGCGGCCGCGTCCGCTTCCCGGTCGTGGGCGAGGCCCTCGAGCTCGGCCACCATGCCCGGATCGCGCTCGACGGCGGCCAGCTCTCGAGCCTCCCGGGCGTCGGCCTCGGCGGCCAGATAGGTGTCGAAGGCCTGGGCCACCGGCTTCAGTTCGGCGTGGCGGCGGCCCGCCTCGGCGTAGCGGGCGCGGTCCCCGATCACCTCCGGGTCGGTCAGGGCCACTTCGGCGAGCTCCAGGGCCCGACGCACCTCCTGGAGGCGGGCGAGCAGGGCGGCGTCCATCAGGTGTACTCGGCTTCGAGGGCCGCCGGCACGATGGGGCCACGGCGGTCCACGTCCTCCCGCTCGGCGGGGGTGAGCGAGGCGAGCAGGCTGGTCACCGCCACCTCCACCTGGTCGTCACCCGGCTGGCGGGTGGTGAGCGCCTGGAGCCACATGCCCGGAGCGGCCAGGAAGCGCAGCCAGCGCCGATCGGCGCCGATCTTGAGCACCTCGTAGGAGAGCCCGGCGATGATCGGGATGCCCAGGACCCGGCTGGTGACCAGCCAGGGCCAGGCCGGGCGGCCCAGGGCGGTGAACACGATGAGGGCAAGGAGGACCACGATCAGCAGGAAGTTGGTGCCGCAGCGGGGATGCCGGGGGCTGTAACGCTGGATGGCGTCAACGGCGAGTGGGTCCCCCGCCTCGTAGGCGTGGATGGTCTTGTGCTCGGCCCCGTGGTAGGCGAAGACGCGGCGAATCTCCTTGGAGAGGCTGATCAGCCAGATGTAGCCGACGAACAGGGCAACCCGTACCACCCCGTCGATCACGTTGAACACCACGGCGCTATCGCCGAGCAGTCGCTCCATGCCCCGGGCCACGGCCAGCGGTACCAGCATGAAGATGGCGACGAAAAAGGCCAGGGCGAGGATCATCGAGATGACGATCTCGTGGCGCTTCACCTCGGCACCCTCTTCCTCGCCGGCCTTCTGGGCCGACCAGGAGAGGGCGCGGAAGCCCAGGCTCAGAGACTCGCCGAGCACCAGCACCCCCCGCACGAGGGGCACCCGGGCCCAGCGCGAGCGTGAGGAGAGCCGGGGCAGTTCGTGGGAGACCGCCTCGATGACCCCATCGGGGCGGCGCACAGCCACCGCCCACTTGTTGGGGGCCCGCATCATGACGCCCTCGAGGACCGCCTGACCACCGACGGTGGCCCCCGGAGTCCGGCTCACTAGCCCTCCAGGGGCTCGGGCTCGGCCTCGCCCGACGGGGCAGCCTTCTGCTTCTTGGGCCGCCGGGTGACCGGCTGCTCGCCGTAGCGGCGGCGGAAGCGCTCCACCCGGCCGCCGGAGTCGACGAGGATCTGGCGGCCCGTGTAGAACGGGTGACTGGCGCTGCTGATCTCCACCCGGGCCAGCGCGTAGGTGTTCCCGTCCTCCCACTCGACGGTCTCGTCGGTCTGCACTGTCGAGCGGCTCAAGAACGAGAAGCCCGACGAGGTGTCCAGAAACACCACCGGGCGGTACTTGGGATGGATGCCTTCCTTCACTTTCCTGCTCCTCTGCGGCCCGGCATGCTACGACGATCCCGAACCCGACTTGGCGACATCGGCCAGGAACTCCCGATTCGACTTGGTCTGGCGGAGCCGGTCGATGAGCAGTTCCAGCCCGGCGGCCGGCTCGGGGAGCGCCAGCAGCACCCTGCGCAGCTTCCACACCTGGACCCGCTCGGCCTCGTCGAAGAGCAGCTCCTCTTTGCGGGTGCCCGAGGCCTCGATGTCGATGGCCGGGTAGACCCGCTTGTCGGCGAGCTTGCGGTCGAGGCGCAGCTCCATGTTGCCGGTGCCCTTGAACTCCTCGAAGATCACCTCGTCCATGCGGGACCCGGTCTCGACCAGGGCGGTGCCCAGGATGGTCAGGCTCCCCCCTTCCTCGATGTTGCGGGCCGCCCCGAAGAACCGCTTGGGCGGGTAGAGGGCGGTGGAGTCGACGCCGCCGGACAGGATGCGGCCGCTGGCGGGGGCGGCCAGGTTGTAGGCCCGGGCCAGCCGGGTGATCGAGTCGAGCAGGATCACCACGTCGAGCTGCATCTCGACCAGCCGCTTGGCCCGCTCGATGGCCAGCTCGGCCACCTGGGTGTGCTCCTCGGCGGGTCGGTCGAATGTGGAGAAGACGACGTCCCCCTTCACCGAGCGCTGCATGTCGGTGACCTCTTCGGGGCGCTCATCGACGAGCACCACGATCAGTTTGCACTCCGGGTTGTTGTGGGTGATTGAGTTGGCGATCTCCTTGAGGACGGTGGTCTTGCCCGCCTTGGGCGGGGAGACGATGAGCCCGCGCTGTCCCTTGCCGATGGGGGCAATGAGGTCGACGATGCGAGCAAGCACGTGGTTGGGCTGCCCCTCCACCTCCAGGCGGAGTCGCTGGTCGGGGAAGAGCGGCGTGAGGTCGCCGAACTTGGGGCGGTCGCGGGCCTCCTCGACCGTCACCCCGTTGACGTGGTCGACCCGCACCAAGGCCGGGAACTTCTCCTGGGTCCGCGGCGGGCGAACGGGGCCGGCCATCACGTCCCCCTTGCGCAGCCCGAACTTGCGGATCTGGTTGGCGGCCACGTAGACGTCGCGCTCGCCCGGCAGGTAGCCGGTGACCCGCAGGAAGCCGTACGACTCGGGGAGCACGTCGAGGATGCCTTCGCGCACCTCCAGGTCGGCCTCGTCGTAGAACTGCTCGCGTCGCTCGCTACTCCCGCCCCGCCGACGGCGCCGGCGGCCGCGCTGGCCGCCCTCCCAGCGATCCTCGCCGGGCTCCTCGCCCTCTCGCGGCTCGCCCTCCTCAGCCCCCTCCTCGCTTTCCGGCGGGGCACCGAACCCTTCCGGCCGCACCTCGCCGTCGGAGGGACGGACCTCTTCGATCGCCGGCAGGTCGATCTGAGCCGGCTCGGTGCTCCCTTCGAAACCGTCGGAGCCGATGATGGCGGTGATCAGCTTCGTTTTCTGCAGGTTCTCGTGATCGGCCACCCCGAGCGAGGCGGCGATGACCCGCAGCTCGTCGAGCGACTTCTCCTGGAGCATTGCTCTGCTGGTCATAAGGTCCTTTCGGCGGGCCTCACCCACCACGTTTCCGGAGGAGGGCCTGTTGATAGGCCTCCCAGTCGGCGTTGAAGCGCTCCATCCCGATGTCGGTCAGGGGATGGTGGAAGAGCTTCTCCATCACAGCGAAGGGCATGGTGGCGGCATCGGCTCCGAGGCGGGCCGACTCGACCACGTGCACCGGGTGGCGCAGGCTGGCGGCGAGCACCTCGGTCTCGTAGGCCTGGACGGCGAAGACCTCCACGATGTCCCGCAGAAAGCCGAGCCCGTCGTTCCCGGCGTCGTCCACCCGGCCCAGGAACGGGGACACGAACGTGGCCCCGATGTGGGCGGCCAGGATGGCCTGGGCCACCGAGAACACCAGCGTCACGTTGACGCCGATCCCCTCCTCGACCATGCGGGCCCCGGCGGTCACCCCCTCCTTGCTCATCGGCACCTTGACCACCACGTTGTCGGCGATGGTGCAGAGGCGGCGGGCCTGCACGAGCATCTCGTCGACGGAGGGAGCCACCACTTCGGCCGAAACCGGGCCCGGGGTGATCTCGCAGATCCGGGCGATGAGGTCGGCGAACTCGAGCCCCTCCCTGGCCGCCAGGGTGGGGTTGGTAGTGACCCCGTCGAGCACGCCCCACTCGTGAGCGGTGCGGATGTGGTCGAGGTGGGCGGTATCCAGGAAGAGCTTCAAGGTACCTCCAGGGGTCCGGGGCCCCTCCCGCGCGTCGAGCACGCAAGGAGAACTCACCGGATGGGAACGTCGGGTCGGATGCCCGCCGGTGATTCTAGAGGCTCCGGCGCCGGGAGCAAGATCACGGGGGGGCCGCGCGCCTCAGCCTCCGCCTGATGATCCGTCCACCAGGTAGACGGTGGCGTCCCAACGGCCCTCGACCGTCACCAGGGGCTCGCCGACCGCCGCCAGGTAGGCCTCGCGCAGGGCGCCCTTCGGCTCGTAGAGATCACCCTCGAACAGCAGCATGAAGACCGGCCCGACCGTCCGGACGGGGAGGCGCACCTTTTCCATGTCGAAGAGCACCGCGTCGCACCCGGAGTACCACATCACCTGGGGTATCCGGCGGGTCACCACCAGACAGGGCAGCCCACCGGCCTCCCGGGCAATGGCTTCCGAGGCCCGCCGCAGCGCCGAGTACCTCTCGCCGGCATCGTGGTTCCGGTCCTGCGCCGTGCCAATCGCCCCGGCCGCCAGCACCAGCGCAATCAGGGCTACCACGGCCGGGCGCACCCGGCCGGGGATGGCCCGCCCCACCCGCTCCAGTCCCGGGGCGCCGGCGATCCACAGCCAGGGGTAGGCGGGAGCCAGGTAGCGCACCTCGCCGTGGAGGACGACGGCGATGGCCAGGGCGGTGGCCAAGCCGATGGTGACCGTGGCGAGCAGGGCACCCCGGTCGATGCCCCCGGAGCCGACGAAGCCGCACGCCGCCACCAGGCCGGCCAAGGCAAGGACCACCGCCGCCGGGGCGGCCACCTCGTGGGCCAGGCGGGCGAAGTCGACAAGCCCCTCGAACCAACCCCCGGCGACACCGCCGATGGCCGCCAGCGGCGATGACCGACCGCCCGTGAGGAAGGGGACCTCGAGGATCAGGATCACCGTCGCCGTCGACGCCAGCGCTGTCGCCACGACCGGGACGACTCGCCGGCGCAAGACCCGGCGTCGCCAGACCACCACCACCAGCAGGCCGATCGCCACCGGCAGCGGAGCCCCGAAGCGTAGGTAGGTGGCGGCGGCCACCGCCGGGACCACCGACAGCATCCACCACGACGGGCGCTCCCCTCCGGTAGAGAAGACGAAGAGGGCGATGGCCAGCAGGCCCAGGGCCGCTCCGGGGACGTCGGGCCACGCCTGGGTGGCGGCGAGCAGCAGCGGGGGGGTGACCGCCACTCCGCCGGCCGCGATCAACCCGGCCCGCGGCCCGAACAGGTGGCGGGCGAGCAGCCAGGTAACCCCCACCAGGCCCAGGCCGAAGCCGGCCACCAGGAGGCGAAGGAGAGTGGCTTCCCTACCCTCGACCCAGAACAGGTGGCCGAGCCAGGGCAGGCCGGGGGCGCGATAGTCGTTCCAGTAACGGACCGGGTCGACCCCATCGGCGAAGTCACGGGCCCGCAGGGCGTAGACCGACTCGTCCCAGCCCAGCGGCGGACCTCGCCGCACCGACAGCCAGACGACCACCAGGTAGACGAGGACGATTACCGCCAGAGCCAGCCACTCCCCATGCTCGATGGGCCCGCCGATGGAGAATCGGCGGCGGGAGACGGCTCTCGTGACGGTCCGGTCGTCGGCGGCGGCCATGGCCTCTCGATGCTATCCCCTCGGCCCGGGGCGGCGCCGGGCTCCTACATGTGATCGGGGGCCGAGAGCCCGAGCAGGCCGAGGACGGCAAGCAACACGCTCTCAGCTGCCTCCACCAGCCAGAGACGGGCCTGGGTGAGAGCGGCGTCGTCGGTGACGATCCGGCAGTCGGTGTAGAACTTGTGGAAGGCCGAAGCGAAGTCCTGCCCATAGGCGGCGATGCGGTGAGGAGCGCGACGGGCCGCCGCCTCCCGCACCTCCTCACCCAGGCGGTCGGCCTGCTTGAGGACCTCGACCTCGGCCGGGTGGGTCAGGAGGGAGAGACCTACCTCCTCCAGCGGCCGCCGCTCGACACCGCGGGAGGCAGCGAAGTCCTTCAGGCTGCGCACCCGGGCATGGGCGTACTGCAGGTAGTAGACCGGGTTCTCCATGCTCTGCCGCTTGGCTTCCTCCAGATCGAAGGAGATAGTGGTATCGGGGCTGACTGCCACCAGGTAGTAGCGGGCGGCGTCGGCTCCCACCTCCTCGATGACCCGGCGGAAAGTGACGAACTCGCCGGCCCGGGTCGACATGCGGATCGGCTCGCCGGCCCGGAACAGGTTCACCATCTGAGTGATGATCAGCTCCAACCGGTCCGGGTCGAAGCCGAGGGCGGCCACTGCCGCCTTCATGCGAGGCACGTAGCCGTGATGGTCGGCGCCCCAGATGTTGATCAGGCGATCGAAGCCCCGGCCGAACTTGTCGAGGTGGTACGCCACGTCGGGAGCCAGGTAGGTGTAGCGGCCGTCTCCGGTGACCAGCACCCGGTCCTTCTCGTCCCCGAACTCGGTGGAGCGGAACCACCGCGCCCCCTCCGCCCGGTAGACGTGGCCCCGGGCCTCGAGTAGGCGGATCGCCTCCTCGACCTCGCCGCGACGATGCAGTTCCGCCTCGCTGAACCACGAGTCGAAGGGGATGCGCGCCAGGGCCAGCGTCTCCTCGATGTCCCGCATCGCCCGGGCCAGGCCCCAGTCGAGCACCTGCGAGCGCAACCCGGCCGGAGGTGACTCGGCCAGGGCGGGCCCGTGCTCGGCAGCCAGTTCCCGGCCCCACTCCTCGAGGTAGGCGCCGTGATAGCCGTCCTCCGGGACGGCCGCCTCCCGCCCCAGCGCCTGCAGGTAGCGCGCCTCCAGGCTGGCGGCGAAGTGGTCCATCTGGGCCCCGGCGTCGTTGTAGTAGTACTCACGCTCCACCGGGTGGCCCACGTACTCGAGCACCCGGCACAGCACGTCGCCCACCACGCCGCCGCGCCCGTGCCCGATGTGCAGAGGCCCATTGGGGTTGGAGGAGACGAACTCAACCTGGATGCGCTCGCCGGCCCCCACTTGCGAGCGAGCATGGCCCGGCCCGCCTTGCGCGGCTCGGGCCAACACCTCCCGGTACCAGGAGGGGGCGAGGGTGAAGTTGACGAACCCGGGCCCGGCCACCTCGGCCCGCTCCAGGTGGGGAACCACCGGCAGGTGTCGGACGATGAGCGCGGCCACCTCGGCCGGCGGGCGCCGGGCGCCGCGGGCCGCCACCAGTGCCGCATTGGTGGCCCAGTCCCCATGGCTGCGATCGCGCGGGCGCTCTACCGAGAAGGGCAGCCCCCCCAGGTCGGCCAGATCGCCGGCGGCGGCGGCGGCGGCCAGGGACTCGGCGATGGCCCGATGGATGGCGGCGGGGAACACGGTTGGATCGGCATCGTAGCCCCGGGAGGGCCACGGCCCCCTTGATACAATCCCCCCGGCGCCCTCGTAGCTCAGGGGATAGAGCACCGGCCTCCGGAGCCGGGTGCGTGGGTTCGAATCCCGCCGAGGGCACAGTGCAATCGCCTCCCCCGCGGGTGTGGGGGAGGCGTGCCCGGCGCAGGCCGGGCGCGGAGGGGGCAAGAAGACGACCCCGCCGGCCTCTAGAACACCGCCCGGGCCATGGCCGCCCAGCCGATCTCCCGGCCGATGACGAAGACGTCCATGGCGATCCCCACCGACCAGTGGAGCAGGGCGCCCCACAGGAACGAGCGCGACCGCAGCGCCAGGTAGCCGAGCACCGACCCGGCGACGATGGCGGCGAGGGTCTCCGGCATCGGCTTGCCGAAGTGGATCATCACGTAGGGGATGACCATCACCGGCACCGCGTTCCAGCCCAGCCGGGGCCAGAGCCCAAAGAGCAGGAAGCCCCGGAAGAACGCCTCCACCCCCAGGAACTGCAGGCCGTAGAAGAGCTGAAACCCCCAGAAGTGCCAGCCCCCGGCCACCGCCCCTTCGTAGAAGGGGTACTTGCGCTGGAACGAGCCCAGCGCCGAAGCCGCGAACAGCACCGGGACCATCACCACCAGGAAGATGACGTAGGGCCAGAGGTGGTGCCAGTCGCGGGGGAAGCGCCAGCCCCAGTCCCGCGGCGACTCCCGCAGTACCACCATCACCACCAGCAGCGGAGCCAACACCCGCAGCAGCAGCGAGCTGACACCCCAGTACTGGTAGGGCAGCAGATCGAAGTAGGGCCGGTAGCCATCGCCGAGCATCTCGCCGACCCGCCTGTGGAAGCCGGTCCCGTTAAAGCTCGTCGGCAGCCCCCAGTACTCGAAGACGACCAGGAGCAGCACCGCCGTTCCGAACACCACCAGCGTGCGCCGGTCGAGGCGCGCCGCCCCGGCGGAGGGCTCGAGGAGGGACGGTTCTCGCTGGGCCACTGTGCTCCCGGGCGGGGTGGCGAACGCTAGCCGGGCCGGGTCCAGCAACCGCCCGCTCGTATCGTCTGCCCTCGCCCACCGGGCGAGCTCGCTTGCCCCACCCGATTTGGAGGGGAGCTACCTCCTTCGGCCTGGTCACCATCCCGCTGGCCCTCTCCCCGGCGACCGAGAGCCGGCATCCCGGCTTCCGCCAGTTGCGCCGCGGTGACCACTCCCGCATCCGCCACCGCCGGGTGGCGGAGGGCGACGGAACCGAGGTGGTGCTGGAGGACAGACGGGGGTCGAGGCCACCGGATCTTGTCGGGGGCACTGGAGGGACGCGGGGTCGTGGGCCTCGCCCGGGTGGCGCTGCGGGAGCGCGAGTACCCGGCCACCGAGGTGGCGGAAGAAAAGGTCGTAGCCGCTGAAGCCCCGCCTGTCGCCGGCGTGATCGATCTCATGGAGGCGCTGCGCGCCGGCGAGGAAGTCACCAAGAAGAGGGCCGCCGCCAGCTGAAGCGCGGGTGCACCGGCTGAGGCCGCTCAGCCCCAGAGGTGCTCCCGCAGCTCCTGACGGTAGGCGTCGGCGATCTGGCGGGCCCTGACCTGGGCAGCGAAGAGCAGGCCGACCAGCGAACCGACCCCGGTGACCACCGCGGTGACGGCGAGGACGGGTTCCATCAGGCTCCCATCGTCCCGCGGGGCCCGCGACTTGAGCCGGAGCCGATGCTCGGCTCGAGCAAGAGCACGCTCACCCGCCCAGCTCCTCGCGCACCAGGCGGTTGACCAGCGAACCGTCCACGGTCCCCGCCCCGGCCTTCATCACCTGGCCGATCACCCGTCCGGACATCTTGGGATCGGCGGCTCCCAGCTCGGCGATGGCCGCTCGTACCAGCGCCCGGGTGGCGTCCTCGTCCAGGGTCTGTGGTTGCCAGCGCTTCAGGTACTCGATCTCGAAGGCGAGCTTCTCCGCCTGCGGGCGCCCCCGCTGGCCGGCAGCCTCGAATTCCAGGCGCGCCTTGTCCATCTTCTTCACATAGGCGGCGATGACCCGCTGGTACAGGGCATCGTCCACCTCCCCGCGAAACCCCGGCTCGGTGCGGGCCCGGGCCAGCTCGGTCTCCACCTGCCGGATCACATCCATACGCCGGCGATCGCGAGCACGCATCGCCTCTCTCAGTTCTGCGCCGAGTTCTTCGTGGATGGGCATGGCTCCTCACGATACCGCGCCCGCGGCCCGGGTCGGTGGTTTCCTGGGAAGCGCTTTCAGGATCCCTTGACGATCCCGTACCCTCGACCTATCGTGGTACCCGGCTGCTTGTGAACTGCTTCACATTGCCTGCCCCTCGTCGGAGAAAAGAAGTCGATCTTGATAACCCTGACCGCCACCGATTGGCGTGACACCGCAGCTTGTAGAGACTCCGAGCCCAACCTCTTCTTCCCCATCGGCTCCACCGGACCGGCCGTGGACCAGATCGAAGCCGCCAAGGCGATCTGCCTCGAGTGCTCGGTGCGCGAGGAATGCCTGACATACGCCCTGGAGACCAACCAGGAAGCCGGGGTGTGGGGAGGGTACGCCGAGGACGAGCGTCGGCGGCTGCGCAAGCGCTGGCTCGCCGAGCGGCGCCGCCGCGCCGGCTGACCTACACCGC
This sequence comes from uncultured Acidimicrobiia bacterium, assembly GCA_964354255.1. Lineage (GTDB taxonomy): Bacteria > Actinomycetota > Acidimicrobiia > Spongiisociales > UBA11373 > VGBK01. The sequence continues at coordinate 15,566 of CAYGYX010000029.1, read as the reverse complement.
CGCCCAACCCGGACATCGCCCGGGTTTGATCACTCTTTCCCGAAGCCGATTCTCGTCGACTTTTCTGCCTCGACGTCGAGGTAGGCGATCTTGTCCACCACCAGGCCGTGGCGCCGCCCGTCCTCATCGGTGATCCAGAGCACCTGCTCCCCCCCCTCCATGGCTTGCTGGAAGGAACGGACCACTTCCTCGGCGTCCTCCACCTCGAGGTCCAGCTCCCGGGGGGTCATGGTCATGCCGATCCTCACCCGCACCTGCGCCTCCTCCTCACTCAACGTGTAGCTCGGGCCGGCGGCGTACCCGCGACCGGGCATCGCTCAGCCGGGCGGCGATCTCATCAAAGGCGGCGGCTGCTTCCGACTGGGGGACGGCCAGAGCCGCCGGCTCCCCGCGATCGGCGCCCTCGCGCAGCGCCGTCACCAGCGGCACCCGGCCCAGCAGGGGCACGCCCAACTCATCGGCCAGCGCCTGCCCGCCCCCGGTACCGAAGATCTCGTAACGGCGCCCGTCGTCGCCCGTGAACCAGGACATGTTCTCGACCACGCCGGCCAGCTCCTGCTCCATCTTCTCCACCATGAGGGCGGCCCGCCGGGCCACCCGCTGGGCCGTGAGCTGCGGGGTCGTCACTACCACCGTCAGCGCGCCCGGGACGAACTGGGACAGGGAGATCGGCACATCCCCGGTGCCCGGCGGCAGATCGAGGAAGAGGAACTCCGGCTCGTCCCAGAACACCTCGTCGAGGAACTGCTCGAGGGCCTTGTGCAGCATCGGCCCCCGCCAGATGACCGCCTGATCGGGAGGGACGAAGAAGTCCATGGAGATCACCCGCACCCCGTGGGCCGAGGGAGGCACGATGAGCCCGCCCACCACCGCCGGGGGCTCGGAAACACCGAGCATCCTGGGGATGGAGAAGCCCCAGACGTCGGCATCGAGCACCGCCACGTCGTGGCCCCGCCGCGCCAAAGCAACTGCGGTGTTGGCGGTCACCGACGACTTACCCACCCCGCCCTTACCCGAGGCGATGCAGAACACCCGTGTCCGCGAGCCCTCCCCACCGGGCCGGGAGGGGCGACCCGCCTTCAGCCGGGCGGCCAGGGCTTCCTGTGCCGCCGCGTCCATGGGAATCGGCTCCAATCGAATCTCTGCCACTCCCGCCTGCCGGGCGGCGGAGGCGACGGCAGCCGCGATCGGCCCCAGCGCCCAGTCGGCCTCGGGCACGGCCAGTTCGACACGCCACCGATTGGCCTGCTCCTCCTCGAGGCGGCGCAGGAGACCAAGCTCCCCGATCGTGCGGCGCAGGCGGGGCTCGGTGACGGCGGAGACGGCGTCGTGGACGGCGTTCTGATCGGCCATGGGGCTCCCAGGAGGGGTCGGAGGGGAGACTAGCGACGGCGTTTCCCCTACTCTGCCGGCCATGGGCGCCGACGATTTCGACCGGGACTTTGGCCGCCTCACGGGAGCGCTTGGAGACCCCACCCGGCGGGGCATCTACCTGACGGTGCGCGACTCGGATCACCCCCTGACCGCCGCCTGCATCGCCCGGCTCTTCTCCATCCACCCCAACGTCGCCCGCCATCATCTCGACCGCCTGGTCGTGGAGGGCTACCTGCGAGTCAGCGACCGGCTCCGCTCCCGCCCGGCCGGGGCGGGGCGGCCCCCCCGCACCTTCGAAGCCACCGACGCCGACGTCGCCGTCTCCTACCCGGCCCGCCGCCACGACCTGCTGGCCGAGCTGCTGGTGCGGGTGGTGGAGCGTCTTGCTCCCCACCAGGCCGCCCGGGTGGCCGAAGAGGTGGGCCGGGAGTACGGGATGGAACTGGCCGCCGTCTTGGGCCTCTCTGCCGGCCAGGACTTCCCCGAGGCCCTGGCAGCGGTCGCCCAGGCGATGACGGGCGCCGGGATCGAGATCACCGCCGATGCCGCCCAGCACCGGTTGCTACACGGGCACTGTCCCTTCGGCCGTACCGCCATCGATCACTCCGACATCGTCTGCCGCCTCGATCTCGGGATCGTCCAGGGGCTGATGGAGGCGGCCGGCGCAGGTACCGACGAGCTCGTCATCACCTCCCATCGCCATCCCGGGCAATCCTGCATCCCCTCCTAAAGGCCGGCCGGGGGCAGCCGACCGCCGGCTTCGGCCGACGTCGCGCCTCTCAGATCCCGGGGCAGCCGCGGCGCAGCAGGACCCGGCGCAACGCGGCGACGATCTCCGGGTCGTAGTCGTAGGCGACATCGCGGTGGAGCATCTCAAGGGCAACCACCGGTTCCAGGCCACCGCCGACGGCATAGTCGTAGACGGCGGCCACCTTCACCACCTGGGCAGAGGCCGGCAGCCCCGGGTCGCGCTCCTCCCCGGGCCTTCGGTAAGGCCGGCAGGACTGGGCGACGATCACCGCCACCCGCTGCAGGGCCGGGGCCTCGCCGACAATGGCGGAGCTCCATTCGGCCACCTCCCGGCTCATGCCCTCCCCAACCGAGGGGACGGCCGAGCCCGCCAGCACCACGCGCCCGATGTCGGCCAGGAGGGCGGCGTGCTCCACCCGGCGGGTCTCCGCCGGCGACAGCCCCAGTTCGCCCCCTATCGCCACCGCCAGGTCGGCGGTGCGCTCGGCGTGCCCGGGGAGGGCCAGGCCGCCCGCCTCGGGCACCCGGCCCAGGGCCCGGATGGTCTGCTGATAAGTGGCGGCCGTGGTCGCCAGGCGGGCGAAAGCGAGGTGGGTGAACGCATAGGGCATGGCCGCCAGGAGGACGGCCCACCAGCCCATGGCCTCCCGGGTCAGCCCGTAGAGGGCCCCGGCGGTGACCAGCACCACGTAGGGCGGCCAGTCGGTCAGCGCGGTCCGCCACAGCAGGCCGGCGGCGAAGCGCTGCCGCGTCTCGGTCCAGCCGGTGCGGGCCCCGGAGGAGGCCAGGAGCCAGGCCCCGCCGGCCGGGACCAACCTGGCCAGGTTCTCCCAGGGCCCGTCCGCCCCGGGGAACAACGCGTGGAGGCCGCCCAGGACGGCCGCGAACGCAGCCACCCCGGCGGCCTCACCGGGCAGCAGATCGGCGGAAGCCCGCTCCCCGAAGCGCACCCGGGCCAGCAGCCACCCGGCCGGGAGGCCGAGGGCGGCGCCGCACAGGGCGGGGACCGAAGGGAAAGCAAGCGCCGCGGCGGCAGCCACCGCCGGGCTGAGGGGCTGCAGCCGCCCCCCGCTGGAGCGGAGGGGAACGAGGTGGCCGAGGGCGAAAGCGGCGGCGATCGCCAGAGTGGGGAGCATCTCCCCTCTCGCCAGGGACAGTCCCAGCCCGGAGGCGGCGCCGGTGGCGGCGAGTATCCAGCGGAGCAAGCCACGGTTACGCACGGACGGCACGCTCCTTGACCAGGCGCTCCACCTCGGCCGCGCTGGCCGCGTCGGGTGACCCGTACACCTCGCCGCGCCCGGTGATGGCCGAGATCACGGCTTCGACGACCTCGGCTCCCAGGGCGGCGGAGCGGCTGCGCAGATCGGCAAAGGCCTGCGACTGGGTGACCGCCGCTCGGTAGGACCGGGTGCTGGTCATGCCGTCGAAGGCGTCGGCGGCGGCCAGCACCCTGGCCTCCAGTCGGCCCTCACCGCCGGCCGCCACCCGATGCCACTCGCCCAGGATCTCCACGACCGGGGAGAGGATCTCGATCTCGGCGAGCAGGTCCTCCACCACCCGCATGCGCTGCACCAGAGTGGCCTGCTCCTCCTCACTGAGGGGGCCGGTGCTGCGCACCAACTCGGGCGGGGCCGCCAGTTTGCCCACGTCGTGGAGCAGGGCCGCCCAGCGCAGCCGCTCCATCTGCTCGGGGCTCATGCCCAGCTGCCGCCCGGTGGCGGCGGAGAAGTAGACCACCCGGTCGGTGTGGCCGCGGGTGTAGGGGTCGAGGGCCTCGACGGCCTTGACGAACCCGTGCACCGTGTCCAGGTGAGCCCGGCGCAGCCGGGCGTATGAGGCGAACCCGACATGGCCGGCCACGAAAGTGAGGCCCACCACGGGAAGGACGACCGGGCCCACCAGCAGGTAGGCCACCCCGCACAGGCTGCCCAGCACGGCAAGGAGCACCGTGGCGATGTGATTCGACAGGAGCCGGGACCACGGCTGCAGCTCCCGTTCGGGGTAGAAGCGGTGCGTCATGAACGCCACCAGGCGGAAGTTCACCCAGTCGCATACCACTGCGGCGGGCAGGGCCGCAGCCAGGATCCGAGGGATGTCAGCCCGGGTCACCGGGGTCTCGGGGAGCAGCGCGGCGAACAGACCCATGGACACCGTGGTGGAAACGACCAGCTGTCCGAAGTTGGCCACCGGCAACTGCCAGCGCCGCAGGCGCAGATAGGAGGGATGGAGCACGGCGAGGGCGGCCATGCCAGCGGCAGCCAGGACGCCACTGCGCGGGCCCACGGCGAGGGCCGCAGCGAAGATCACCATCTGCGATGAGCTGATGAGCAGCCGCTCGTTCACCTCCACCCCGGCGTACTCCAGCGCCACGTAGGCTGCGGCGAGCACCGCCCACAGCCACAGGGGCCGGGGCACCGACTGCAGCACGGCGAGCAGGCCCAGCGCGACGGCGCCGGCGGCGGCCATCGCCACCGCCAGCAGGCTGTTTCGGCGGTCTCGTGCTCGTGCGCTCATGGGTAGCGGGCGCCCGGGTCCCGCACTAGCCGATCCTCCAGGTCACAGGAGGGCCGGCAGGTCCTTCGGCTTCTCGTCACGCTTACGGTCGGCTTTCCGGTTCACCTACCGACTCCCTTCATCGGGGCTCGACACCGGCGCTGTTCCGGCGGCGGCGCTCCGCTCCGCTGGTTCGTTGGGCTCTGTCTGTAGGTTGACCCGGGCTACCCTCGTTCGGGAACGATCGCTCGTGCAGGTGACTCATCGGCACGTCATCGGCCGACCTTCACCTCGACGAGCACGCCGTCCCATCTGCTACCCAGCCGGCTTGCACCGGCGGCAGCCACTGTATCCCCTGCTTGCTGGGGTTCCGAGGACCCACTCGCCCATCGGCCGGAGGAGCCGCCCAATATGGGCGACACATCGTTGCCGTCACGACTACGCTATGTGGTGGGTAACACCGGGGGAAGGCGGAGGAATGGACTACCGGGAGCTCGAGGAAACCCTCGCCCGCCTGCCCTCGGTGCACGCCGTCCGGATCATCGGAGACCGCGATCGGGTGCGCGAAGTCCACGTGCTCGCCGCCCCCGAGAAGGCGGCCAAGCAGGTGGTGCGCGACGTGCAGACGCTGGTCCTGGCCCGTTTCGGCATAGACCTCGACCGCCGTCTCATCTCGGTGGTGCAGATCGGCCCCGACCGCCTCCGCGCCGACGAAGACCGCCCGGTGATCCTCGGAGTCCACGAGATCCCCGAAGGCGCACGCACCACTGTCGCGGTGACCCTCCGCTGGCACGGCGAGGAGTACGCCGGGACTGCAACCGGCCCGGCGGCACCCGCCGCCCGGCTCCGTCTGGTGGGAGAGGCGGCCCTCCGTGCCACCGAGCGCATAATCGGCGACGAGGCCCTGGCCCTCGACGCGGTCGGCGCCCCCGCCGTCGGCATGCGCCGGGTGATCGTGGTGATCGTGGTCAGCACCGGTCCGCGCGGGGAAGAGGTCGCCGTCGGCTCGGCCCTGAGCCAGGGGGATGATGCCGAGTGCACGGTGCGGGCCGTGCTCGACGCGCTCAATCGGCGCATCGGCCGGCCCGACTGACCGGGGCCGCCGCGAGCCCCGCCGGTCTGCCCGCTATAGACTCCCCGGTGGAGGGCGCCATGAAACGATTCCTGTGCTTCGTGATCCTGCTGATCGGGCTGGTGGCCGTGGCCGTCATCGCCTCCCGACTCCGGGAGCGCTGCCCCCTCTCCCCGTCGGCAGGCCTGCCCGAAGAGGATGGGGGCGAGCCGGCCCAAGCGCCCGACTCGTTGGCTCCCACCGCGGCCGAGGACCTGGCCCGGGTGTGGGGCATCGGCCCCGTGTATCGGGCCCGGCTGGCCGAGGCCGGGATCGCCACCTTCGCCGACCTGGCCGCAGCCGATCCGGCCGTCGTCATCACTGCCACCGGGGTGCCTCCGGCCCGGGCAGCCGATTGGATCGCCCAGGCCGCCGCCCTCGCCGCCCGCTGACGCGCCGGTGCCCTACCTGACCCACCCCGACGAGCTGGCTGGGCTGCTGCCCGGTGAGCCGCCCTACCGGGTGCGGCAGCTGCGGGACTGGCTATACCGCACTCCGGTTCTCGATGCCTCGGCCATGACCAACCTCCCGGGGCCCATCCGCCGCCGCCTCGACCCGCTGTGGCCCTTCACCATCGAGGCCGAGCAGGCCGACGACGGGGGCCGAACCGTCAAGTGGCTGATGCGGGCCCCCGACGGCGCCTCCTACGAGGCAGTGCTCATGGCCTACCCCGCCCGCAACACCCTCTGCCTCTCCAGCCAGGCGGGGTGCGCCATGGGGTGCACCTTCTGCGCCACGGGCCAGTTCGGCTTCGAGCGCCAGCTGACCGCCGGGGAGATGGTGGCCCAGGTGGCCTATGCCTCCGCCCGGCTACGCCACGAGCCTGTCCCGGGAAGCCCGGAGCGCGTGGGAAACGTGGTGTTCATGGGCATGGGCGAGCCCCTCGCCAACTACGACCACCTGCGGGAGGCGCTGCGCCGCCTGATCGAGGAGATGGGCGTCTCTGGGCGGGCGATCACCGTGTCCACCGTCGGGGTGGTGCCCGGTATGCGCCGCCTCGCCGAGGAGCCCTGGCCGCTGACCCTGGCCCTCAGCCTCCATGCCGCCGACGACGATCTCCGCAGTCGCCTGGTCCCCCTCAATCGCCAATACCCCATCGACGACCTCATCTCCGCCGCCCGGCACTACGTGGAGAGCAAGGGCAGGCGCCTGACCCTCGAGTGGACCCTCATCGCCGGCGTCAACGACACACCGGAGCAGGCGCGCGGCCTGGCCGCCATCGCCGCCGAGCTGGGGGCCCACTGCAACGTCATACCGCTCAACCCCACTCCCCTCACCAGTTACCGTGCCCCAACTCGGGCGGGGGTGATGGCCTTCGTCGAGCAGGCGCGCCGCGCCGGGGCGAACGTCACCCTGCGGGACACGCGGGGGCGCGGGATCGACGCCGCCTGCGGGCAACTGCGCACCCGCCACGCCGCCGCCACGTGACCGTCAACAGACGGGCATCAACCTCCGGCGAAGAGGGACTGCAGGGGTCGCCACCCCCGGCGGGCCCAGTCATCCTCGAAGTGCCCGGCCGCAGGGTCGATCAGCACGTCGAGTTCCAAGGCCGGGCGGCCACCAGCGGCTTGAGCGGCTCGACCAGGAAGCGCAGGTAGTCCCGGCCCCGATCTGCGTCTCCGTGCTCCTCCACGCGGTCCGCGGTGCGCTCGGCCCCGACGATGAGGATCGGCGGGATGCGCCCGCCGAGGACTTCGGCACGGCCGGTGGGCGGCCGAGGAACACCAGGGAGCGGGGCGGGCTCAGCAGGCAAGGAAGGTAGGGTTGGTGAGCCGATAGGCTGATTCAGGCCCTCAGGAGGACAGCATGCTCGCCGAAGGCGAATCGGCCCCGGCCTTCTCGCTGACCGATCACACCGGCGCCACCGTGACGTTGGCCGACTACGCCGGGCGCCGGCTCCTGGTGTACTTCTACCCCAGGGCGTTCACTCCCGGCTGCACCACCGAGGCCTGCGATCTGCGCGACCGCCACGAGGCCTTCCTCCACGCTGGATGGCAGATCGTGGGTATCAGCCCCGACCAGCCCGGACGCCTGGCCCGCTTCCGGGAGAAGCACCGCCTGCCCTTCCCCCTCCTCTCCGACCCCGACCACCGGGTGGCCGAGGCGTACGGGGCCTGGGGCATCAAGACGAGCTTCGGCCGGGGGTCGCGGGGGATGATCCGCTCGACCTTCGCCGTCGGCCCCGACGGCCGAATCGTGGGGGTCTGGCGCAACGTGCGCGCCGCGGGGCACGCCGAGCACATCACCGCTCACCTGGACATCTGATCCGCAACGGGGGCTTCCAGCACATCCGACCCACCCCGGTACAATCCGCCGGCCCGCAGCCGCCTCTACATAAAGCCGCATGCCCAGAACCCTTCGCATCGCCCTGATCTCCCTGCTCGTACCGCTGGGTCTAGCCCTCATGGTCGGCATCGTCTTCGCCTCCGATCGGCTCACCAGGGGCGGAGAGATCCTGGGCCGGGTAGTCGTGGCCCACGTCGAGTTGGGGGGCCTGAGCGAGGGGGATGCCCTGGCCGCGCTGCGCAACCTCGAGGACCGCCTGGAGGTCACCTCGGTGCCCGTCGCGGTGGCCGGCCACCGCTTCTCCCTCTACCCGGCGGCAGTGGGCTTCCAGATCGATGACGCGGCCCTCGTCGCCGAGGCCATGGGCCAGGGCCGGGAGGGTCACCTGGGAACCCAGTTCGGCTGGTGGATGACTCATTTCGGCAGCGACGGACTGCGCCTGGAAATCCCCTACACCTACGACGCAGCCGCCCTGGCCGCCGTGGTGGCCGACTGGGAGATCGCCGACCTGGCCGACCCGCCCTTCCCGGGCGAGGTCACCGTCGCCGATGGGGAGGTCGCCTTCCGCTACCCCGCCCCCGGGCTGGGCATCGACCGGGAAGAGGCGGCGCGCCTGCTCGGCGCCGCCCTCGGGGACCCCGATCGGGCCGAGGTGGCACTCCCCACCCGTCGGCTCGACCCGCCGCTCACCGACGCCGACATCGACGCGGAGGTGGCTCACGCGCAGGCCCTTCTGCACGGCGACGTGACCCTGATCAGCGGACCCACCGGCAATCCCCTGGTCATCCCCGCCTCGGTCCTCGGCCGCTCCCTGAGCGTGACCCGCACAGATGGCGCCTCGCCCCCCACTTTCACCTTCGCGTGGGATCCGGCACCACTGCGCGGCTTCCTGGCGGCCCGCCGGGCGGAGCTGACCACCGAGCCGGTGAACGCCGAACTGCTCATCGACGAGGTCACCGACGAGGTCACCATCAAGCCCGGCCTCGCCGCCCGGGAGCCCGACCCGGACGCCCTGGCCGCCCGGGTGGACCAGGCGGCCCGCTCCGGCAGCCGGGTGGCGAGCCTCCCCTATCGAGACGGGGCCCAGCCCGAGGTGACCACCGCCGACATCGAGGCGCTGGGAGTGACCGGGCTCATCGGTGAGTTCACCACCCCCCACCACTGCTGCGAGCCCCGGGTCATCAACATCCACTTGATCGCCGACGCCACCGACGGGGCGATCGTCATGCCCGGTGAGACCTGGTCGCTGAACGAGTACGTCGGGCAGCGCACCGCCGCCCAGGGCTACGTGGCCGCCCCGGCGATCATCGCCGGCGAGCTCAGCTGCTGCGACAGCCCCATCAACATCGGGGGCGGCAGCAGCCAGTTCACCACGACTCTGTTCAACGCCGTCTTCTTCGCCGGCCTCGAGGACGTGGCCCACACTCCCCACTCCACCTGGATCTCCCGTTATCCGGAGGGGCGCGAGGCCACTCTGGGTTGGCCGGTGCCCGACCTCGTCTTTCGCAACAACACCGAGCACGCGGTGATCATCAGGACCCTGTACACCGACACGTCGGTGACGGCCAAGATCTACGGCGACAACGGGGGCCTGCAGGTGGAGGCCGGGCTCTCCGGCCGTTACAACTACACCGGGATCGTCACCCGCTACCTGCGCAACGCCGACATCCTGCCCGGGGAAGAGCACGTCAAGCAGGCCGGCTCCGGGGGATGGTCGGTGAGCGTCTTCCGCTACATCACCTACCCCGACGGCCAACAGACCACCGAGAAGTGGACCTGGCACTACAGCGGGCTGTACCGGATCATCGAGCGCCACCCCTGCATGTTCAACAACACCTGCCCCGACGGCGAGGAGTAGCCGCCTCGCGGACGGCAGGGCTCGGCCAGGCGGCCCTCACCCCGGCCCCCCTCTCCCGGCGACCGGCCGCCGAGTGAGGGGCGACGTAGCATCCGGCCGTCCGACCAGCCGGGTAGGGAGTCATCCGGCGCGTGGCCAGGTGCAGATGGGCGGTGCGCGCCAGCTGGCGGGTGTGAACGGCGGCGGGAGCGGCTCGCCCTCGGTGGCGGCAACACTCCCCCGGTCTCGGCCGCCACCGCCGCCGCCACGGCGCCAGGCCCGGACGGAGTGGATGCTCATCGACCACTGCTACACATCCCTGATCCCGTCGACCGCCAGCCACAGGCCGACCACCAGGAGCACCATGCCCAGCACTCTCGCCAGCCACAGGAGCACCCGGTCGGTGAGTGAGCGGCGGGGCAGGGCACCCAGCGCCAGCAGCACCGCCAGGGATGCCCCGACGGCGGCCAGCGTGGCCGGGACGCCTTCCCGGGTGCCGCTGGCCACCGCCATCGCCATGACCTCCGGGCCCGCCAGGAGCGGGAAGCAGACGGGCCAGAGCGCCGCCCACCACCCGCCGGGCACCGGCTCCGCCGCCGGCCGGGGCACCATCAGGACGTAAGCAGCGGCGAGGACCGCGACGATGCCGGCGGCGATGCGGAACGTCTCCGGGGTGATCTGCAGGGAGCGCAGCAGGGGCCCCGACCAACCGGCCAGCGCGGCCACCAGGCCCAGGGCGAGCAGGCTCCCGCCGAGCAGAGCCGGCAGGCGCGCCCGCCCGCCGATCTCGGCCTCGGGCACCCCCAGGCGGGCACGGGCCACGTTCATCGCCCCCAGGTAGGCGGCCACCAGCAGCCCGATCGTCACTGCCCACCCTCCCTCGACTCCAGCACCGGTAGTGCCGCCAGCAGCCCCGCCATCACATGCTGCACGTCGTCCATCTGCACGTACCCACGGTAGAACCAGGCGCCCTGCACCAGGCCGGGTCGCGAGTACCCGAGGGCTTGCGCGGCCGTGGCCTGGCGCTCCACCATCATCCCGGCGAAGCAGGCCAGGCGGTCCTCGACGTTGGGCACCAGGTCGGCCAGCCGGCCGCCCTCCTGGGCCAGCCGCCAGATAGCGGCGATGCCCTCCCCGGCAGTGCCCACCCCGGCCGGAGTGCCGGGCACCCAGCGCACGAGGAGGTTGATGCCACTCCCCCGCCGCTGCGCCTCGAACCGGAGGCGGATGCCGAAGTAGCCGGCCAGTTGCCGAGCGTAGGCGTTGCGCACCTCGTCCAGGGCGTCGGGGCCGAGCTCGGCCATGGCGTAGGCCGCCCAGTGGTCGGGCATGTGGGTGAGGAAGCCCATGTCCCGGTCGCGGTGTAGGGCCAGGTAGTCGAGCGTGGGCAGGGCCGGGCTCGCCCATCCCTCGCCGGGGAACTCGCCGTCGAGCAGGGCGAGGGCCCAGGCCGCCTCCCCCGTGGCGAACTTGCCCTGCACGGCCACCGACCGCTGGGTGACCGGGCTCCAGTAAGCGTGCATGCTCCCGTCCGGCTGCTGCTGGGCCACCAGGAAGCGACCCACCTCGCGCATGAGGTCGTCGTACCCCTGGTCGCCGGTGGCCTGGCGGCGCATCACCAGGGCGGCCACCAGCAGGGCGTTCGCCCCCAGCTGTACCTCCTCGCCGGGAGACTGCCAGGCCTGCCACTCGCCCCCGGCAAGCAGGTGATCCAACATGAACGCCAGTCCACGGTCGGCCGCCTCCACCACCTCGGGACGGCCGGCGGCGGCGGCGTACTGGTAGAGCGCCATGGTCACCCCGGCGTGGCGGGTGCCGTTGTAGTCGGGGCTCACCCGGTCGGCGTCGCGGTCGTAGCCGTACAGGTAACGCCCGTCCTCGCCCAAACCCCGCAGCAGCCAGGCGGCCGCCTCGTCGATGGTATCCCCCACCTGGGCGGCCGTCACCACCGGGCACACTTCGGCGGGGACCACCGCGACGCGGAACACCCCCAGCCCCACACCGAGCAGCGTCAGGTGCAGTACGACCCGTCGCGCCATACGGCGAGGTTAGGCCGCCCCCTCGCCGGGGGCAGGCCGGCCCAGCGGCAGGCGGCAGACCGCCTCTCCGTTCTCGACCTCGCCGGTGTCGACGAACCCGAACCCCTTGTAGAAGCCCTCGGGCCCGCCCTCGGCCGGGACATAGGAGGTGAGTAGCTCCGTCGCCCCGGGGAGGTTGCGCACCCGGTCGACCAGCAACTCCAGGGCCCGCCGGCCGTAGCCCTCCCCCTGCTGCTCGGCGGCGATCATCAGCCGCCACAGGAAGTACTCGGGTTTCTCCGGATCCTCGTAGAGCATGACGAAGCCCACCGGCTCCTCCCCGGCGCAGATCGCCCGGAACCACGCCTTGGGCTCGAAGTGGGCCTGGGCGATGGAGACGGCATTGGGCGCTACGAAGTGGTCCTGGCCGGGCCCCACCTGCAGCCGGCATATGGCGCGCACCGTCTCCCGGGTGATCTCCCGCAGGCTGACCTCGGCCGTCACCTTTCACCCCTTCCGACGATGCGCCAGCCTACCCGCGCGGTCCTCGCCGGCTGGGCGACCACAATGGGGCCATGCTCAAGGCAAGAGGGAAGACCACGGCACGAGCGGCGGGCCTGCTGGCCCTGGTGGCACTGGTCGCCACCGCGTGCAGCGATGACGAAGGCCTGACTACCTCCACCCCCACGGCTACCACCGTTACCACCGCGGCCACGACCACAACAGCCGCTACCACCACCGAGGCGACCACGACCACTACCGCCGTCGACACCGTGCTGGTTGCCGCGGACGGCTCCGGCGATGCCCCCGACCTGGCGTCCGCCCTCGAGATGGTGGTGCCCGGCGGGACCATCCTCCTCCAGGCCGGGGAGCACGCTCTCGGCGGTCCCTTGCTCGTCGAGGTGCCGGTGATCATCCGCGGCATGGGTAGCGGGCAAACCACGGTTGTCGGTGAACAGGCCCCCGAACTGCTGCGCTTCACCGGCCCCGGCGCCTTCACCCTGGAAGGCATCTCCTTCCGCTACCAGGGCGCCGAGGGAGCCAACGGCCTGGTCGCCGAGGGGGGAACCATCTCCTTCACCGACGTAGAGGTCACCGGGGCCGTCCACGGCGAGGATCTGGGCGGATCCGGCTTCTTGGTCCTGGGAGACACCACCGGCACCGTCGATCGCTGCACCGCCCAGGAGAACCAGCGGCACGGGTTCGAGTTCGGCGACACCGCGGACATCCAGGTGACCGAATCGACCGCCTCCGCCAACGGCTCTTCCGGGTTCACCTGGCTCGGGCAGGCGACCGGGACGATCGCGGCGAGCGCCGCCGAGAGCAACCGGCTGGACGGGTTCCAGATCGGTGAGGCGGCCGCTCCGGGCCTGACCGACAACCGGGCCCTCACCAACACGGAAGGCGGGTTCCGCTGGTCGGAGACGGCCGCCGGCACGGCCGAGGCCAACACCGCCCGGGGCAACGGGTTCTCCGGCTTCATAGTTCTCAGCCGGGCACGCCCGACCTTGACCGACAACCAATCGGAGGAGAACGGGGACAACGGGTTCCTATTCAAGGGAACGAGCCGGTCCACCATCGCCGGCAACCGCGCGGCCGGCAACTCCTGGTCGGGCTTCCGCTGGGTCGAGCAAGCGTCGGGCACCGCCGAAGGCAACACCGCCGAGAGCAACACCGACGGCTTCTGGATTGCCGACGAAGCCGCTCCCACCCTCATCGGCAACACCTCCCATGGGCACCGCAACGACTCCGGCAACGGGTCGGGGCTGGTCTACTCCGGGACGGTGGGCGGGGCGGCGCGGCACAACGAGATCTACGACAACGACTGGGGCATCGCCATCGGCGCCGGCGCCGCTCCCAGCCTGGCGGAGAACAGTGTCCACGACAACACCAGTAACCAGGTGACCGACGTCACCTTCGGCTGAGAAGGCGGTGCCCCCCAGCGGGGCCGGCCTCGGCGGGGCCGGAGATTCGTCGACGATCCCGCTCCGCTGTGCCCCGACGCTGCCATCATGACGATGTGATCGACGTCCTGCTCCTCCTCGGCCTCCCCGCTTCGGGCAAGTCGGAGATCCGCCGCTACCTGGACGGCCTGGATCCGGATCGGCGCGCCGCCGACCTGCGGATGGGTGTGCCGGTTCACCTCGACGACTACCCCTACGTGCACTTGATGCGCCGCATCTCCCAGGAGCTGCGCCGCCGCCACGCTGATCCGGTGTTCTTCGCCACCGATGCCGAGCCGATGCTGGAGCCCGTGGACTGGCTCACCCTCACCGCCCTCCTCGACGAGGACTACGCCGGGCTCGCCCTGCCCCCGGTGCCGCCGAAGAACCCGGCCGGCCACCTGCTGGGCCGCATCGACCGGGCGCGGGCCGGCGCCGGCCTCCCCTCCCCCTTCGCCGGCCTGGAACCCGGGCTGCAGGCCGAGCTGGAAGCCGCCATCGACGACGAGGCCGCCGTCCTCCTCCACTCGCTCGCCCAAGCCAGGCCGCTCTCCGCGACCGGCCACACGGTGGTGATGGAGCTCTCTCGCGGGGCCGGTCAGGGGATGCGGCCCCCCTTCCCCGCCCCCTGGGGCTATGCCCACTCACTCGCCGCCCTCTCCCCCGCCATCCTCGAACGGGCCGCCTGCCTCTACGTGTGGGCCACCGCCACCGAGAGCCGCCGACGCAATCGGGAGCGAGCGCTCCCCGGCGGCGAGGGCTCCACCCTCCACCACGGCGTGCCGGAGGGGGTCATGCGCCACGACTACGCCTCCGACGACGTCGCCTGGCTGCTCGACCACTCCGATCGGTCCGGGCACATCACCCTGGCGGCCCATGGGCGCCGTTACCAGATCCCCGCCGTCCGCTTCGACAACCGGGTGGACCGGACCTCCTTCCTGCGGGACGACCCGGCCGCATGGCCTCCTCAGCGGGTGGCGGACCTCCACCAGCGGCTGACCGCCACCTTCACCCTGCTCCTGCGCCGCGGACGGCTGCCTGCGTAGCCGGTCCGGTTGTGCCAGGCTGCGGCCAGCGATCCGCCGAGGAGGACCATGCCCCACCCGATGCTCATCTCCCAGGAGATGGCCGACCGGTTCCAGGACGGGCCGGTGCTGGCCAAGGAGTGCAAGGTGGTAGTGGCCGACGCGGTAGCTCACATCCTCCGGGCGGTGGGCGAGGACCTCGATCGGGAAGGGCTGCGCAGCACCCCGGAGCGGGTGGCCCGCATGTACGACGAGATCCTGGCGGGGTACAGCGTGGACCCAGTCGCCCTGCTCAACAACGCCCTCTTCGACGTGGACTACCGGGAGATGGTGATAGTCGGCGACATCGACTTCTGGAGCATGTGCGAGCACCACTTGCTCCCCATCTTCGGCAAGGCCGACGTGGGCTACATCCCTCGCGACAAGGTGGTCGGCCTCTCCAAGATCCCCCGGGTGGTGGACGCCTTCGCCCGGCGCCTCCAGGTCCAGGAGCGCATGACCCGCCAGATCGCCGAGCTGCTCTGGGACCTCATCAACCCCCTCGGCGTCGGGGTGGTGATCCGGGCCACCCACCTGTGCATGTCGATGCGGGGAACGATGAAGGCCAACGCCCACATGCGCACCGCCTTCCTGATGGGGACGTTCCTCGACGACCCCAAGACCCGCGACGAGTTCCTCAACTCCATCGAGGGGCCGAGCCGCCTGTCCTGAGGCGAGCGCCGGCGCCGG
>CAYGYX010000028.1:0-26198 GCA_964354255.1 uncultured Acidimicrobiia bacterium | reverse complement strand
CCTCAACTCCATCGAGGGGCCGAGCCGCCTGTCCTGAGGCGAGCGCCGGCGCCGGGCCCCGGCGGGCCGCGGTAGGGTGAGGCCGTCACCCGGCAGAGAAAGGCTGCTCCCCATGCGCTTCCGCCCCGTTCTCGACCCTGCCACCGGCCAGCGCTACCTCCCGGTGGCCGAACGGGGCCGGCAGCTCCTCACCGAGCCCCTGCTCAACAAGGGCACGGCCTTCACCCCGGAGGAGCGGGAGGCATTCGGGCTGCAGGGCCTGCTCCCCCCCCAGACGAGCACCATCGACCAGCAGCTGGAGCGGGTGCGAAGCCAATGGGACGCCAAGCCGAACGCGGTGGAGCAGCACATCTTCCTGGCCGGGCTCCTCAACCGCAACGAGACTCTCTTCCACCGCTTCGTGGTGGAGAACCTGCAGGAGACGGTACCGGTCGTCTACACCCCCACCGTGGGTGAGGCCTGCCGCCAATGGAGCCGCATGTACCGCCATGCCCGGGGCACCTATGTGACCCCCGGCGACCGGGGGCGCATCGCCCGGGTGCTGCGCACCCGGGGCATCGACGAGGCGGCGGTGGTGGTGGTCACCGACAACGAGCGCATCCTGGGCCTGGGCGACCAGGGGTGCGGGGGCATGGGCATCCCCATCGGCAAGCTCGCCTTGTACACCGCCGGGGCGGGCATCCATGCCGCCCTCTGCGTGCCCGTCTCCCTCGACGTGGGCACCAACAACGAAGAGCTGCTCAAGGATCCCCTCTATCTCGGCTGGCGCGAGCCTCGCTTGCGCGGCGACCCCTACTGGTCGCTGGTGGACGAGTTCGTCAACGCGGTGAAGGAGGTCTACCCCGGGGCCCTGCTCCAGTGGGAGGACTTCGCCAACGTCACCTCCTTCCGCCTGATGGACACCTACCGCGACCAGGTCCTCTCCTTCAACGACGACATCGAGGGAACCGCGGCGATGGTGGTGGGGGGCCTGATGGCCGCCATGCGCAACATCGGGAGCGGCCTGGGCGGGCAGGTCTACACCATCTACGGGGGCGGCTCGGCCGGCACCGGCATGTACCGGCAGCTGGTGGCCGAGATGGTGCGCGAGGGCGTGACGGCCGAGGAGGCGCGGGGCCGGATCTTCGTCATCGACCAGCAGGGCCTCCTGGTGGAGGGTGACCCCACCCTCGATGAGCGCATGAGCAGCCTGGCCACCAAGCGGGAGGTGGTGGCCGGCTGGCACCTCGACGGCGATCGCATCACCCTGCTCGACGTGATCCAGCACGCCCGGCCCACCGTGCTCATCGGAGTCTGCGCCCATCCCAACCAGTTCACCGAGCCGGACATCCGGGCCATGGCCTCCTACTGCGAGCGGCCCATCGTCATGCCCATGTCCAACCCCACCGCCAAGGCCGAGGCGATCCCCGCCGACGTCATCGCCTGGTCCGGGGGTCGCGCCCTGGTGGCCACCGGCAGCCCCTTCGGCGACGTCGTCTACGAGGGGCGCGGCTACCGCATCGGCCAGGCCAACAACGCCTTCATCTTCCCCGGGGTGGGGCTCGGGGCGATCGCCGTCAAGGCGCGCAAGGTGACTTCGGGCATGTTCAGTGCCTCCGCTGGCGCCCTCGCCGACATGGTGGACCGCCAGACCCTGGCCGAGGGGGCCCTGTACCCGCCCATGAGCGAGGTGCGCAACGTCTCGCGTCGGGTGGCGGTGGCCGTGGCCGGCCAGGCGGTGGCCGAAGGCGTGGCCGATCCCGTGGCCGACATCGAAGCGGCGATCGCCGACGCCATGTGGTACCCCGAGTACCTGCCCTACCGGCCCGCCTGACCCCGGAGTTCCCCGGCACGGGGCGGCGTCGCGGAGTAGGGTCCGCTCAGCGGAGTAAGGGGCCCCCACGGGGGTTTCCCTTGCCGCGGTTTGCCCCCGGCGACGACCAGCGTCGCCGGGGGCGGCCGCACTGTCACCGGGCAGGCCGGGCCGGGGAGGAGGCCCGTCGATGCGCATCCACAACGTGCACGAACGGCCCTTCTCCTTCCCGCCCGACCACGTTGGGTATCTGCTCAGCGGCCTCAGTGCCACCCCCGACCCGCTCTGGCCCACCGAGCACTGGCCACCGATGCGCTTCGACCGGCCCCTCGGGCCCGGGGCCGCCGGCGGCCACGGGCCCATTCGCTACCGCGTGGAGGAGTACGAACCGGGGAGGCGGGTGCGGTTCCGCTTCACCGGCCCGCCCGGGCTGGACGGCACCCACGACTTCGCCGTCCAGGCGACACCGGACGGCTGCCGGCTGTGCCACACCATCGAGGGCCGGACCTCGGGCCGGATGCTGGCCGCCTGGCCCCTCTTCTACCGGCCCCTCCACGACGCCCTCCTGGAGGACGCCCTGGACAAGGCGGAGCGGGCGGTTGCCGGCGGGACGGCCGGCCGGCCCTCCTGGTCGTGGTGGGTGCGCCTGCTGCGGACGGCGGCGGCCCGCCGGCGCCCTCGCCGCCGACCACCGTCAGCGGGCGGGTAACACCTCACAGGGCTCGGCCAGGTCCTCCAAACCCTCCGCCGTCTCCACCGCCGCGATCGCCGCCTGCACCTTCCAGCGGATGCGCTCCACGTCGACGATGGGGAGGTTGCGGTAGTCGAGCTCCGGGGCGTAGTACGGGTAGCCGAACACGACCGTGGCGATGTCGTCGTAGTCGAGGGCGGCCGAGTACTCGATCAGGTCGGGCAGGAAGGAGAGGGGAACGTCGGTGGTGGTGCTGTTGCGCACCGCCTCGGCGATCTGGGGGAAGCGCAGCGCCAGGGTCGCCGGTTGGGCCTCGGCGGCCAGGGCCCGCAGGGTGCAGCGCTGGCGGCGCATGCGAGTGGCGTCGTTGGTGTCGGTGCGGTTGCGCACGAAGGCCAGCGCCTGATGCCCATCGAAGTGGTAATCGCCCGGCTCCAGCACGGTGACCGAGACGGGATCCTCCCCCTCCCGGGCCGGGGAGAAGGCCACGTCCATGGTCTCGGTGACGTAGACATCCATCCCCCCGAGGGCATCGACCAGGTCCACAAAGCCGGCCATGTCGACCAGCACGTAGTAGTCGATGGGGAGGCCGAGGAGCAGGCTCAGGGTCTGGCGCAGCGCCTCCATGCCCGGGTCGCGGGCGTCGGGGAAGGTGCGCACCCAGGTCTGGGTGTAGTGCCAGATGGCGTTGATCCGATCGGGGAAACACTCGCACGACTCGAAGCCCTCTCGCGCCGGCGGCTCCACCCCCGCCCGCGCCGCCTCCCGCACCGCCAAGTCGTACTCGAAGTCGATGAAGGACTCGTCCCAGGCCTCCGGCAGCGGCGGCCGGATCATGTCCCGCGACACGCTGAACAACACCGCCTTGCCGGTCGCCAGGTCCATGGTGGCCACGATCATCACGTCGGTGCGCAGGCTGTAGCGGTTGGGGCCGGCATCCCCTCCCGCCAGGAGAACGGTGAGCCGGTCCCTTTCCAGCCGCTCGTGCAGGGGAAGGAATGGGGCATCGAAGGGGGTGACCTCGCGCGGCACGATCACCGGTTGCGCCGGGTGCAAGTCGGACGGCGGGAACCAATACTCCTTGGCCCACTGGGCGGCGTTCGCCGGGAGAGTGGAGGGGGTCACCGGCGGTGTGCTGGTCGTGGTGGGGCCCAGGTCCTCCTCGCTCACCCCCTGGTTGAGGAGGGCCTGCTCCCGTTCCTCCGGCGAGGGCCCCCCTTCGTCGGCGAAGACCGACTCCAGCGTGTCGATGGCCTCCAGGCCGTAGTCGGCCACGACCGCATGGGGCACGGCCACCGCCGCGATCAACAGCACGAGCATCCCCCGAGCCGGCCAGACCCGGCCCGGCTGCACCGCCGGACGGAGCCGGCGCTCCAGGACGTAGGCGTCGGCGACTGCGAACACCCGCACGGCCAGCACCACCAGGTTCGCCGCCAGCAGCAGCCAGAGCCAGCGGGGCTGGACGAAGGTGCGCAGCAGGTAGAGGGCCCCCTGCCCGGCGAACCACAGCGTGGCCCCGAATCCCCCCCCGGCGACGGCGAGGAGGAGCAGCGCCCGGCGGCGCCGGCCCGAGTACCACTGCCCGGCCCCCGGGAGCAACGTGGAGAGAAGGGCGGCGAGGGCCGGCCGGCCCCGGCGCTGCCCTGGGCCCGGCTGGGGGCGAAGGTCGATCACGGTGCCGGCCTTTCCGTCACGCCGTCACGTTAGGCCCGGGCGGCAATTGGACGGACGGGTCACCCGACCGCCGGGTCGTCCGGCCGCCGGTTCCCAGGGGAGGACCTTTGCGGCCGGACCGCGCGAGACTCGGGGTTGACATGGACATCTCCCCGGCCGCCGCCCGACTCGCCCCCCGCGGCGTCTACCTCGGCACCTGCTCCTGGACCGACCCCACCTTGCTGGAGGCAGGCACCTTCTATCCGACCCGGGAGATGAGCCCGGCCGACCGCCTCGCCCACTACGCCCGCCACTTCCCCATCGTCGAGGTCGATGCCACTTACTACGCCCCGCCCGCCGAGCGCACCGCCGGTCTGTGGGTGGAGCGCACCCCGCCCGACTTCGTTTTCGACATCAAGGCTTTCCGGCTCCTCACCCAGCACCCCACCCCGCCCCGGGCGCTGTGGAAGGACCTCCTCGCCGCCCTCCCCGAGGACCTGCAGGGCAAGCGGAACCTGTACGCCCACGACCTGCCCCGGGAGCTCATGGAGGAGGCTTTCGCCCGCTTCGTCGCCGCCTTGCTCCCGCTGCACTCGGCGGGGAAGCTGGGGGTGATCCTCTTCCAGTTGCCGCCCTACGTCTTCCCCTCCCGGGGGACCTACGGCTACCTCTCCTGGGCGGCCGAGCGCCTGGCGGAGTACCGGGTGGCGGTGGAGTTCCGCCAGCAGCGCTGGATGGATGACGCCCACGGTGAGTCCACCCTGGCCTTCCTGGAGGAGCACCACCTGGCCTACGTCTGCGTGGACGCCCCGCAGGGGTTCCGCAGCTCGATGCCCCCCGTGGCCGCCGCCACCGCGGCAGTGGCCGAGGTCCGCTTCCACGGCCGCAACGCCGACACCTGGGAGGCGCCCGGCATCGGCGCGGCGGAGCGCTTCCGCTATGACTACCCGGCCGACGAGCTCCGGGAGTGGGTGCCCCGCATCCGCTCGCTGGCCGAGCAGGCTCCCCGGGTGCACGTGCTCATGAACAACTGCTACGCCGACTACGGCATCCGCAGCGCCCGTCTCCTCGCCGACCTGCTCGACCAGGCCTGGTGACCTCCACGCGCCCGGGGCCCCGCATCGGGGCCCCGGTTCACCTGATGGTGGTGCTCATCCGGCTCAGTCGTCGTCCTCCTCGCCGTGGTAACGGAACGAGATCCGCACCTTGGCCCGGTAGGCCACCACCGAGCCGCCGTCGTCCAGCTGCAGGTCGAGCTCCTTGACCTCGGCGATGCGCAGGTCGCGCAGGCTGCGGGCGGCCTGGGCCACCGCTGCCAAGGCCGCCTTCTCCCACGACTCGACGCTGGTTCCGATGAGCTCGACCACTTTGTAGACGCTGTCTGTCATCCCTGCCTCCCGGGGTCGGCGGCCGTCGCCCCCAGCATGCCCGATCCGGCCGGCCGATGACGGCTCCGCCGCCCCCTATTTCCCTGGTCCGGCGACTACGGTGGCGGCATGAGACTCTCCTCATCCGCCTTTGCCTCCGGCGATGTCATCCCCATCCGCCACACCTGCGACGGCGCCGACCTCTCCCCGCCGCTGGCCATTGAGGACATTCCCGAGACGGCGGTGTGCCTGGCGCTCATCATGGACGACCCCGACGCCCCGGTGGGCACCTGGGATCACTGGGTGGCCTATGACATCCCCGTCGCCGGCTCCGTGCCGGAGGGTGTCCGCTCACTGGGGACCCCGGGACGCAACTCGTGGCGGCGGACCGGGTACGGCGGGCCCTGCCCTCCCTTCGGCGAGCACCGCTACTTCTTCTGCGTGTATGCCCTCGACGCCCGGCTCAGCCTGCACGAGGGCGTCGGCCGCAAGCAGGTGCTCGAGGCGATGAAGGGCCATGTCCTCGCCGAGGCCACGCTGATGGGGCGCTACACGCGGCGCTGAGAGGCGGCACCCGAGAGGCTACCCGGTGGGCGCCGCCCGTCGACGGCGCAGGCGCCAGCGGTGCACGAGATACGCCAGCCCCCCGGCGGGGAGGCCCAGCCAGAACGAGAAGAGCCGGTAGGCCAGGGTCGCCAGCAGGGCGTCGCCCGCCCCCACCCCTGCCACAACGAGGGTGGCGGTGAGCCCGGCCTCCACGAACCCAAGCCCGCCTGGCGTGATCGGGATCATGCCGAGAACCGACGCCGCCCCGTAGGCGAGCAGCACCAAGCTGGGCCGGGGCTCGGCCCCAATGGCGCGCAGGGCGGCTACCAGCACCAGATAGTCGAGGATCCAGTTGGCCGCCGCCGCCCCGACCGCCCACCACCACCGGCGGCCGATGGCGGCGACGAGGCCGTCGCGGGTGCGGAGCAGGGCGTCCCGACGCACCACCCGGCCCCGGGTGAGGCGGTGGGGTAGCCGACGGCTCACCCGCTCTGCCAGAGCCCCGGCGAGGGCCAGCGGCGCATCGAAGCGCACCAGCACCGCCAGGATGCCCAGGGTGAGGATGAACAGCATCAGTCCGGCGAGGGCCACCGGGAGCAGGCCGGGCGGGACCGGAGCGGAGATCGCCGCCGAGAGCGCCCCCGCCGCGGGGAGGGCAAACAGCACCATGTTGGAGATCAGCGAGTTGGCAGTGAGCGCCGCCGCCGCTCCGGTGGGATCGACGCCGGAGCGCTGCAGGAGCCGAAAGTAGACCGCCCCACCAACCACCGCGCCCCCGGGCACGGTCCGGCTGGCGGCATTGGCAACCAGCTGGCTGGTGGCGGCCACCGGCCAGCTGAGGCCGGGGACGGCGATGCGGGCCAGTTGCCAGGCGGCGGCAAAGCTGCCCACCTCGAGGACGAACATCAATACCAGCCAGGGCGCCTGCAGCCGGCTCAGTTGGGGAGCCGTCGCGAAGACCGCCACGATCTGCGGCCCCAGCAGGTACAGCGCCACCGCCCCCGCCATCAGCAGCAGGCCGCGGCCCAGGAGCCGGCCGAGCCAGCGTCGTCGCCCGCGCGCTCCCGCCGGGAAGCGGTCTTCCCCAGCGATCTCCGGCGGTCCTGCGACGGGCACGCCCCATAGCATGGCGCATCGAGCGGAGGCTCGTGCGCGGAGCCTCACCCGTCGGGCGGCTCTCGGCGACAGCCTCACCACCATCCCGCGGCCGGCTGCCCTAAGGGCAGAGGGAGTGCGCGGACTCGCAGGTCCCCTGCCGGCAGGTGCCCAGACACTCGACGTCACCCGACTGCCAGTAGTAGCAGGAGGCGCCCTCGTCCAGGGGGCCCTCCGGTCCCCGGCAGGCGCAGGCCTCCTTGGTGCCCCCTTCACAGGCTTGGCAGAAACCGGTGCCGACGGCGTAACAGACCCCGTCCACCGGGCAGAGCGCCTGCCCCTCGCCGCACGGGCTGCCGCAGGGGGGAGCTACCTCCACGATCGGCACGAAGTTGAACCGGCAGGGGTGGGTGTCGTACAGGAAGGGCCGCAGCCGCACCGTCGTGCTGGTGAGGGTGAGACGGGCGTACGCATCGCCGCAGGGGAGATCGGCGTCGCCTTCCGCCACCACCCCGGCCACCGGGACGTCCAGGCGCAACCCGCCCTGCGGCGAGCAGTCGGAGCGGCCCAGGCAGTCGGCGGGGATGGGCAGGTCGGCGGCCTCGAGCACCACGGTACCGGTGATCACCAGGTCGGGGGTGATGGGAAGCGGGCCGGAGGTGTAGGCGCCCAGGCCCTTCCACGAGGTGGCGGCCAGCACCGCCACCAGGTCTTCGGTGGAGGCGATCGCGATGGGCTCGGGGCATTCCAGCCGGGCGAAGGTCGTCGAGGTCGTCGACGACGAGGCCTCCCCACCGTCATCCCCACAGCCGGCGACCAGGGCGAGGGCCAGCCCCAGCGCGACGGCTGCCGTTCTGCCGATCATCCCGACCACTCCTCGGTGGCTGCCCCCAGCCTGCCACACCGGCGCCTGCCCAGGCGGGAGCGCCATCGCGTAGCCTGCAGCCCATGTGCGACACGATGGTGGTGGTGGCACCCGGGCGGGTGCTCTTCGCCAAGAACTCCGATCGCGACCCCAACGAAGCCCAGGTCCTCGAGTGGCATCCCCGGCGCACCCATTCCCCGGGCACCGCGGTGCGGGCCACCTGGATCGAGATCCCCCAGGTCGCCGAGACCCACGCGGTGCTGCTCTCCCGCCCCTGCTGGATGTGGGGCGCCGAGATGGGCGCCAACGAGCACGGGGTGACGATCGGCAACGAGGCGGTGTTCACCGACCAGCCCTACTCCCCCACCGGGCTCACCGGCATGGACCTGCTCCGCCTCGCCCTGGAACGCGCCGCCACCGCCGCCGGGGCCGTCCAGGTGATCACCACCCTGCTCGACCGCCACGGCCAGGGCGGGGGATGCGGGCACGAGCAGCGGAGATTCACCTACCACAACTCGTTCCTCGTGGCCGATCCGACCGAGGCCTACGTGCTGGAGACCGCCGGGCGCCTCCGGCAGGTCGAACGGGTGGCCACCGGGGCGCGCAGCATCTCCAACGGGCTCACCATCCCCGGCTTCGCCGAGGAGCACTCCGACTTCCTCAAGACCCGTGTGTCGGCCTGCCGGATCCGGCAGCCCACGACCCAGGCCCGGGCCGGGCAGGCCACCGGGCCGGGGGATCTCATGGCGATCCTGCGCGACCACGGAGGAGTTGCCCCCCGGTACCGTCTGCTCAACGGGGCCATGGCCGCCCCCTGCATGCACGCCGGGGGCATCGCCGTCGGCTCCCAGACCACTGCCTCCTGGGTGGCCGAGCTCACCCCGGCGGGAACCCACCACTGGGTGACTGGGACCGCCGCCCCGTGCACCGGGCTGTTCAAGCCGGTCTCCGTCGGCCACCCGCTCGACCTGGGCACCTCCCCCACCGACCGCTTCCACCCCGATGCCCTGTGGTGGCGCCACGAGCGGTTCCACCGACGGGTGATGCGCGACCCGAAAGCCAACTTCCCCTCCTTCGCCCCGGAGCGCGACCAGATCGAGGCCCGGTGGCTGGCCTCGCCGCCCGACCCGGCAGAGGCCTTCCGCGAGGCGGACGCCGCCCTGGCTCGCTGGGTCGTTCACCTGCCCGGAGTGCAGGACCGCCGACCCCGGTTCGTCCGCCGTTACTGGGCGGTGCGCGACCGGAGAGCCGGCCTGGCCCACTGAGGGCACCGCCACCGGTCGATGTTGAGCAGGCCTCTCCACCGGCTACCGTCGGCCCGCCACCGCCCCGCGTCTGGCACCCACCCGAACTGCCCCAGGAAGGCTCTTGACCGAAGCCGCGACCCCCGTCCCCAAGCTCAGCCACCGCCAGATCCTGGTGGTGTTCTCCGGTCTGATGACCGGGATGCTGCTGGCCGCCCTCGACCAGACGGTGGTCGCCACCGCCCTGCCCACCATCGTCGGGGAACTGGGCGGCCTGGAGCACCTCTCCTGGGTGGTCACCGCCTACCTGCTCACCTCCACCGCCTCCAGCCCCCTCTACGGGAAGATCAGCGATCTCCTCGGCCGGCGCCGGGTCTTCCAGTTCGCCATCGTCGTCTTCCTGCTGGGCTCCACCCTGGCCGGGTTCTCTCGCTCCATGGCGCAACTGATCGCCTTTCGCGCCGTCCAAGGGCTGGGGGCGGGAGGCCTGATGGTGATGTCCCTGACCATCATCGGCGACATCCTCTCCCCCCGGGAGCGGGGCCGGTACCAGGGCTACATGGGCTCGGTGTTCGCCTTCTCCAGCGTGGTCGGGCCCCTCCTCGGTGGGCTCTTCGTGGACCACCTCACCTGGCGCTGGGTGTTCTACATCAACCTCCCCATCGGCGCCGCCGCCCTGGTGGTGACCTCCTTCGCCCTCAACCTCCCCTTCGTACGGCGGCCGCACCGCATCGACTACGAGGGCGCCGCCCTCCTGGTCGCCGGGGTGTCCTGCCTGCTGTTGGTGACGGTCTGGGGCGGCACCGAATACCCCTGGGGGTCGGCGACCATCGTCGGCCTGGGCGCCGCCGGGGCCGTCCTCCTCGGCCTGTTCGTGGTGCGAGAGCACTACGCCGCCGAGCCCATCCTCCCCCTGCGCCTGTTCCGCAACCGGGTGTTCACCCTGACCGGGGGGGCCGCCTTCATCCTCGGCCTCTCCATGCTGGGCGGGGTCATCTTCCTGCCCCTGTTCCTGCAGGTGGTGACCGGGGCCACCGCCACCAACTCCGGCCTCCTGCTCCTCCCCCTCATGGTCGGGATCGTGACCATGTCGGTGACCACCGGCCGCCTCATCACCCGCACCGGGCGCTACAAGCGCTACCCGGTGGTGGGGAGCCTCTTCATGACCTTCGGCCTGTTCCTGCTCTCCCGGATGGACACCTCCACCACCCGCCTCGAGGCGTCGCTGTTCATGCTGGTGCTCGGCCTCGGCCTGGGCATGGTGATGCAGGTGCTCGTCATCGCCCTGCAGAACGCGGTGGAGCACCGCGACCTGGGCATCGCCACCTCGACCAATACCTTCTTCCGATCCCTGGGCGGAGCCTTCGGGGCGGCTCTGTTCGGGGCGATCCTGTCGGGGCGCCTCGCCTACCACCTCCCCCGCCTGCTCCCCGCCGGCAGCGGCGGCATCGACCCGGCCCTGCTCACCGGGAGCCCGGCCATGATTCGCACCCTGCCCCTCGACGTCCAGGCGGCAGTGGTCGAGGCCTTCTCCCGCTCGATCGTGGCGACCTTCCTGTGGGCGATCCCCTTCGCCGCCCTCTCCTTCCTCCTCGTGCTGGCCATCCCCGAGCACCCGCTGCGAGACACCGCCCACATCGGGGCAGCGCCCGCGACGCAAGGTCCTCCGGAGACCCCGGCCGCCGAGGCCGGGCAGGCCTAGCCGGCCCGGTACTCCAGGGCCCGGCCGCCGGGGGCGGTGACGCGCAAGAGCGTGCCGTCGATCTCCCACGAGAGCACGGCTCCCGTCCCCACCGACGCCCTGAACACGCCGAAGACGAACGCTTCCTGGCTGCTCACCGCCGGATCGGCGCAGGGGCTCATGGTCACCGACACGCCGCTCACGGTCATTGTTCCCCCGGTCGGGCCCGCGTCGGAGAGCGCCACCTGACCTGCGAAATGGTTGCAGCCGGTGTCTCCCGTCACCGTCGCCGCGCCCTCATCGATCACCAGCCGCGGGCTGGTGCCCGCGATCACAGAGGAGGCGACGTCCCCCTCGATGAGCGTGGTGAGCACCCAGGTGGTGCCGGCCAGGGCGCGATCCGGCGCCGGGACGAAGGCCACCAGGTCGATGGAGGCCGAGCCGTCGCCTGCCGCCAGGGTGAGCCGGTCGCCGTCGAGGGAGAAAGTGGAGACCCGTCCCAGTGCCTCGAGGAAGCGGGCCTCCCGTTCCATGACCTTGGGGTCGCAGGCCATCTCGGTGGAGCCGAGGCCGGTGATGGTGATCCGGCCGGCGGGGAAGGAC
The DNA here is from genome assembly GCA_964354255.1 of uncultured Acidimicrobiia bacterium. Taxonomy (GTDB): domain Bacteria; phylum Actinomycetota; class Acidimicrobiia; order Spongiisociales; family UBA11373; genus VGBK01. The sequence continues at coordinate 14,661 of CAYGYX010000028.1, read as the reverse complement.
ACCTCCCCGAAGTAGGAGTTGCACCCCGCCGAGCCCCGCACTCCCCCGGCGTCGTCGAAGTCGAGGGTGAGCCCGGCGTCGGCCGGCAGGGTGCCCCCCACCCCGTCCAGGGCGAACCCGTCCACCATCCAGCGGCTGCCGACGAACAGAACGGCCGGCGGGGCGTCAACCAGCACCTCGTCTTCGGCGCAGGCGGTGGCCCCGAGCGCTAGGACCAGAGCCAGCAAGCGTGCGATCGACCGATGAGTCATAGCTCCTCGCCTCCCGTCCCGCCCATCCGACGGCCCGGCCGACCCGCCCGGTTCCCATTCGGGGAGGAAGCTGCTGCGCCCTAGCATCACGTGTTTGGTGTCTATGACCGGATCCTGGACACGCCTCAAGCAGCGCCTCATCGGCTCGCCGATCTCCTCGGCCGAGCACGAGCATCAGCTGCTCCCCAAGTTGCTCGCCCTGCCGGTGTTCTCCTCCGACTGCCTCTCCTCCGTCGCCTATGCCACCGAGGAGGTGGTGCTGGCGCTGGCCCTGGCCGGGGTGGCCGGATTCGCCTTCATCACCCCGGTCTCGATAGCCATCGCCCTGCTGATGGCGGTCGTCATCACCTCCTACCGACAGACGGTGCGGGCCTATCCGCAGGGAGGCGGGGCGTTCCTCGTGGCCCGCGACAACCTGGGCCTGCGCCCGGCGATGGTGGCCGCCGCTTCGCTGCTCACCGACTATGTCCTGACGGTGGCGGTGTCGGTCTCGGCCGGCGTGGCGGCGATCACCTCGGCCGCCCCCTCGGTCCTCCCCTATCGCGTGCTCCTCGCCCTTGGGTTCCTCCTGCTGCTCACGGTGGCCAACCTGCGGGGGGCCCGGGAGTCGGGCACTCTCTTCGCCGGCCCGACCTATGCCTTCATCGTGATTGTCCTGGTCACCCTGGGGACCGGCATCGGCCGCTGCCTTGCCGGCTCGTGCCCGCAGGCGGTATCGGCCGGGGCGGCACTGGCCCCGGAGGTGGCCGGGGTTTCGTTGTTCCTAGTCCTGCGGGCCTTCGCCTCGGGGGCCAGCGCGCTCACCGGGGTGGAGGCAATCGCCGACGGGGTGCAAGCCTTCCGGCCCCCCAAGTCGCACAACGCCGCCACCACCCTGGCGATGATGGGGGCCATCGCCATCACCATGTTCATGGGCATCAGCACGCTGGCGCGCCTGTTCAACGTGCAGGTGACCCACGAGACCCTGGACACCTACGGCACCGTGCTGTCCCAGATCGGGCGAGGCGTGTTCGGGACCGGCGCCGGGTTCGTCACCCTGCAGATCGCCACCATGGCCATCCTGGTGCTGGGGGCCAACACCGCCTACCAGGACTTCCCCCGACTGTCGGCGATCCTCGCCGGCCACCGGTTGATGCCCCGCCAGTTCCGCAACCGGGGCGATCGCCTGGTCTTCTCCAACGGCATCCTGGTCGTCTCCGTGCTGGCCGGCTTGCTCATCGTGGCCTTCGGCGCCCAGGTGAGCCGGCTGATCCAGTTGTACGTGGTCGGGGTGTTCACTTCCTTCACCCTGAGCCAGACGGGGATGGTGCGTCACTGGCTCCGCTCCCGGGAGAAGGGGTGGCAGCGCTCGGTGGTCTTCAACGCCATCGGTGCCACAACCACCGGGGTGGTGCTCGTCGTGGTCATCTTCGCCAAGTTCCTGCATGGGGCCTGGATCGTCATGGTGGCGGTGGCCCTGTTCGTGGCGGGGATGGCGGCCATGCGCCGCCACTACCTGTGGGTCGCTTCCCGGCTCCGCCAAATGGACCCCGTGGACTGCGGGCATTCCTCCCCGCATCGGGTGGTGGTGCTCGCCTCCCGCTCCGGCAAGCACCTGGACCGGGCGCTGCACTTCGCCCGCCTCCTTCACTCGGATCACCTGGAGACCTGGCACGTGCGCGAACCGGGCGACCGCCGGCTGCGGGTCCACTGGCAGGAACGCCACGCCGACCTCCCCCTCACCCTGCTCGACGCCGACCCGGACGGGGTGGCCGCCACCCTGCGCCGCCACTTGCGCCGGGTGCGGGAGCAGGACCCGGCGACCCTCATCACCGTGGTAGTGGCCGAACAGGTGGGGGCCCGGCGCTGGCGGCATGTCCTGGCCCACCGCCGCGGCGGCGCCCTCTCCATCCTGTGGGCGCTCCGCCACGAATCCGGGGTGGCGGTCGCCGACCTCAACTACCACCCGGCCGGCCACCGCCGGCAAGCGCGGCGCCGCAGCGACTCACTGCTCACCCTGGTCCCCAAGCGTCTGGTGCGCATGGCCGGCACCACTCTGGACTTCGGCCGCGGCATCGGCGGCCCACTGCGCCACGTCGAGGCAATCGTGCTGGTCAGCGAGGTCACCGCCCCCACCCTGCGTGCCCTCCAGTACGCCTGCACCATCTGCCCGGGAGCGGTGCGGGCCCTCCACGTCGAGATCGAACCGGAGCAACGGGCCCGGGTCGAAGCCGCCTGGGGCCAGTACGGGGTGGAGGTGCCCCTCGAACTGGTGGACAGCCCCTACCGGGACCTCACCCCCACCGTCCTGCACTACTTGGATCGGGAAGCCCGACGGGCCGGCGACGGCACCATGCTCAACGTGGTAATCCCTGAGTTCGTCGTCACCTCCCTGGTCGGCAAGTTGCTCCACAACCAGTCCGCCCTGTGGATCAGGGGGGCCCTCTACGCCGACACCCGGGTGGCCGTCACCTCCGTGCCCTGGGTGTTGGAGGAGGCGGAGCCGGAGGTCGCCGCCGCCGATTGAGGCCCGGCCTCAACACCTCACCCGACCGGGTGCCGACGCCGGGGATAGGATGGGAGTGCCGGTCCCCAACCCCGGCTGCTGCCTAGAAGGAGCCCCCATGCTCACCCCCGGCCATCACCCCCAGGACTGCCTGACCACCCGCGACGGGCACCTGTTCATCGAGGAGTGCGACACCGTCGGCCTGGTGGAGCGCTTCGGCTCGCCGATCTTCGTCTTCTCGGAAGCACAGCTCCTCGAGAACTACCACCGCTTCCGCGACGCCTTCGCCCGCGGCTGGCCGCACGGGCCGGTCGACGTGATGCCGGCGATGAAGGCCAACACCATGCTGGCCGTCCGTCAGCTCATGACCAATGCGGGAGCCGGAGCCGACCTCTACTCGCCGGAGGAGCTCGACGGCGCCCTGCGCACCGGGGTGGACCCGGAGCGCACCTCGGCCAACGGCGGCGGCAAACCCCGTGAACACCTGCGCCGCTGCCTCGAAGCCGGAGTGCGCATCACGGTCGAGGATCTGCACGAGATCGACTGGATCCAGGAGATCGCCGCCGAGTTGGGGGTGATCGCCAAGATCCGCCTGCGCATCAAACCGGCCGTCCCCAATCTGTGGCGCCGCACCGACTTCTCCCAGCTGTGGGTGCCCATCGACCTGGGCTACCAGGTGTACAAGGCGGGGATCCCACCCGAGTACCTGGTGGAACTGGGCCGCAAGGCCTTCGCCGCCCCCAACGTGGAGCTGGTCGGGATCCACTACCACGCCGGCCGCCATCACCCCAGCCTGTGGTACTGGGAAGGCCAGATGACCCGCGTCGCCCGTCTGATCGGTGAGTTGTGCCGTGCCTGGGACGGCTGGAAGCCCCAGGAGATCGACATCGGCGGGGGCATGGCCAGCCGCCGCGACCCGCACAACAAGGAGTTCAGTCGCTGGGAGTTCCTCACCACCTGCCTCGGCTACCCGTTCCTGGTGGGGATGCGCGGCCTCGGTGAGCGGCTCTACCACAGCCTGCTCGCCAAGATCCTCGACGTCCTCACCGAGCATCCCGAGCCCAAGGCGGTGCCCACCATCGAGGAGTACGCCGCCACCATCACCCGCACCCTGAGCCGGGAGCTGACCCGCCAGGGGGTGGATCTCGAGGGGGTGCGCCTGCAGACCGAGCCGGGGCGGAGCCTGTACGGGGACACCGCCGTCCACCTCTCCAAAGTCAAGGTGGTGAAGCGCCAGACCCAGCCCATCCCCTACAGCTGGGTGCTGCTCGACACCAGCTACTTCTTCCTGGCCGGGGGCGTACTCGAGAAGAACCGGCATCCCTTCGTGGTGGCCAACAAAGCCGACGCCCCCAACACGATGAAGGCCGACATCGTCGGCCACTCCTGCTACGCCGATCAGATCATCCTGGGGGCCCACATGCCCGGGGTGGAGGCGGGCGACGTATTTGCCATCCTGGAAGCGGGCGCCTACCAGGAGAGCAGCGCCTCCAACTTCAACGCCATGCCCCGGCCGGCCACCGTGCTGGTCAACGGGGACCAGGCGGAGTTGATCAAGCGCACCGAATCGCTCGAGGACATCTACGGCCGCGACATCATCCCGGAACGGCTCCGGGCGGCCCGGCCGGCCACCAGGAAGGAGAAGCCGTGACCGACAACGCCGCCACCTGGGTTACCGCCGGGCTGATGGTGCTCGGGGCGCTGGTGTTCGCCACCTTCTGGATCACCTGGTTCCGCCAACGCCACGACCAGTCCTGGCTGCCGGCCGGCTACCGAGAGCACGAGTCGCCCTTCGTGTTCTCCGACACCCTGCTGGCGCTGGTCCTGCTGGCCGGGGCGATCCTGCTGGTGCTCGAGGAGCCGCTCGGGGAGAGCCTGGCCCTGGTCGCCGGGGGCATGCTCACCTTCCTCAGCGTCCTCGACGCCGCCTACTTCTGGCGGACGGGGATGTTCGCCCCCGAGCACGAGGGCTACCTGAACCTGGCCATCGTGGTCGCCGCCTTCGCCGGGGGCGTCTTCCTGATCGTCCGCTACGCCTGAGGTGAACATGGATCCCTTCCGCGACCGCCACGCCGTGGTCACCGGGGGCTCCAGCGGCATCGGCCTGGCCACAGTGCGCCGGCTGGCCGCCCAGGGCGCCCGCATCTCGGTGATCGCCCTCGACGACCCCTATCTGGCCGCCTTGCGCGCCGACCCGCCGCCCCTCGCCTCGCTCCACCTGGAGGCGGCCGACGTCTCCCGCCGGGAGGAGGCGGAGGCGGCGATTGCCCGCTGCGTGGCCGCCCACGGCCCCTGCGACCTGCTCATCACCTGTGCCGGCATCGCCCGCCCCGGGTACTTCCACGAGATACCCATCGAGGTGTTCGAGCGCCATATGGAGGTGAACTACTTCGGCACGCTCTACTGCATCCGGGCGGTGGTGCCGTCGATGATGGCGCGCCGCCGGGGCACCATCGCGGCCATCTCGTCGTCGGCGGGGTTGATCAGTGTCTTCGGCTACACGGCCTACGGGCCCTCCAAGTTCGCGGTGCGCGGCCTGTGCGACGTTCTGCGCATCGAGATGAAGCCGCACGGGATCCACGTCGCCTGCATCTACCCCTCCGACGTCGACACTCCGCAGCTGGCCGGGGAGGAGCCCTACAAGCCCGAGGAGCTGCACCGGATTGCCGGGACGATCAAGCCGATCCCGCCCGAGCAGGTGGCCGACGCCATTCTGCGCGGCTTGCGCCGGAGCTCGCCGGTCATCTACGCCGACCCCAAGACCCGCCTGCTGGCCCGCCTGGCCGGGACCGCCCCCGGCCTCACCCGGCTCTACATGAACACCTCGACGCGGCTGGCACGGCGGGCGACGAAGAGGCGCCACAGCTAAGAGCCGGCTCTCCCGACCCGGACGCGGTGCCTCCGCCGAAGCCGGGAGGTCGTTCGCCCGCCGCCACAACGTCGATGGCAGATCCCTCCCTGCGTCGGGGACAGGGGCCACTCCCGGCACCGGCCCCTGCCGGCAGCTCGGACCGCGGCCGCAACCCTCAATCCCGCTGCGCAGGGACCGATGACATGCTCGAGCATCGGAGCACGGCATGGCCCAACCGTCCACCATCCAACGGGACCCGGTGGCGACCCGCTCGCCGCCTCCCGACGACCCGGCCCGGGTCGACACGGTGGTGGACGCGCTCGGGGTGGCCTGGACCACCTTCCGGCTGTATCGCGACCCGCGCACGATCGAGGCGTTCCGGCAGGCGGTGGCCACCCTGGCCACCGCCCCCGACTTCCCCTGGCTGGTGGAGGTGCGGCGCGACGATTTCGTGTGGAACCGCCATCCCGTCCCGGCGCGCCGACGCGCCGTAGGCCGGCTGGCGTCTGAGGCCTTCGCCCGGGGGATCGGTGCCCTCGGCTTCACCTCCCCGCCGCACCCCGACGACGTGCTGGCGCTCTTCGAGGTGATCGGGGGCGAGCCTGCCCGGGCGGGCACCGCCCCTTTGCAGGCGCTCGCCGAAAGCGGGGCCGGGGCGGTGCTGCTGGTGGAGCACGGCACCCTGGTGGAAGGCCCCGGCGGGCAGGAGCAGCCGGCCGACGGCCGCCTCGTCGTCGAGCACGCTGTGTATCAGGTGGGCCAGTCGCCCGGAGGGCAGGCGGAGACGGCCGACGGGGTCGAGGGGTTCCTCGATCGCTACCTCTGGGAGTACGGGCACTTCCAGGAGAGCATGAACGACGAGGACCTGGCCAGGCACGGCGAGATGACCCGCGCCTGCATCGACTCCCTGTCTTCGTTGTCCCGCGAGGAACAGGCCACCCTCCTGGCCCGCCTCCTCGACCGGCACGACGATCCCGCCTTCCGCACCCTCCTCGACCAACTGGCCGACGACGACCTCGCCCGCCTGGCGGACGACCTGGACGCCCGGGCCCACCCCCTGCTGTGGGAGTACCTGCGCATCGCCTGCGACCAGGGGAGCCGCTCCCGCCGGCTCCTGCGCCGCCTCCTCGAAGGGAGCGGCCAGGCGGGCCGCCTGAACGAGCGCGTCGAGCGCCTGCTCGCCGGGCAGGACGGTGCCGCGCCGGGAGCGGCGGCCGCCCGCCTCGCCGCCCAGCGACCCGACGGCGCCCGCCACCGGCGAGCCGGGGTCGACACCCTGCGCGCCCTGCTCGCCACACCGGACGACGAGAGCTTCGGCCGGCTGGCGGCCCTGTGGTCGCGCAAGGTCACCGACGCCCTCCAGGGAGGAGACCTGCCCGCCGCCCGGGCCTGGCTGGCGGCGATGGCCCCCGGCTCGCTGGCCCCGGACCGGGTCGGGCTGGTTGGTGCGGAGATGGCCAAGCTGATGCGCGCCGGGCTGCTCGATGCCCTCATGGCCGAGCCGGAAGCCGGCCGGGCGGCGGGACTCGACCAGGCAGCCGCCCTGGCAGTCCTGGCCCCCGCGGTCCTGATCGACCAGCTCGCCACCCAGGCGGAGCGGGACCGGCGCCGCGCCCTGGTCGACATGCTCGCCACCGCCGCCCGGGCCGACCCCGCCCCCCTGCTGCAGCGGCTCAACGATGGGCGCTGGTATCTGGTCCGCAACCTGGTGATCGCCCTGGGCCGCTCGCGCCGGCCGGAGGTCGCGTCCGCGCTGCTGCCGCTCTGCTCGCATCCCGACCACCGCGTCCGCACCGAGACGCTGCGCGCCCTGCGCTCCCTCGACCCGGGGGTGGCCACCGAGGCGGCGCTCGCCGCCCTGGCAGATCGCGGGGCGGCGGTTCGCGCGCAGGCGGCCACCCTCCTCCGAGAGAGCGATGATCCCACGATCGAAGAAACCCTCATCGGTCGCCTGGCGGACCGCCCGCCGGCAGCAGAGGGTGTGGCCATCGTCACCGCCCTGGCCGGGCGGGGCTCGGAAGCGGCGCGCGCTTGCCTGCGAGACCTGGCACGACGGCGCCTGCTGCTCTCACCGTCCCGGAGGGCCATCTCCCGGGAAGCCCGGCGGAGGCTCAAGGAGGAACGGGGATGAACGAGCACCACATGGGCGTGCTGCTGGCGGCCCTGCGCCGGGCAGTCACCCTTCGCCGGCTCTACGGGACCGGCCACCCACTGGCGGACGAGGCCCTCGTCGAGGCGGTGGAGGCGGCCGCGCCGACCACCGGCGGCGGCGCGGGCTACGTGATCACGCTGCTCGACGGCTCCCTGTACCTCGACCGCTGGCTGCTGCCGGCGGTGTCGCTGGCCTACGACGGGTTCCTGCGCACCCTCGAGGACCGGGGGGTCGAGTCCCTCAGCTTCGCTCCCCCGCTCGACCCGGCCGACATGGGCCGGCTCGTCGCTCTCCTCGGGGATGGGACCGCGTGGCCGGCGGAAGGCGGCAGCATCCGCCTGAACCAGGCCCCCTGGACCCGGGAGCAGCTGCGCGACCGGGAGCCAACCGTGTCCCGCGGGGCCTATGCCTCCTCCATCCACGTGCTCCGCTCGATGGGCACCGCCCTCCAGCAGGGGGCGGCGGTCGACCTGTCGGGGGCCGCCACGGTGGTGGGGTCGCTCCTGGACCTCTGCGTCGGCGAGCCGGCCTCAGCCCTGCTGCTCTCCACAATGCGGAGCCACAGCGAGTACACCTTCTACCACTCGGTCAACACCTGCATCCTGGCGTTGGCGATGGGACGGCTCCTGGGCCTCGGCGACGCCGACCTGGTGCTGCTGGGCATGGGGGCTCTGCTCCACGACATCGGCAAGCTTCGGGCCGCCCCCGCCCTGTTGCACCATCCCGGCCGGCTGACCCCGGAACAGCGGCGGGAGATGGAACGGCATCCCCTGGTCGGGGCGGAAGCCATCCTCGCCGCCTCCCAGCCCGGACAGGAAGTGGTCGCCACGGTGGCCCTGGAGCACCACGCCCGGTACGACGGCGCCGGCTACCCGCCGCTGGCCCACTTCCCGCCGCCTCCGGCGGGTGAGGCAGCGGCCGAGGCCCATCCCCTGCACCTCTTCACCCGCCTGGTGGCAGTGGCCGATGCCTACGACGCCCTCACCTCCCGCCGTTCCTACCGGCGGGCGGAGACTCCCGGAACCGCCCTACAGATACTCCGCGACGGGGCCGGCAGCTGGTGGGATCCCGACGCGGTGCTCGCCTTCATCCACCTGATGGGGATGTACCCTCCCGGGTCCCTGCTCCGCCTGCGCGATGGCCGGGTGGTGGTGGTGACCGGGCCCGCCGAGGAGCCCGGCGCGTGCCCCCCGGCCCTCCTGGTCGTCGACGCCGCCGGCCATCGGCCGGCCGACCCCGAACCGGTCGCCTTCGACAACGACGCGGTCGCCGACTTGCTCACCCCCGAGCAGGTGGATGCCCCTCCGGCCGCAGTGCTCGCCGGCGTCGGGGCAGTGCCTTCCCCCTCCGCCTGACCCGCCGGCCATCCCCGTCCCGCCCCGCCGGGTGCACCGAGCCGAGCCGCCGACCAACATAGGGGGGAGACACCGCCGAAGGGAACATGCCGGCCAACCTCACCCCCGAGTACAAAGAGGCCGAGGCGGCCTTCCGGGCCGCCCGGGAGCCGCGGGAGCGCCTGGAGTGCCTGCGCGAGATGCTGCGCACCATTCCCAAGCACAAGGGCACCGACCACCTCCAGGCCGACATCAAGGGGCGCATCAAGGAGCTCACCGACGAGCTGGCCGCCACCCGGCGCGGCGGCACCCGCACCGGCCCGCCGACCGTGATCCGCCCGGAGGGAGCCGCCCAGATCGCCCTGCTTGGCCCGCCCAACTCGGGCAAGTCGGCTCTGCACCACGCCCTCACCCGGTCGCACGCCGCGGTCGGCCTCTACGCCTTCACCACCCAGTACCCGCAGCCGGGCATGCTCCCCTTCGAGGACGTCGCCTTCCAGCTGATCGACCTCCCCCCGCCCACCGCCGAGCACCCGGTGCCCTGGCTGGCCAATGCCCTCCAGCCGGCCGACGGAGCCATGCTGGTGGTCGACCTCACCGACCCGGCTTGCGTCGAGGCGGTGCTGCGCCTCCACGAGCTGCTCGCCCCCCGCCGGGTGCACCTGATCCCCTCCTGGCCGCGCAACCTCCCTCCGTCGGCCGACGACGAGAACGACCCCTTCGCCATCGTCCTCCCCACCGTGCTGGTGGTGGCCAAGGCCGACCTGGTCGGCGATCGAGATGGGGAGCTCGGTGTCTTTCGGGAGCTCACCGGCATCACCTACCCGGCGCTGGTGGTCTCCGCCCTCACCGGCGAGGGACTGGAGGAGGTGGGCCCCTGGCTCTTCGACCGGCTGGGGGTCGTCCGGGTGTACAGCAAGGTGCCCCACCGCCCTGCCGACTTGAGCCGGCCCTACACCCTGCGGCGTGGGCAGACGGTTCACGACCTGGCCGTCCTGGTCCACAAGGAGGTGGCCGGCTCGCTGCGCCACGCCCGCCTCTGGAGCCGGGACGGGACCGAGGGGCAGCAGGTGGGTCGGGACCACCCGGTCGCCGACGGGGACATCCTCGAGCTGCACTCCTGACGGGGAGGGGGACGGGCCTCGACTGGGCCCCGGGCCGCCTGGTGGTGGAGACGGGGACGGGGCCCCTGGTGGAGGAACTGCAGCGCACTTTGCAGGAAATCGCCATCGGGGTGCCTCGCCCACAGGCCTTCCGCAACCTGGTGGAGCGCACCGACATCCCCGAGCTGCGTCACTTCGTGTTCGCCGTCAACCAGGCCGAGGAATACGGCCTCCCCATCGCTCAGGTGCTGCGGGTGCAGTCCAGGGAATTGCCGGTCATCCGCCGCCAGCGCGCCGAGGCGCGGGCCCTGAAGATCCCGGTGAAGATCGTGTTCCCCCTGGTGCTCTGCATCTTCCCGGCGCTGTTCGTGGTGCTCCTGGTCCCGGCGGCCATCCGCATCATCGAGGTGATCGGCAAGTAAGGCCCTCGGCCGGACCCCCCGGGCTAGGCGGTGCGGCGATCTTCCTGGAGGTCGCGCAGTCGCTCGAGCATGGCCACCACGAACACGTCGTCGGGCGCCTCGGAAACCGACCCGAACCACTCCACCAGGCCGTAGCGGTGCAGGGCGCCATCGGTGAGCAGATGGGCGACGATGTCGCCGCCGTCCACCACCAGCCAGGGCTCGCTGCCGTCCGGCGCCCCCCCCTCCGGTCGGGCGTCGAGCAGGCCGGCCACCCGTCGCGCCAGCTTGCGGATGTGGGTGGCCGAGCGCCCCTTGACCACGATGGTGTACTCGGGACCGCCCCGGTCGGAGAGGTCGAAGACCCCGGCCACATAGGGGGCACAAACTTCGAGCGCCTCATGGAGGCGCTCGGCGGGTGTCTGAGAGCCAGCGGTGATCGCCATTCGGGCAGCCTAGCCCGTCAGAGGCCATGACGGCCCGGGGGCCGCTCGCCGGCCCGCAGCGCCTAGCCTGGGCCGGCGAGAAGGGTGAGATATGCGACGGGGCCTCAGGGCCATGGCCGCGGCCGGGGCGATGGTGTCGATGCTGAGCGCCGCCCTCCTGCTACCGGCCTCCCCGGCTGTTGCCCAGGACAGCGGCCCGGACCTTACCGATGTCGCCCTGCGCCTCGGTGACCTGCCCGGACAGTTCGGGGAGACGGCAGACCTGTTCACCATCGGGGGGCTGATCACCGAGCTCCTGGCCCGCGCCGAGGGGGGCGGGCACCTCGGCGAAACCCACCGCGTCTTCGCCGACGCCGCCGGCACGGAGGTGGTGGAGTCCCTGTTGGTCGGGCCGCTCACCTCGGCCGAGCAGGACGAATTCGACGCCTGGTTCGCCGATGAGGTGGCAATGGTGCAGACGGTGGCGGACTCGGTGCCCCCGTTCGGCACCTCGGGCACCTGGGCGGTGCTCGACACGACCGGCCTCGGCGACTCGTCCTTCGCCTGCTGGATGACGGCCACCGAGGACGAGGTCCGGGCCCCGGCGGCGGCTGCCCGACAGGCCGGCCCGCCGACTCGCCTCGAGGTAGCCCTGGCCCGGCGCGGCCCCTACCTGCTAGTGGTGGCGGTGACCCACGATGGAGCGGGGGATCCCATTGCCGATGCCGTGGCCCTGGCCCGGCTGCTCGACCGGCGCCTGGCCGAGGCCCTCGGGCTCTCCGCCGGCGGCTTCCGTCCCCCCGGGCTGCTGGTGCCCGACCTGACCACCCACATCCCCACCCCCATGGACATCTCCACCAGTCCCGCCGTCGTCGGCACCAACCTGCTGCTGGCCGCCCTGGCTATGGTGGCCTTCGCCGTCGCCTCGGAGGTGCTCGACCGCACCCTGGCCGCCCACGAGGCCCGGCTGCAGCAGGTGATCCGCCCGGCCCGCTGGCTGGGCCGGGTGCAGCAGCGCCTCGACGCCGCCCTCTCCACCCGCCTGCGGGGCGGGCCGTGGCACGACCGGTTGCGACTGGTGGGCATCGTGGCCATCTACGGGCTGCTGTTCTCCCTCCTCCAGCCGGGGTGGCAGCCCTTCAGCGTCACCGGCTTCTACCTGTTGGCGGCCATGACGGTCGCCTGCGCCGCCGTCGGCCTCTCGGGCAGCGCCACCAAATGGGCGGTCGCTCGCCGGCTGCAGCTCCCCGCCGGACTCGGCCTGCGGCCGGCCAACCTGCTGCTGGCGGGAGCGTCCACCGGGATGTCACGGGCTTTCTCACTGATCCCCGGCCTCATGTTCGGCAAGCCGGAGGCCTTCCACTTCGGCGCGGACTCATCGGACGACCCCCGCCAGGGCAAGGTGCTCGGGGCGGGAGCGCTCATGCTGGCCGGGGTCGGTGCCGTCGCCTGGCTGGCCACCATCCCCACCGCCCTGCTAACGCGGGCCGAGCTGCCCGGCTGGCTGGAGGGCGGCATTGGCGGGCTCCAGGCCCTGCTGCTGCTCGTGTTCGCCGTCGCCGTGCAGGGCCTGTTCATCGAGATGCTCGTCTTCCCGGCCACCGCCGGGCGCTTCCTGTCCCGGCGCCATCGGCTGCTCTGGATCGCCTGCCTGGTGGGGGTGACCTTCGTCTTCTGGCACACCTTGATCAACCCTGGCGGCCGCCTGGCCTCTGCCCTGCAGACGGCCAACGTCGTGTTCTTCCTGGCGGTGGTCGCCGCCTTCGTGCTCTTCGCTTTCGCGTTGCGCTCCTACGTCGGGCGCCAGACACGAGGCCAGCCGGCAGTCGGCCAGGCGGGGGCCACCCCGACCGTCTCCGCCTCCCCAGGCGACGCCGCCCCGAGCACCGGCGCCCACGCAGAACCGCCCCCAGCCAGTGGCTCGGCCCCCGCGGCCCCTCCCGCCGCCTGGCACCCGGACCCCACCGGCCGCCACCAGCACCGTTATTGGGATGGTGCCCGCTGGACCGACTGGGTGGCGGATGGGGGTGAGCAAGGGCGCGATCCGATCCGCCGGCGCTAGGGAAGCTCGCCCGGCCGACGAGGACCGCCCGTCGGAGCCTCTCGACGGCCGGGATCCCTTCCCGTCGGTCCAGTTCGACCCGGGGCCGGGGTGCGATCGCCCGCCGCGCTCCGCGCTACCGCTTGCTCCTGCGCATGAAGTCGGCGATGCGCGACAGACCCTCGTCGATGGCCTCGAACGACGACGCGTAGGAGAAGCGCACGTGCTCCCCGTCGCCCTCGACGTGCGAGCCGAAGTGGATGTCGGCCAGCACCGCGACCCCCGCGTCGTACAGCAGGCGCTTGCGGAACTCCTCGCTGTCCGCGGCGCCGACCATCTCGCACGCCTCGGTCACGTTGGGCCAGACGTAGAACGCCCCTCCGGGACGCAGGCACCTGAAGCCGTCGAGGCGGTTCAGGCCCTCGACGATCCTGTCGCGACGCTGCAGGAAGATGTCGCGCATCTTCTCGGACGGCGCCTGCGAGGCGGTCAGCGCCTCCACCACCGCCCACTGGTTGGGGTGCGGCGGGCAGGAGTCGGTATTGGTCATCCATTTCGTGAACACCGGGGCGAGCGTCTTGTTGGCGGCGTAGCCGATGCGCCAGCCGGTCATGGCGTAGGTCTTGGACGCCGTATCGACGATGATCGTGCGGTCGCGCATCCCGGGGACTTCGGCAATGCTGGAGAACTCGCCGTCGTAGACAAGGAGCGAATACACCTCGTCCGCGTAGATCCAGAGGTTCTCGTACGGCCGGACGATCTCGGCCACCGCCTCGAAATCGGCGCGACTCATGATCGAACCGGTCGGATTGTGCGGGCTGTTCAGTATCAGCAGCCGGGTCTTCTCGTTGACCTTCCGGCGCAGCTCATCCGGGTCGAAGTTGAACTCCCGGGACTCGCGCAGGTTCAGCGGCACGGGCTTCGCCCCGCAGGCGACGACCTGCGATCCGTAGATCGGGAAGCCCGGATTGGGATATACCACCTCGTGGCCCTGGCCGCAGTCGGTGACGGACAGGATGGCATAGGAGATGAACGGCTTGCCGCCGCAGGCGCAGACCACCTCCTCCGGCTCGACCTGCAACCGGCGCGTCCTACTGAAGTAGTCGGCGACCGCCTGGCGCAGTTCGGGGATGCCGGCCGACGGCGTGTAGCCGTGCTTGCCCTCGGTGATGGCCCGGATGGCCGCCAGGCTGATGTGCTGCGGCGTGGGGAAATCCGGCTGGCCGATGCAGAACGAGACGACGTCGCGGCCTTCCGCCACCAGCTTGCCCACCTCGTTCAGCACGACGAAAGCGTTCTCGGTGCCCAGGGACTCCGCGCGCTTGGAGAGCATCAACATGACTCTACGCTCCTCGAGTTGCGGGTCGGGCGCGGACTGCACGCCGACGGGGCGCGCGGCCGCTCGCGTCCAACCCTCGAAGCTGATTCCGACGAGTGGGGATTGTATTCGGCAGAAGCCGAGCCGCTCAGGTGCCGAAACAGGCCACCCAGGCAGTCGCGCGGTCCCAGCGGGCCACCGCGCAGACGCCGACGGGGACGGGCCGGGGGCTCACGTCGCCGTAGGCGGCTAGTCGAGCGGCTTGCGCAGGGTGGTCCAGCTGTGCACCACCCGAAAGCC
>CAYGYX010000027.1:21511-26332 GCA_964354255.1 uncultured Acidimicrobiia bacterium | reverse complement strand
GTGCCCGCCTCGTCGGAGCCCTCGAAGGCCCGGTCGGTCAGGATGACGGCCTCGTCCGCCCCGATGGCCAGCGCCTCCTTGATGGTGTCCTTCAGCTTGGGCGAGCCGATGGCCACCGCGGTGACCTTGACGTCGGCCTGCTGCTCCTGGAGGCGGACCGCTTCCTCGACCGCGCACTTGTCCCAATCGCCCAGCCGAACGGGCACGCCCGCCAGCACCGGCTCACGCGTGTCGGCCTTGATGCGGATCTTCTCCAGGTCCGGTATCTGCTTCACACAGACGACGATGTGCACACTCGCTCCCGTTCTGCTCACCCGAACCGATACTGCACGCCGTAGCCCGCCCGCGGGTAGTGCCAGGTAAGCGCGTCTTCCGGGCAGGCGATCAGGCAGGTGCCGCACTCCAGGCAGCCTTCGTAGTTCACCAGGATGCGGCCGTCGTCGCCCAGCGTGTAGAGGTTGGCCGGGCAGACGTGCAGGCAGTAGCGGACGGTGCAGCGCGTGCGGCAGATCTCCTGGTCGATGACGATGTGCGGCTGCTCGGCGTCCACCTGGAAGACGTCCCACCCGAGCTTGGCTTCTATGTTCAACTCGCTCGCCCTCCCGGGCCGAGCACCGGCCGGCGCGCGGTCGTCATATCTTCCTCATCTTCCACAGGTCGCGGACAACGCTCGGCCGGAGCAGCTTGCGCAGCGTCCGCCGGGCGGTCGCGGACATCTTCTCCTTGGGCTGCGCGCCGGTCCACATGATCTGCTCGAACAGGTCGCAGGCCAGCTGCGGGTACTCCTCGAACAGGCGCGGGTTGGAGAGGACTGCGGGCACGTGCCGGAAAGTGGTGAAGTCCCGGTAGACGGAGCTGGCTTTGAGCTCCTGCTGGTAGGAGGCCAGCCCGGCCGCGCTGAAGTCGTTCTTCGCGCGGGCGGCCAGGATCGCCCGGGCGGCCAGCGCCCCGGAGACCAGGGCCAGGTCCATGCCCCGCACGGTGACCCCCTGGTTGAGGGAGAGCCCGGCGGCGTCGCCGACGACCACGATGCCGTCCCCCACCAGCCCGGGCATTCCGCCCGGGCCACCCTCGGGGATGGTGTGCGCCGAGTACTCCACCGGCTGCCCGCCGGCGATGAGCGCCGCCACCTCGGGCCGGCTCTGGAAGGCCTCCATGAGATCGTGGGGCTGCACGGGTGGCTGCTTCTCCATCAGGGCGTGGATGCCGATCACCAGCCCCAGCGAGAGGCTGCGGCGGTTGGTGTACAGGAAGCCGCCCCCGAACATCCCGGCGGTGATCGAGCCGAAGTAGAGCTGGGCTGCGCCTTCGCCCGCCTGCAAGCCGAAACGGTCCTGGATCGTCTCCTCGGGCAGCTCGATGACCTCTTTGACGCCGACGGCCAGGTTCTGCGGGTCGTGTCGCCGGCGCAGCCCGGCCCGCTCGGCGGTGAAAGAGAGGACCCCGTCGGCGGCGACGACGACGTCGGCCTGGAGCTCGGCGTCGCCGGAGCGGATGCCGACCACCCGGCCGTCCTGCATCAGCACGTCGTCCACCTGGTAGCCGGGGATGACGAGGGCGCCCTTCTCCCCCACCCTCTCGGCCAGCCACTGGTCGAAGGTGGCGCGCAGCACGGTGACGCTGTGGGGCGGCTGCCCGCGGAAGCGGCTGCCGTTCAGCTCCACGGTGAGGGAGGACTCCGGCGCCATCATCGTCAGGCGCTCTTTGACCACCCGCCGCTCGAAGGGGGCGCCGTCCCACAGGTCGGGCAGGTAGGGCCGCACCGGCTCCAGGTACAGCCGGCCGCCGCTGACGTTCTTGGCGCCCGAGTAGTCGCCCCGCTCGACGACCAGCACCTCGACGCCGGCCTCGGCCAGGACGTAGGCGGCCGCCAGCCCGGCCAGCCCGCCGCCGACTACGACGACCTCTACTTTCTCCATGGTCATCTACCCATTCAAGACAAGCCAGGCAGGCAAGGGACCCACCCGCCCTTGCCCACCCGGCGACCTGTCCACCGGTCTGCCCGGCCTAACGGTAGGGAACCGCCACGTCCCCGATGTACTCGCGGGCGATGATCAGCTTCTGGATGTGGAAGCCGCCCTCGGCGCCGACCACGTAGGACATGGCGCCCCGCAGGGCCATCTCCAGCGGGCAGTCCTTGGTGTAGCCGAACGCGCCGTGGTGCATCATCGCCCGGCGGGCGATGTTGGTGGCCAGCATGGGCGCTTCCATCTTGCAGATGGAGATGATGCGGCTCAGCTCGCGCTGGGTGATGAAGCCGGGCTCCGCGTAGTACTGGTCCACCCCCCAGGCGGCGTACTGCAAGTAGAGCTTGAGCTGCTCCAGGCTGGCGTGGTCCTCGGCGATCTCGAAGGAGATGCCCTCGAACTTGGCCAGCGGCTGGCCGAACAGCACCCGCTGGCTCACGTAGTCGCGCGACAGCTCCAGCGCCTTCTCGGCCATGCCTACGCAGGCTGCCGAAACCAGCACGCGGGCGGCGTTGAAGCCTTCCATGTTGAGGTAGAAACCACGATTCACCTCGCCGAGCACGCAGTACTCGGGCACCTTGACGTCTTTGTAAGTGAAGCCGCCGGTGGAGAGCCCCATCCGGCCCATGTCCTTGTACACGGTGTAGCTGGTGCCGGGCAGCCGGGCCGGGATGTAGAGGAAGGTGAACCCCTTGTGGGCCGCCGCCGGGTCGGTGCGGACCAGCGTGATGTGCCCGCCGTTGCGCTGCTCGAAGGTCTCGCGCGGCCCGCTGATGTAGGCCTTCTCGCCGTTGACGATGAAGTGGCCGTCCTGGTGGACGGCGGAGGTCTTGATGCCGGCGACGTCCGAGCCGCCCCCCGGCTCGGTCACGTTGATGCCGACGAAGTACTCGCCCGACGCCACCTTGGGCAGCACCTCGTCCTTCAGTTGCTTGGTCCCGTACCGGCCGATGAGGAAGCCCCAGCCGAGGCACAGCAGGGTGTACACCGGCACCGACATGCTCATCTCGGCGCGGGCGATCTCCTGGATGGCGAGGTTGGCGTAGGTCATCTCCTCGCCGGGGACCAAGCCGCCGTACTCCTCCGGCAGGGTGAGCTTGAAGACGTCCATGTCCGCCAGGCCCTTGATGATCTCGTCGGGGATGCCGTCTTCCTTCTCGTCTATCTCCCGCGAGATCGGGGCGATGTTCTTCTCGCAATGCGCCCGCAGTGCCATCTTGAACTGCTCTTGCTCGGGCGTGAGTCGGAAATCCATCAGGGCCTCCGGTGTTCCTTACGACGGACCGGGCCAGAGCACACTCCCCCGCAGAAGGGAGGACTCGGCACCACGGCGAGCCTACCACGGGCGGCCTGCGCCCCTTCCTGCCTCGCCGAGGGCCGGCCCCGTTGGCGCGCCACGGTGATTACGGCCGACCCGGCCGGATCGGACGATGAGCCAGGGGCGCTCCTGGCAGGTGAGGCGGCACCGCCCTTCTGCCGCACTCGAGAGCCCGGGAGGCCGGCTCAGGCGCTGCGCCGCAGCAGGCGCCGACGCTCCTGCTCGGTGGTGCCTCCCCAGACCCCGTAAGGCACTGCGGCCATCAGCGCCCAATCGAGGCACTCCTCGTTCACCGGGCACCCGGCGCAGATGCGCTGTGCCGTGCGGGTGTCACCCCCCTCGGTCCCCGCGAAGAAGAGCCCCGGGTCGGCGTTGCGGCAGGCGGCATAGGCCGCCCAGGGCCGCTCGTCGTCCAGCCAATGGCGCAGGGAGATGGCCACGCGGGCTCCTTCGGTTGCCGGCCACGTTGTACCGGTCTGCCGTTACGACGCCGCCAACGCCCTGTTCGGTTCCTGTGAAGGCCCCCGGGCCGGACCGGGGGCCCTCCGGCGGCGGTACAATCAGCCGGCACCGTACGAGGAGGAGCGCTGCTCTACTTCGCTTACGACGCGAACATGGAGCCAAGCCGGCTGAGCGTGACGGCGCCCGGCGCCGAGTTCCGCTTCATCGCCCATCTCCCCGAGTGGCGTCTCCACTTCCCCATCGCCAACGGCGAGGGGGGCCTGCCCTCGGTGAAGCCCCAGGGCGGCAACTGCGTGTGGGGAGCCGTCTTCGCAGTGGACGAGGGCAGCCTGGCCAATCTGAACGCCCGGCAGGCCGAGGAGGGACGCGTCGCCCTCACCGCGCAGGCCATGGACCGGGAGGGCCACCGCCACCAGGTGGTGGTGCACGTCTGTGAGACCCCCGACGGCGAGCATCGCCCCGCCCGGCCCTACCTGGAGATGATGGTGGCCGGCAGCCGGCACTGGCACCTCCCCGCCGGCTGGGTGGCCAGCCTCCAAGAGCACCTCGACGAGCCCTGAGCCTCGGGGCCAGCCCCGCCCGACCTTCACCGGCTTCCGCGCGACTGCGGCGGCCCCGCTACCGTTCATGAGGTGAGCCCGCCGGGCGGCCGCGGCGCCTGCGGGCGTCGAGGAAAGTCCGGACTCCACAGGGCACGGTGCTGGGTAACCCCCAGGCGGGGCGACCCGACGGAAAGTGGAACAGAGAGCAGACCGCCGATGGCCGCCTTGGCGGCACAGGCAAGGGTGAAACGGTGGTGTAAGAGACCACCAGCGCGGCGGGTGACCGCGGCGGCTCGCCAAACCCCACCGGGAGCAAGGCCGAGCAGGGACCGGGTGGCCCGCCCGATGGTCCCGGGTAGGCCGCATGAGCCCGTCCGGCAACGGCGGGCCTAGACAGATGGCCGCCGCCGGCCCTCGGGCCGGCACAGAATCCGGCTTACAGGCGGGCTCACACGGTTTGCGGCTCCGTCGCGGGGGCGGGGAAGACGGGTGAGGCCCGCCGGGCCGAACCCAGAGGGGGAATGCTCCTCAT
>CAYGYX010000027.1:0-21411 GCA_964354255.1 uncultured Acidimicrobiia bacterium | reverse complement strand
GCCGCGACGCTGAGGAAACCCCCACCCTGACCCTCCCCCGCTGCCGCGGGGGAGGGAATGCTTCTCACACAAGCCTCTGCGCCCGGCACCTGCCGGGCGCAGAGGGCACAACCAATGACGGGCTGCTCAGTCCCGGTCGTCGTCCTTGTCGAAGCGCTCCTCGATGCGGTCCTCGATCCGGTCCGCCTCGTCCTCAACGTCTTCTTTGATGGCAACCACGTCGTCGCCCAGGCTGATGTCTCCCTCCACGATCACCTTGTACAGGGCCCAGGCCACGATGGCGCCCAGGGCCGGGCCGGCGACGAACACCCAGAACGCGTCCCAGGTGCCACCCACCAGCGCCGGGGCGAAGCTGCGCGCCGGGTTGACGGAGGCACCGGTCATCACCAGGCCCACCAGGTGGATGAGAGTGAGCGTCATGGCCATGCCGATGTACTTGGTGGTCCCCTTCTTCTTGCCCAGCACCAGGATGACGAACACGAACACCAGGGTGAGCGCCGCCTCCGTGAAGAACCCGGACAGCTCGTTGATACCCTGCTCGCGGTTCAGGCTGGTGTAGGTGAAACCGACGTACTGGCGGCTGTAGACCCAGGCGAGCAGCGCCGACGCCGCCAGGGCCCCGGCCACCTGCATCACCCAGTACCCGACCATGTCGATCAGGCCGATCCGCCGGTCGAGGAAGGCGGCCAGCGACACCGCCGGGTTGAAGTGGCCCCCGGACACCCGGCCCACGGCGTACAGCGCCACCATCAGGGCCAGGCCGAAGCCGAGGCCGACGGTGAGGATGGCCTCGCCCCCCAGCCCGGCGCCGATGACCGCCCCGGTGCCGCCGCCTACCAGGATCAGCGTCCCGAAGAACTCGGCCGCGTACTTCTGCCAGGTCTTCATGCAGGCTCCCTTCCGTTCGCTTCCCCCTACACGCCATCGGCCCGGCAGCGGCCTTGCCGCCCCGCCCGGCCCCGGCCGGGCGCACACTAGGCATCCGGGGGCGCCCGTGCCGCCGCCTCCCACCGGGACGGCCGAATGCCCCCCATCCCGCCCGACCGGGGCCCAGGGACCAGGGGAACGGTCGGCCGGCTTCGCCACGATCCGGGCTGCGCCCGGGGTTACGCGATCATGGGCGACAGCGAGCGACGGCAAAGGGGAACGCGGTGACGGCCTTCTACTACTTCTGCGGCCACGAGCAGTGGCAGCCGGAAACGCTGGTCTGCCACGCGCTGGCCGCCGAGCGGGCCGGCTTCGACGGCCTGCTGGTCTCCGAGCATTTCCACCCCTGGGTGGACGACTCCGGCGCCGCCGGCTTCGCCTTCGCCACCCTGGGGGCCATCGCCCGGGCCACTCAGCGGCTCCGCCTGTGCACCGGGGTGGTCACTCCCCTCTTCCGCTTCCACCCGGCGGTGGTGGCCCAGGCCGCCGCCACCCTCGACCGCCTCTCCGGGGGCCGCTTCGAACTGGGGGTGGGCACCGGGGAGAACCTGAACGAAGGGCCCCTCGGCCTCCCCTTCCCCGCCTACCGGGAGCGCGCCGACCGCATGAGGGAAGCCCTGCAGATCATCCGTCGCCTCCTCGACGGGGAGAAGCTGACCTACCCCGGGCGGTTCTACCGCACCGACCGGGCCCGCCTCTACAGCCCGCCGCTGGGGAGGGTCCCCATCTGGATGGCCGCCGGGGGCCCGCAGTCGGCGGCCCTCGCCGCCGAGAAGGCCGACGGCCTCATCACCAGCGTCAAGGACCCGGCGGAGGCGCTGGCCAAGGTGGTCGCCCCGGCCCGGGCGGCGGCCGCCGCCGCCGGGCGCCCCACCCTCACCATCCTGGCCACCCGCTGGACGGTGCACGCCGCCGACGACGAGGAGGCCTGGCAGGCGCTCCACCCCTGGCGGGGGCTGCGGGCGCCGGGCCGCCTGCAGGCGGTGGACCCGGAGGACCTGCGCCGCCGGGCCGACGCCCTCCCCCGCGCCGAGGTGCTCGGCCGCTACCCGATCGTGTCCGGACCCGAGGAGATGGTGGCCGCCTACCGCCCCCTCATCGAGGAGATAGGCGCCGACATCGTGGCCGTCCAGGTCACTTCGCTGCACCAGGAGGAGACCATCGCCCTCCTCGGCCGGGCGGTACTTCCCCGCTTGCGCGCCGCCGCCCCCGGCGAGCCGTAGCATTTCGACTCGTGCAGCAGGTTGCCACCGCCTCCCTGCTCGGTGCCGCCGCCGGCCTCCTCGGCGGGCTCTTCGGCATCGGCGGCGGCCTGGTGATGGTGCCCGGCATGGTGCTCTTCCTGGCCATCCCCCAGCACCGGGCCCACGCCACCTCGCTGGCGGCGATGATCGCCTCGGCGAGCGCGGCGGTGGTACCGCTGGCCCTCGCCGACCGCATCGACTGGGACACCGGCGGCTTCCTGCTCCTCGGCTCGATCGGCGGCGCCTACCTGGGAGCCCGCCTCTTCGCCCGCATCCCGGAGGTCTGGCTGGCCGGCGGCTTCGTGGCCCTGGCGCTGGCCTCGGCGGTGCGCATGTTCCTGGAGGGCGATAGCCCCGGGGCGGCGGCCACCGGCACGGCGGCCATCGACGCCTCCTGGGCCGGGGTGATCGGCTTGGTGGTCATCGGCTTCGGCGCCGGCGTCCTCGGCGCGCTGATGGGGGTGGGCGGCGGGATCGTCTACGTGCCGGCTCTCGTCACCCTCTACGGCTTCGAGCAGCACCTCGCCCAGGGAACCTCGCTGGCGGTGATCGTGCCGACGGCGCTGGTGGCGGCCCTCGCCCACAGCCGGCGCGGCCAGGTGGACTGGCGCCTCGCCCTGCTCCTCGGGACGGGGGGCCTGGCCGGCGGCTGGCTCGGCGCCCGCCTCGCCCTGGCCCTCGACGCCCCGCTGCTGCGCACGCTGTTCGCCTCGTTCCTGGTGCTGATGGCGCTGCGCATGCTGTGGCGCACCCGGCGCCATCACCGGCCGCGCCCGGCGGAGCCGCTCCCGTTGCCAGAGTCCGGCTGAGCCCGCTCCGTCAGCCGTCCAGCGCGGCGTTGGCCAACTCGTCGGCGATGGTGTTGCGCTCCCGTGGCACCTGCTCGAAGGCCACCGAGGCGAAGCGCCCCACGAGAGCCACCGCCTCTTTGTGCAACGGCTTCAGCCCGGGGGCTTTCACCCGGTAGCCGCCGGTCATCTGCTGGACGAGCAGCTCGCTGTCGAGGCGCACCAGCAGGCGAGTCACCCCGGCCGCCAGTGCCGCCTGCAGGCCGGCGATGAGCGCCCGGTACTCGGCCTCGTTGTTGGTGGCCCGCCCGATTCGCTCCGAGATCGCCGCCACCGGCTCCACCCGGCCCGGGGCGAAGACGACCGCTCCGATGGCGGCCGGACCGGGATTGCCCCGCGCCGCCCCATCACAGTGGAGGACGTGGCGCTCACTGCTCATTGCGGCACCAGGATCCGCCGGCAGTGCAGGCAACGGGGCGGGTGCTCCCGGAGCACCTGGACCCGCTCGGCGGCGGTGAGCCGCAGGTGGCATCCCCCGCAGACGCCCTCGGCGAGACGCCCCACCGCCACCCCCTCCTTGTGCGGGCGCAGCTCCTCATAGAGGGCCAGCAGCTCGGGAGCGACCAGCGGGACGAGGTCGCGCTTGCGAGCCTCGGCCCGGGCGATGCCGGCATCGATGACCCGCCACTCGGCCTTGATGATGCCGTCGAGGCGATCCTTCTCGGCCTGGGCCACCGCCCGCTGCGCGCGCAAGGCCCCCACCTCGGCTTCCGCCTGCTCCCGGCTGTCGATGAGCTCCAGGACGTGGTCCTCGCGCTCGGAGATGTGGCGCCGCAGCATCTCCACCTCGAGCCGCATGTTCTCGGCGTCGCGGGCGCTCAGGCCCCCGGCGTACAGGCGCCGCTCCTCCCGCTGCAGCTTTTGCTCGGCCAGGTCGAGCTCTCCCTGCGCCTTGTCGCCGGCCAGCTCCAACTGGCGCAGCCGCCCCTCCGCCTCGGCCAGGCGAGCATCCAGCCCGGCCACCTGTTCGTGGGCCTGCCGATAGAGGGCGAGCTCCTCCATCGACTGGCGGCGGTGCAGGAGGCGGTCGATGTCGAGGTCGACGACCTGCAGATCGAGCAGGTCCTCCAGGCTGCGGAATTCCTCCATGGCCGCCTCTCCCGCGGTCTACCTCGACGCCACCGCGCCGCTCCGCGGCGCGCCGCCCGACGCAGCCTACCGGGCGCGGCCGCCGGCCTCGCCGCCGGCAGCCGCCCGTCCCCGCTCATCTCGTCCCGACCGCCTCGCGGGGCCGCTACCGTCGCGGCCCGGATGCCCGGCTCACTCCCCTTCACCGAGGACGACGAGGCCAACCGCCTCCTCGCCGCCGAACCGCTGGCCCTGCTGATCGGCATGCTGTTGGACCAGCAGTACCCCATGGAGCGGGCGTTCCTGTCGCCCCTGCTCCTCCGCCGGCGCCTGGGCGGCCGCCTCGACGCCGCCGCCATCGCCGCCCTGCCGGAGGAGCGCCTGGTCGAGGCCTTCGCGGGACCGCCCGCCCTGCACCGCTACCCGGCCGCCATGGCCCGGCGCTGCCGCGACCTCTGCCGCCACCTGGTCGAGGAGCACGGCGGGCAGGCGGGCGACCTCTGGGAGACGGCGGCCGACGGGGACGACCTCCACCGCCGCCTGCGCGCCCTGCCGGGCTTCGGGGAGTCCAAGGCCCGCATCCTGGTGGCGGTGATCGGGCGGCGCCTGGGCGCGGGGCCGCCCGGCTGGGAACGGCGGGCCGCCGACTGGCCCTGCGTGGCCGACGTGGACGACTTCGCCAAGGTGTCCCTGCTGCGCGCCCAGAAGCGGGCGAGGAAGGCCGGGAGGTAGCCGCCGTGTGGCTCCCCCTGCGCCTGGTGCTCGAGTTCCTCGGCCGCTCGGCCGCCTGGCTGGCGGTCCTGGCCGCAATGGGAGCGCTGGCCGGGCTGCTCGCCGCGCTGGTCTTCCGGCGGCCGCTGCGCTCGGCGTGGCCCTACCTGGTGACGGCCGGCGTCCTGGCCGGCCTCCTCGGCGCTTCACTCGCCGACCGCTTCGGCCTGCCCGAGCCGTTCACCTTCGAGATCTGGCGCCGCCCAGTCCCCCTCGCCTGGTCGGCGGGAGGTGCCCTGCTCGGCGCGGCGGCAACCGCCCTCATCCTGGCCCTCCGGGCACGGCAGACGGCCGATCGGGAGCCGAGCACGCCGCCGGGATAGTCGTCTCCAACTCCGTCCCATGGGCCCGGCCGCAAGACGCCCGAGCCACCGGCGGGGGCCCGTCAGACGCTCCCCACCGGCAGCACCAACGGGCAGTCGAGGTAGGGATGGGGTACCACCGCCACCGGATGGCGGTATACCTCCGAAAGGAGGCCGGCCCGGAGCACCTCCCGGGTGGGGGCCAGGGCTGCCAGCCGTCCCCGGTCCATGAGTGCCACCCGGTCGGCATAGCGGGCCGCCAAGTTGAGATCGTGGAGCACGGCGATGATCGCCGCCCCCTCACCGGCCAGAGAGCGCAGCACCCCCATGACGAGCTCCTGGTGGCGCAGGTCCAGGGACACGGTGGGCTCATCGAGCATCACCACCGGTGTCTCCTGGGCGAGAACCCGGGCGAAGGAGACTCGGGTCTGCTCGCCCCCGGAGAGGGTCGGGTAGAGGCGGGCCGCCAGGTACGAGGTGTCGGTCTCTTCCATCGCCGAGCGGGCAGTGGACATGTCCTCTTCGACAGAGGAATGGCGATGCGGGTAGCGGCCCATGAGCACCACGTCCAGGGCCCGGAAGGCGAACTGGAGCAGGGTGTGCTGGGGCAACAGGGCCCGGCGCCGGGCCAGTTCGAGAGGACGCAGCGAGGCCAGCGGCACCCCGCCCAGAGTGACCCGCCCGGCGCTCGGCGGTACCTCCCCCGCCAGCACGCGCAGCAGGGAAGTCTTGCCGGCACCGTTGGGGCCCGTCACTCCGACCAGCTCCCCCCCCGACACGGAGAGGGTCACGTCGTCGACCAGGGTGGCCCCGTCCACCCTGAGGCTGATGCCCTCGGCGATGAGCACCGCGCCGCTCATCCCCAGCCCCCGTGCTGGGTCCGGGTCCGTCGCAGCAACCAGAGGAACACCGGCCCGCCGACCACCGCGGTGATCAGGCCGACCGGGACCTCCACCGGAGGGGCCAGGCTGCGGGCGGCCAGGTCGGCCAGCACGACGAGCACTGCCCCGGCCAGCGCCGCCCCCGGCAGCACCACCCGGTGGCCCGGCCCGGCCGCCACGCGCACCGCGTGCGGGGCGAGCAGGCCCACGAAGCCGATGACGCCGCCGGCGCTGACGGTGGCCGCCACCCCCAGCACCGCCAGGCCCAGCACCCAGCCGCGCACCCGCTCAACCTCCACTCCCAGGTGGTACGCCTCGCGGTCGCCCAGGAGCAGCACGTCCAGCCGCCGGGCGAACACGGGAAGTGCCACCAATGCCACTGCCACCAAGGGGGTGGTGATCGCCAACAACCGCCAGGTGGCCACCGACAGGCTCCCCAGCGACCAGAACACCACCGAGCGCAGCTCGGGGCGGTCGACGGCGAAGCCGACCAGGGCCGCGCCGGCGATGCCGACGGCGGCCACCGCGATGCCGGCCAGCACCATGGTCACCACCTCGGTGCGCCCCTGATGGCGGGCCAGCGAGTACACCAGCGCCCCGGCCGCCAGGCCGCCCAGGAAGCCGCCCAGCGGCCCGGCCAGGCCGCCCAACAGCCCTCCGGCCACCGCTATGCCGACGGTGCTGCCGAAGGCGGCCCCGCTGGAAACCCCTATCAGCTGGGGGTCGGCCAGCGGGTTGCGGAACACCCCCTGCAGCGCCGCCCCGGCCACCCCCAGGCCCGCTCCGACCACGATCCCGAGCAGCAGCCGGGGCAGGCGGATCGACCAGACCACCGCGTCCTCCTGCACGGTGAAACCTTCCGCCGCTCCCAGGCCGAGGTGGTGCAGCACCACTCGCGCCACCGCCGGCGGCGCCACCTCGACCGCCCCGAGCGCCAGCGAGGCCACCGCCCCGGCAATGAGGAGGGCCAGCAGGACGGCGAAGAGCGCCGTGACCCGCCGGCTCCTCGCGCCGCCGCCAGACGCGGCCCCGTCGGAGGTGGCTTTCGGGACCGGCCGGTTCAAGATGACGAGGCCGCCTCTGGATGGAGATCGGCGAACAACCGGGCAAGCAGCTGCCCGGTGCGGGGCCCGAGGCCGAGCAGGAAGAGATCCTCGTAGACCAGGATCCGCCGCTCCCGGCCCGCCGTGGTCTCGCCGATGCCGGGCAGCTGCAGGAAGCCCTCGATGCCGTCCAGGTACCGTTCCAGGCCCCGCTCCGCGGTGACGATCACCTGTGGGTCCCCGGCCGCCAGAGCCTCGGCGGAGAGGGGCGCGTAGCCGTCGGAACCGGCGGCAGGGCTCACATCCACTGCACCCACCGCCTCCAGAAGGCCGTCCATCACCGAGTTGGGGCCCAGCATGAGGACGGTGTCGGCGCTGGCCACGTACACCAGCGCCACCCTGGGCCGCGCCGTGATCCCGGCCGCCAGGGCGGCCGCTGCGTCCATCTCCTCCTGCACGCGAGCGGCGAGGGCTTCGCCGGCCTCATCGACCCCGAGCACCTGAGCCACCGCCCGGATCTTCTCGGCAGGTGCCCCCAGTCCCATGAAGCGGGGGAAGATCACTACCGGCACCCCCGCCTGACGGATCTGGTCGATGGCCTCCAGGGGCCGGGCGTCCTCGTCACCGATCACCACCGTGGGGGCCTGGGCCAATACGCCCTCGGCCACCAGCACGAACTCGACACCCACCTTGGGCTTGGCGCGGGCCTCTTCGGGGTACACCGACGAGAGGTCGGCACCGACGATGTTGTCCCCGAGACCCAGGGCGAACACGATCTCCGTCATGTCCCCGCTGAGGGTGACGATGCGGGTGGCGTCCTCCACCCGTGTCTCCATCCCGTCGGCCCCGGTGAAGGTGACCGGCAGCCCGGGAGTGGGGATGGCGGTGGTCCCGCCGGTGGCGTCCAGAGTGGTGCCGGCCTCTTCGCCTGCCCCCCCGCAAGCGGACCCCAGCAGGCCCAGGGCCGCCACGATCACCAGGCCGCGTCGCACGTGTCCTCCCGCTCGAGTGAGTAACTCTATGTTCGGCGGCCGAGGCCACGCAACCCTCGGTCGCGGCCGAGCCAACGCCTCCTCCCCGGCTCCCGGAATCCCCGAGACCCGGCGGCGCGCCCCCTCCGCCGGCCGTCTCCCCCCGGGTGGGCCTCTTCGGGCAGCCGCGACCGGCTCAACCACCGGCCCCCCGGGTCCGATGTACCAACGGGGGTGGGGAGCCGCCTGCCCCCTGCTCCGCGGCCGCCGCCACCAGGGAGGCATTCAGTGCACGTCGACACCCGGGCCTTCCGCCCCGAGCGAGGCTGGTCGGCCCCGCTCCCCGACCTCGATTCGCCCACCACCCTGGTGCTCGTCTTCGCCGCTCCCGGCTTTGCCGACCGACCCGAGCCCCTGGAGGAGCTGGCCCGGGCCTTCCCCACCTCGGTGGTGGTCGGCTGCTCGACCGCCGGCGAGATCCACGGCCGCCGGGTGTTGGACGACTCGATCAGCGCCGCCTTCGTCCACCTCGACCGGGGCTTGGTCAGGTCGGCATCGGCCGCCATCGACTCCGCCCCGGATTCGCGTCCGGCCGGGGAGCAGATTGCCCGGGAGCTCGCCGATCCGTCGCTGCGCGCCCTGTTCGTGCTCTCCAAGGGGATCGATGTCAACGGCAGCGCCCTGGTGGCCGGCATCAACCAGGTGGTCGGCGAAGGGGTGGTGGTGACCGGCGGCCTGGCCGGCGACGGGCCTCGCTTCGAGCGCACCTGGGTGTTTGACGACGGCCGTCCTTGCGCCAATCGGGTGGCCGCCGTCGGCCTCTACGGGGAAGGCCTCACGGCCGGGCACGGCTCTCGCGGCGGCTGGGGCATCTTCGGCCCCCAGCGCCGGGTGACCCGCTCCCAGGGCAGCGTCCTCTACCAGCTCGACGGCAAGCCCGCCCTGGCGCTGTACCGGGAGTACCTCGGCGAGCTGGCGGAAGGCCTTCCCGCCACCGGCCTCCTCTTCCCCCTGGCCATCACCCCCGACGGCGAGAGCGAAGGGGCCCTGGTGCGCACCATCCTGGCCATCGATGAGGAGGCGCAGGCGCTGGTATTCGCCGGCGACATCCCCGAGGGCTGGAGTGCCCAGTTGATGCAGTCCACCCCCGACCGGCTCATAGGCGGAGCCGAGGAGGCGGCGGTGGTGGCCGCCGGGCGCAGCGGGGAGAGCCCCGAACTGGCAGTGGCCATCAGTTGCGTGGGCCGGCGCCTGGTGCTCGGCGAGCGCACCGACGAGGAGGTCGAGGCGACGGTGGGCGCCCTGCCGGCCGGCATCCGCCAGGTCGGCTTCTACTCCTACGGCGAGCTCGCCCCGTCCGAGACCGGCGTCTGCGACCTGCACAACCAGACGATGACCCTTACCACCCTGGCCGAGGCCGTCCCGTGACGCGCCTGCTCGAACGCCAGCTCCACAAGCTGGGGCTCAACCACCAGCAGCCGCCTTCGGCCGTGGACTGGCGGCCTTTCCTCGACGCCGTCGGAGCCTCCTATCGCGACGCCGACCGCAACCGCTACCTGCTGGAGCGGTCGCTATCGCTCTCGTCGCGTGAGATGCAGTTGCTCGCCGATTCGTTGCGGCACGCCTCGGAGACGGAGGTCGCCCTCGAGCGGGATCGCCTGCAGTCGGTGATCGCCTCGGTCAGCGACGGCCTCTGCGTGCTGGACACCGCGGGCCGGCTGGACAGAGCCAACGCCGCCGCCGAGCGCTACCTGGGATTCACCACCGACCAGATGGCCGGCCAGCCGGTCATGGGCTGGTTCCGCGTCCACTCCCCCGGGGAGCCGCCGCTCCCCGACGACGGCACCGAATCCCTCGCCGTGGTCCGCGCCGGGGAGGTCTACCGCGACGAGAACGCCCTCCTTATCCGCCCCAACGGCAGGCACCTGCCCGTGTCGTGCGTGCTGAGCCCGGTGTGCGAAGGCGACGAGGTCATCGGGATGGTGTTCCTGTTCCGCGACATCTCCGCGCAGCGGGAGATCGAGCAGAGCCTCCTCTACGCCCGGGAGAAAGCCGAGCAGGCCTCGGTGGCCAAGAGCGAGTTCCTCGCCCTGATGAGCCATGAGATCCGCACGCCCCTCTACGGAGTGATCGGCATGACCGGCCTGCTGCTCGACACCGGCCTCGACCCCGAGCAGCGGGACTACGTCGAGACGGCCCGCCGTTCCGCCGAGACGCTGATGGCCCTGATCAACGAGATCCTCGACTTCTCCAAGATCGAGTCGGGGCGCATCGATCTCGAGGAGACCGAGTTCGGCGTGCCCGAGCTGGTCGAAGACGTCCTCGACCTCCTCGCCCTGCCCGCCCAGGACCAGCGGGTGGTGCTCACCTCGGCCATCGACCCCAACATGCCCGAGCGGGTCGTCGGCGACCCGGCGCGCCTCCGGCAGGTGCTCACCAACCTGGTGTCCAACGCCGTCAAGTTCACCCCCGGCGGAGAGGTGACCGTCGCGGCGACCATGGCGGAGCCGGACCCCGAGGGCGGCATGCTGGTGCTGCGCGTCACCGACACCGGCATCGGGATATCGACCGAGGCGCTCCAGCACCTATTCGACACGTTCACCCAGGCCGATACCTCGACCACCCGCCGTTTCGGCGGCACCGGGCTCGGGCTGGCCATCTCCCGCCGCCTGGCTCAGGCCATGGGCGGCACCATCTCGGTGGAAAGCGAGGTGGGGCAGGGCTCCACCTTCGAGGCCACCGTGCGCATCGGGTGGGCCGCCGATCCCGGCCAGGACCGGCGCTACCCCCCCATCCAGCCCTCGCCGCGGCTGCTGGTGGTCGATCCCAACCCCCCCATCCGGCGCCAGGTCGCCGCCCTGGCCGGCCCCTGGGGCGTGCAGGTGGCGGGCTGCCCATCGCTCGCCGAAGCGGCCGTCCTCCAGCGCCGGGCGGCCGAGGCCGAGCAGCCGTACACGGTCCTCCTCGTCTCTGCCGAGCTGTGCGAGTCGGGGCCTCCCCCGCTCCTGTCCCCGGAGACCCGGGTCGTCCTCCTCACCGGGCCCGAGGCAGTGCCCAAGAACCGGACCCCCCTCCCCCGCCTCCGCCGGCCCATCCGCCGCTCGAGCCTCTACGACGTGCTCCAAAGCGGCGGCGGCGCCCCGGCCAGCGACCACGGCGATTCCTCCGCCGAGCAGGTCCTGGCCGGCCGTCGGCTCCTGCTGGCCGAGGACAGCCCGGTGGGACAGCGCATCACCCGCCTGATGCTGGAGCACCTCGGTGCCCGGGTCGACGTGGTAGCCGACGGGCGCGAGGCCGTGCGGGCGGTGCAGAGGTTCCCCTACGACCTGGTCCTCATGGACGTGGCCATGCCGGAGATGGACGGCATCGAGGCGACCAGGGGGATCCGGGCCTGGGAGGCCGGCTCCGGACGTGCGCCGGTGACGATCGTGGCGATGACCGCCGCCGCCCTGCCCGACGACCGCCGGCGCTGCCTGGATGCCGGCATGGACGGGCACATCGGCAAGCCGGTGACCCGGGACGGCCTCGCCGGCCACCTGGCCGACTGCCTCGCTCTCGCCGCAGGATCGCCTCCGCCGCAACCCGCCGGCCCGGACCTCCAGGAAGCCATGGCCTGAGGCACCCCCGACGCGGGCGGGCCGCCCCGGCGGGCGGCCCGGGACCGCGGGTCGGCTTCCCCTCACCCCTCTACATAGGCTCGAAGCGGGCCTGGAAGAAGCGCAGGTCGGGCGGCTCGTAGGTGAAGCGCAGGCCCCGCACTTTCGCCCGCTCCTCGTAGACCGCCGCCACCGATTCGGCCGTCACGTCCATGTGCGACTGGGTGTACACCCGGCGGGGGATGGTCAGGCGGACGAGCTCCAGCCTGGGCCGGTTGTGGTCACCGGTCTCCTTGTTGCGCCCCGCCGAGACCATGCCCCGCTCCATGGCCCGCACCCCGGAGTCGACGTACAGAGCCGCCGTCAGCGCCTGGGCGGGCAGCTGATCCTGGGGCAGGTGCGGCAGGATGGTGCGGGCGTCGAGGAACACGCCGTGCCCCCCGATCGGGACCACGATGGGCACCCCGGCCCGGGCGATCAGGTTGCCGAGGTACTCCACCTGGCCCACCCGGGCGCGCACGTGGTCGTCGCCATCCACCATCTCCCGGATCCCCCGGGCCAGCGCCTCCATGTCCCGCCCCGACATGCCGCCGTAGGTTTGCAGCCCCTCGAAGGCAACCAGCAGGGCCCGGGCCCGCCGGGCCAGCTCCGGGTCGCGCAGCGCCAGGAACCCGCCGATGTTGACCAGGTTGTCCTTCTTGGAGGAGACGGTGGCCCCGTCGGAGTAGGAGCAGAGCTCCCGCAGGATCTCGGCGACGCTGCGGTGCTCGTAGCCCGGTTCCCGCTGCTTGATGAACCAGGCGTTCTCCAGCGCCCGGGTGGCGTCGAGCATCACCAGGATCCCCCGCTCCCGGCAGAAGCCCCAGACCTGCCGGATGTTCTCCATGGACATGGGCTGGCCGCCGGCCATGTTCACGTTGGTCTCGCTGGAGACGTAGGGGACCTTGTCCGCCCCGTGCTCCTCCACCACCGCCGCCAGCTTGGCCAGGTCGAAGTTGCCCTTGAAGGGATGGGTGGAGGCCGGGTCGTGGGCCTCGTCGATGATGACGTCCACGAAGCGCCCGCCGGCGTACTCCTGGTGGAACCGGGTGGTGGTGAAGTACATGTTGCCGGGGATGAAATCGCCGGGCTCGATGAGGATCTGGCTGAGGATGTGCTCGGCGCCGCGCCCCTGGTGGGTGGGGACCGTCTCGGGGTAGCCGTACACCTCCTCGATCGCCTCGCAGAGGTGGCGGTAGGAGCGGCTGCCGGCGTAGGCCTCGTCGCCGAGCATGAGCCCTGCCCACTGGTTCTCCGACATGGCCGAAGTGCCCGAGTCGGTGAGCAGGTCGATGTAGACGTCGTCGGACTGGAGCAGGAAGGTGTTGTAGCCCGCCTCCCGGATGGCGGCCTCCCGGTACTCCCGGGTGGTCATCCGGATCGGCTCCACCATCTTGATCTTCCAGGGCTCCGCCCAACTGCGCCTGGCCACCATGTTCACCTCCGGGGGGTCGACGCCAGCATGCCGCCTCTCCGCGAGGCGGCGCCAGGGACGCTAGTCACAACTCGGGGGCGGGATGCGGGGACCTCCGCCTCGCCGCCCGGGGACGGAAGGCAATAGAGTGCGCGCCGAGCCAGGAGGCAATGCGGGCATGAGAGAGCCAGGGGACTTCGACGTCCTTGTCATCGGCAGCGGGTTCGGCGGCAGCGTCAGCGCGCTCCGGCTGGCGGAGAAGGGCTACCGGGTGGGCGTGCTCGAGGCGGGGCGCCGCTTCGGGCCCGACGACTTCGCCCGCCGCAACTGGAACCTGCGGCGCTTCCTGTGGCTGCCCTCCCTGGGCCTGCGCGGCGTCCAGCGCATCGACCTGCTCCGCCAGGCGCTCATCCTGTCCGGCGCCGGGGTGGGGGGCGGCTCCCTGATGTACGCCGCGGTTCTCCTCGAGCCGCACGACGCCTTCTTCGCGGATCCCCAGTGGAGCCACATCACCGACTGGAAACAGGAACTGGCGCCGCACTACGACCAGGCGCGCCGCATGCTGGGCAGGGCCGAGGCCCCCGCCGACAGCCCGGCCGACGGCGTGCTGGCCGCCGTCGCCCGCCACTTCGGGGTCGAGCACACCCATGCCCCCACGACGGTGGGGCTGTTCCTGGGAGAGCCGGAGAAGCGGGTGCCCGACCCTTACTTCGGCGGGGCCGGGCCCGACTGCGTCGGCTGCAAGCTGTGCGGAGGGTGCATGGTGGGGTGCCGCTACGAGGCGAAGAACACCCTCGACCGCAACTACCTGTACCTGGCCGAGTCGCTGGGGACGAGGGTCTTCCCCGAGCACGAGGCGGTCGATCTGGAGGAGACGGGCGACGGCTACCGGGTGACCACCGAGCGACCCGGGGCGTGGGTGCGCAAGCGGCGGCAGGCCTTCACCGCCCGACAGGTGGTCTTCGCGGCGGGGGCGCTGCGCACCACTCGGCTGCTGCTGCGTCTGCAGGCGGCGGGACGGCTGCCCCGCCTCTCCCCCCGGCTCGGCTACCTGGTGCGCACCAACTCCGAGTCGCTGCTGGGAGCCGGGGCGAAGCGCCGCGACGTGGACTACTCCCGGGGGGTGGCCATCTCCTCGTCCATCCACCCCCAGCCCGACACCCGCATCGAACCGTGCCGGTACCCGCCGGGGAGCAACTCCATGGGACTGATCGCCTCGATACTGGTGAAGGGCGAAGGGCGCCTTCCCCAGCCCCTGCGCTTCCTGGTGACGGCCCTGCGCCACCCCATCGACTTCGGCCGCTCGCTGTCGGTGTGGCACTGGTCGGAGCGCTCGGTGATCCTGCTGGTGATGCAGTCGATCGACAACAGCCTGCGCCTGTTCACCAAGCAGGGGCCCTTCGGGACCCGCATCGCCTCCGCCCAGGGCCACGGGCAGCCCAACCCCACCTGGCTGCCGGTGGCCCACGAGGCCGCCCGGGCGGCGGCGAAGGCCCTCGACGGGACACCGGCCGCCAGCATCAACGAGTCGCTGCTGGGCATCCCGATGACCGCCCATATCCTCGGCGGCGCCGCCATCGGCGCCGACCCGGAGACCGGGGTGATCGACCCCTACCACCGGGTGTACGGGCACCCCGGCCTCCACGTGGCCGACGGGGCGGCGGTGAGCGCCAACCTGGGGTCGAACCCCTCGCTCACCATCACCGCCCTCGCCGAACGGGCGGCGGCCATGTGGCCCAACCACGGCGACCCCGACCCGCGGCCCGCCCCGGGCGAGCCCTACCGGCCCGTCGCCCCGGTGGCCCCTAACCATCCGGCGGTGCCGGCCGGCGCCCCGGCCGCCCTGCGCCGGTGACCACGAGCCCGGAGGTCGCCCTGCGCCGGGCCCGGTTGGAGGAGGCCGCCGCGCTGGCGGAGATCTCGCGGCGAGCCTTCGACAGCGACCTCGCCGTCGGCGCCCCGGGCCCGGGCGGGCCCCCCGGCTACGACTCGGCGGATTGGCAGGGGCAGGCGATGGGCTGGGGGGAGTACCACGCCGTCGTCGTCGATGGGCAGGTCGCCGGCGGCGCCATCGTCCTCCGGGCGGGCCCCGCCCATTGCGAGCTCAGCCGGATCTTCCTCGACCCCAGCTGGCACGGCCGGGGCATCGGGCGGCAGGTCATGGCCCTGCTGTTCGAGGCTTACCCGCAGGCCCAGCGGTGGACACTGGACACCCCGGCGTGGAACCGGCGCACCCGCCGCTTCTACGAGAGCCTGGGCTTCGTGGACGTCGGACGGCGCTCCACCCCGGCCGGGTTCGAGCTGGTCCTGTACGAGAGGAGCGTCGCCGCCGCCCCAACCTGAGGACCGGCAGTCGCCGCCCGCCCAGCGCCCGAGGCTACGCGCCTGCGGCTGCTTCAATCCGATCCCGTCCACCGACCAGGGAGGCTGCCCGCATGGACGCCAGGTTCGACTACACCCGTCTGCTCGTCCGCGACTTCGCCGGGTGCTACCGCTTCTACCGCGACGTCGTGGGGCTCGAAGCCGTCTTCGGCACCGAGCACGACACCTACGCCGACTTCCGCACCGGCGCCACCGGCATCTCCCTGTTCGACGCCGCCGAGATGGCCGCCACCATCGGGACCGCCGACCTGCCCCCGGCCGCGCCGGCTCGCGATGCCGTCTGCCTGGTCTTCGGCGTGGCCGACGTCGATCAGGCCTGGGAAGCCATGACCGCGGCCCGGGGACGAGGCGTGGTGGGCCCCACCGATCACCCCGACTGGGGAATCCGCACCGCTCACCTGCGGGACCCCGACGGCCGCCTCCTTGAGATCAACTCGCCTCTCCAACCGACGAGCCACTCCCTACCGGCCGAGTAGGGTGGTCGCACCATGGACCCCGTGCCCCGCCACTTCGCCCGCGCCCTCCGCAAGGTGCCGGGCATCGTGGTCGGGGTGCTCGCGGGAGACCGGGCCGAGGTGACCGCCCTCGGCTCGCTGGAGGCGGAGCCTGATCCCGCCTCGCTGTGTTGGGAGATCGGCTCGATCACCAAGGTCTTCACCGGGCTGCTGCTCGCCGAGATGTCGGTGCGGGGCGAGGTCGGGCTCGACGACCCGATCGGGCGCCATCTCCCCGACCCGGCGGCTGCCCGACTGCCCGCACTCGACCTGCAACCCACCCTCGCCCACCTGGCGACGCATACCGCCGGCCTCCCCCGGCTCCCGCTGGCCATCATCCGGCAAGGCAGGGGCAGCGCCGACCCGTACGCCCGCCTCACCGAAGAGCAGGTCTTCGCCAGCCTCGGCCCGAAGACGCGCCGTCCCCGCCGGCCCCGGTCTCGCTACTCCAACTTCGGCATGGGCCTCCTCGGGCACCTGCTGGCCCGGGCCGGCGGCCGCCCCTACGGCGCCCTGGTCGAGGAGCGCCTGCTGGCCCCTCTCGGCATGCGGGCAACCGCGGTCGGCGGTTGCGGCGAGAACAGCGCCCCGGTCCCCGGCTTCCGCAAGGGCAGGCCGACGCCGCCGTGGACCTTCGGCGCTCTGGAAGGGGCCGGCGCGCTGCGCTCCACGGCGGCCGACCTCCTCACCTTCGCTCGCGCCTGCCTCGATCCACCGGAGGGCACGCTCGGTGAGACGCTCGACCTGGCCCGGCGCCCGTTCCACCGGGGACGCCTCCCCTTCGCCGCCGTGGGCCTGGGCTGGATGCTGCGCACCCGCGACCACCGGAGGCGGCCCACCGAGACCTGCTGGCACGACGGCGGCACCTACGGCGCCTCGAGCTTCCTCGCCGTCGACGTCCTCCGGCGCTTCGCCGTCGTGGCCGTGGGGAACGCCGGGCCGCGCCTCATCCCTCCCCTGGATGGCCCCTCCTGGGCTCTCTTCGGCGACCTCGCCGGCTGACCACCGGCCCTACACTCACCACTCGTGACCACCGAGCCGGGCTACCAGCGGAGCCCGTCCTTCACCGAGCACCTGGGCCGCAACCGCCCCTACCTCCGAGACGCCATCCTCGGGGCCAACGACGGCCTGGTCTCGATGCTCCTGCTGGTGGCCGGGGTGGTCGGCGGGGGCCTCTCCACCCGCAACGTGCTGCTCACCGGCATCGCCGGGGCGGTGGCCGGGGCCATCAGCATGGCGGCCGGCGAGTACATGGCCACCAAGTCCCAGGATGAGGTGTTCCAGGGGGAGATCGGCCTGGAGCAAAAGCACATCCGCGACCACCGCGAGGCTGAGCTCCATGAGTTGAGGGACCTACTCGGCGGCATCGGGCTGGAGGGCGACCTCAAGGAGCAGGTGGTCGACTACTTCGGCCGCGACGACCGGTCGCTGCTGCACGTCATGACCACCCTCGAGTTCGGCGTGGTCGAGACCGAGCGCCGCAAGCCGTACGTGGCCATGTACCTATCCGGCCTGCTGTTCGCCGCCGGCTCCCTGCCGGCGGTGCTCCCCTTCGCCTTCATCGGGAGCGCCCGCACCGCCCTGCTCGTCGCGGCGGGATTCTCCGTGGCCGGGCTCCTGGCCGTCGGCGCCGTCAAGACCTGGGCCACCCGCGGCCAGCCGATACGGGCGGCCGTCGAGAACCTGCTGGTGGCGACCATCGGGGGCGGGGCCGCCTACGGAGTGGGCATCCTCTTCGATCGGCTCGTCGGCGGCGGCTGAGCGCCCGGCCGGCCGACCGCTCACTCACCCTTCGACACGGCCTCCCCGGCGGCGTCGGCCATGGCCTCAGCCGGCCGCAGCCGCCGCCGATGCCAGGGCCACCAGGCCCACTTGCCGAAGAGAGCGGTGATGGCCGGCACCAGCATGCTGCGCACCACGAAGGTGTCGATGAGCACCCCGAGTGCCACCGTCACCCCGATCTGCAGCAACATGCGCAGCGGAGCGATGGCCATGGCGGCGAAGGTGCCGGCGAGGATGACCCCGGCCGAGGTGATCACGGTGCCGGTGCGCGCCGAGGCTACCTGGATCCCATCGTGGACGCCCAGCCGGTCGCTCTCCTCGCGCACCCGGCTCATCAGGAAGATGTTGTAGTCCGAGCCCAGGGCCACCAGCAGCACGAACACGATCAGCGGCAGGAAGTAGCTGACCCCGGAGTGCCCGAGCAGGTCCTGGAAGAGCAGCGCCGCCAGCCCCAGGCTCGCCATCCACGAGAGCAGCACCGTGGCCACCAGGTAGAGCGGGGCGAGCAGAGCCCGCAGCAGCACGATGAGCACCGCCAGGATGCCGGCCACAGTGATGGCGGCCACCCGCCAGAAGTCCTCACCGATGGTCTGGCGGATGTCGGCGTAGGCCGCGGTCTGGCCGCCGGCGAGGATACGAGCCTCGGCCCCGTAGGCGGGCGTCTGGCCGGCGAGCGCCGCTCGGATCCCGGGGATCAACTCGATGGCATCGTTGTCGTAGGGATCCTGCGCCAGGATCACCCGGAACTGGGTCGCGGTGCCATCGGCCGACAGGTAGGAACTCAGTAGCTGGGCCACCTCGTCCTCGCCGTCCGTGGAGAGCCCCGCGGGCAAGAAGAAGTCGGGCCGGGTCTCGAACTCGGCGGCCAGGGCGGTGATCTCCCCCGGGAGCCGGGAGAGCGGCTGCTCCAGCATCAGCTGCAGCGCCTGGCCCTGTGTCGATGACGACACCATCGTGCTGATGAGGTAGGCATCCGGCCGGTCGGCGAACTCGCCGGCCAGGGACCGCAGGGAGGCAGCCAGCCGTCCCCCCAGCTGGGCGTTGACTCCGTAGTCGGCCATGGCCCCCAGCGTGGCTCCGGCGTCGCGGTAGGCGTCGCTCCCCTCGACTTCGGGGTAAGCGGCGGCCAGCTCACCCAGGTAGCCCTCGAGGACAACCAGTTGGGCGGCCGGGTCGTCAGCCGCGGCCGCCGAGGACACCTGGGCGGCGACGTACTCCAGCTGGGTGCTCACCCGCAGGGCGCCGCGCAGCAGGGTCACCGCCCCGCCGAAGGCATCGAGGTCGTCGAGCGACGCCGCGAAGGCGGGAACATCGGCCAGGCCGGGGAAAGCCTCGCCCAGAGCCGTGATGTAGGCGGCGGCGCCGGCGAGGCTCCCTTCGGTGTCCTCCTCCAGGAGCCTCTGCAGGGCGGCGATGGGGTCGCCCTCCTGGGGTAGCAGCTGCTCGGCCATGTCGGCCAGCTGCACCGACGGCCGGAAGCCCACCGGAGTGACGCCCTCGCCGCCGGGGGAAACCAGGCTGGTCACGCTGGCCACGCCGGGCATCACCGCCAGCAGGTCGTGGGTCGAGCGCAGCAAGGCCAGCGACTCGGGCGAAGCCAGGTCGCGCCCCGGGGCCTGGACCAGCACCGTCACCGGCGACAGCTGTCCCTGGTCGAAGTGCTCCCCCACCACCAGGTAGCCGGTACGCCCGTCGCCGGTGGAGGGCAGCTCCTCGAGCAGGTTGAAATCGGAGCGCAGGGTGGGCATGGCCAGCGCCGGGATGGCCAGGGCCACCACCAAGGCCGCGGTGACCACCCCGGGCCGGCGGGTGATGCCCCGGGCCAGCCCGGCCCAGGGGCCCCGCCGTCCGTCGTGGGAGCGGAAGTGCCGGTGGAAGGGCCAGAACAGGAAACGGCCGAAGAGCCCCAGATAGGCCGGAGTCAAGGTGAGGCCGACGAGCACGGTCACCGCGATGGCCACGGCCAGCGCCGGCCCCACGCTGCGGATCATCCCGAAGCGGGCCACCGACATCGCCGAGAGGCCGACGATGACGGTGGCGGCGCTGGCGGTGATCACCCCGCCGATGCGCCCCACGGCGCGGCGGGCCGCCCCGGCCCATTCGTCGTGGGCCAGTTCCTCCCGCACCCGGGAAATGAGGAAGATCGAGTAGTCGGTGCCCACCCCGAACACCAGCACCACCATGAAGGTGTCGAGGGTGGAGGAAACCTGCCAGCCCGCCTGGGCGGCCCACCCGAGCACGCCGCGGGCCACCACCCAGGCGATCCCGATGGTGAGCAGCGGGGCCAGAGCGGCCAGGGGCGCCCGGTAGATGGCGAGCAGGATGAGCACCACCAGGACGAGGGTGACCACCGTCGTGCGGTCGGTGGCCTTCAGGGCGGCATCGAGGTAGTCGGCGCCGATGCCGGCCTGACCGGTGACGTTGCCCTGGAGCCCCGCCGGCATGGTGGTGGCAAGCAGAGCGCGGAGCTCCCGCACCGCCACGCCGCCGGTTCGCTCGAACCCGCCCACCGACAGGTTCACCTGGGCGATCTCGGCCACGCCGTCGGGGCTGCGGAACCAGGGCGCCAGTTCGGGTCGAGCTTCGGCGGTGACCACCTCGACCACCGTCGTAGCCAGGGCTGCCGGTGCTCCCCGCCCGATGATGGCGGCGGGCAGGCCGGCGATGTACTCCCGGTCGGCGTCGGTGAGGCCTCCGGACCGGGAGAACACCAGGGTGGCCTGCCCGGGCGACGAGTCGCCGGGGAAGGCCTCGGCCAGCAGCAGCCCCGCTTCCTGCGACTCGCTCTCGTCGGGCAGGAAGGAGGTCTCATCGGACTTGCCGACCTCCTCGAGGGTGGGAGCGAACAGGTAGCAGATCGCGGCCAGGGCGATCCAGAAGATGAGGAAGGCGAAGCGGAAGCGGATGACG
Organism: uncultured Acidimicrobiia bacterium; assembly: GCA_964354255.1. Taxonomy (GTDB): domain Bacteria; phylum Actinomycetota; class Acidimicrobiia; order Spongiisociales; family UBA11373; genus VGBK01. Next base: position 739 of record CAYGYX010000027.1, on the reverse strand, counting down.
AGGTGGCCGAGTCTCTCGAACATGTCTCCTGCACAGCGTCGGCGGTGGCTGCCCACCATGTCACCACAACGGCGCCGTCGCGCGGCCGGGCGGCGCATGGTGGACAGATGTTACATCTACCGTTACGATCGTATCAGATGGTTGGAATTGAGCGAACCACCCGGCAGCGCATCCTGCTGGCCGCCCGCGACCTGCTGGTCGCCCGCGGGGTTCGGCGGGTCTCGATGGACGAGGTGGCCGAGGCCGCCGGGGTGACCCGGGTCACCGTCTATCGGTACTTCGGCGACCGGGAGAGCCTCGTGCGGGCGGCGTTCCTCCACCTCGCTGAGTCGCTCGAAGCGCTGGTCGCCGATCTCGGGCGAGAGCCGCGCCCCGACGTCGATGCTTTCCTGGCTCGCATCGGCAAGGTCATGACCGCCCTCCCCGCCGGCCTCCAGCCGGCCATGGCCGAACTCCAGAAGGCTTACCCCGACGCCCACGGCACCATCCGCAACCGGGAGCGCCGGGCCATTGCCTCCCTCTTCGACCTGCTCTACTCGGGCGCCGAGGCCCAGGGCCGCATCCGCCCCGGATTGAAGCGGTCGGTGGTGGAGATCCTGTTCTGGGAGGTCGTTACCGGGTTCCTCGATTACTCCGCCCTGCAGGACCAGGGCCTCTCCCCGGCCGAGGTGTACCGCACCATCGTCGACGTGCTCCTCAACGGCATGCTCGTCGGCACCCCGAGCCCGGCCTGAGCACC
>CAYGYX010000026.1:10722-26415 GCA_964354255.1 uncultured Acidimicrobiia bacterium | reverse complement strand
AGCAAGCGCAGGTTGGGGAGTTGGGTCTTGCCGCCGTCGGCCCAGTGGACTACGTGGTGAGCGTCGCACCAGCGGGCAGGCATGTCACACCCGGGATGGGTGCAGTGCTGGTCCCGCGCTTCGAGGGCCCGGCGCAGGGAAGGGTGGATGACGCGCCGGGCCTCGGCGGCGGCCGTCGGGTTGTCGTCCTGGTCCAAGGAGAGGTGGGAGATGGTGGCATCGCAGGCCAGCCGGCGGGCGGATTCCGCCGTAATGGGCCCGGTTTCGGTGTTCACCACACCGTGACCTTGCTGCAGGGCGTCCCAGGGCACGGTGATAGTCAGATGAGGGCGGCGGCTGGTGCCCGGGCCACCGTCGAGATAGCGGCGGCAGATCTCGGCCAGCGCGTCGGCCCGGCGTTGGGCCGGGTTGCGGGTGTCGGCCGGGTCCAGGCCGGCCGGCTCGGCCAGCGAGCGGATCGCTGCCAGCACCACCCCACCGGCTTCGGGGTCCAAGTCACCGTTGAGATGCACCATGCCCGACCAGGCCGTAGACAAGTACAAGGCCCGCAGGGCGTGCAGCCGTTCCACTTCGGCCTCGGCCCCTGCGGGATCGGTGTGCCGCTTCCATTCGGCCAGCACCTGGGGTGCGCGGCCGGGGGGAGCCGCGGCAACCTGAGCCACCAGAGCCGCCTCATCTCGGGCGAACTGCTCCGGCGCCACAGCCTGCGCCCCAGCCAACAGCTTCACCCTCGACTCGGAAACCTCACCTGAGGCGAAGGCCTTTCTCGTCTGCGGCATGTCCTTCAGGGCGGCGGCCACGGCGATCTGGCTGCGGCACACTGCCGCAGGCTCCCCCGACAGCGCTATCAGCCAGGCGGTGGTGGATGCATACCCCTCCCGGCGGGCCACCCTCCGCCGTTCCGCCTCGGCCAGCAACTCCGCCTGACGGGCCTCCCAGCGGCGGGACTCCCGTAACGCCCGGCGGAACTCGTCGGCCAGGCCCCCATCCGACAAGCTCACCGCAGCCGGCAGACCCGGCCGGTGCGTAACAAGCGCAACTCCGACTGTCACCCCACTTACATACCAAGCGGATGTGACACGAACCGAACCCGCGGATAGCACTCGGCGGACCAGCCCGAGTGTGATAGCCGCAGCCCAGGGTATTTCTCCCTCCCCCACGGCGGTGGGGGAGGGTTGGGGTGGGGGCCGCACCCGGCGAGGCCTGGGTGGGAGGCTGCCCCCTCTGCCCTGCGGGCATCTCCCCCGCTGGGGCGGGGGAGAGATCGATCCGAGCGGGGGTGACATTGCCAGGCAGCACCCCAGGCTGCGGCCATCTGACCGATACCGTGCGGTCACCGAAGCCATGAGGAGCCGGCCGTCTCAGCCGCTATCCCGCTCGCGCTCAATAGGTGCCGCAGCACTCGGGTCGGCGGCTCCCCGTTACTCCCCGGTCGGTTCCCGTTCCCAGAGGCGGCGGAACTCGGGGCTGCCCTCGAGCAGCTCCTCCAGCGTGCCCACCGCCGCCACCCGGCCGTCCTCGAGCAGCACGATCCGGTCGGCGCGGCGCAGCGCCGGGCGGCGGTGCGACACCACCAGGCTGGTGGCGCCGGCCCGCTCGGCCACGAGCCGCTCCCAGAGCAGCCGCTCGGTCTCGACGTCGAGGGCGCTCGACAGGTCGTCTACCACCAGCAGCTCCGGCCGACGCAGGAACATGCGGGCGGCGGCCGCCCGCTGTACCTGCCCTCCGGACAGGCGCACCCCCAGCGGCCCCACCATGGTTGCCAGCCCGGCGGGCATGGCAGCCAGGTCGGGCTCGAGCACCGCGGCGCGGACCGCCTCCTCGACGCGCTCCTCGGGGTCGGCGCGCCCCAGCAGCAGGTTGTCGCGCAGGCTCAGCGAGAACAGCCGGGGAACCTGCGGCGTGTAGGCGGCGCAGGGCGGGACGAAGAACGAGGCCGGATCGGCCACCGGCTCCCCGTTCCACAGCACCGTGCCGCGATCGGCCGGCAGCAAGCCCAGGATGGCCCGAAGCAAGGTCGTCTTCCCCGAGCCGATGCGGCCGGTCACCACGGTGAAGGACCCGCCCGGCAGCACCAGGGAGACGTCCTCGATGCCGGTGTCGGTGCCCGGGTAGTGGAAGGTGAGGCCTTCCACCTGAAGCTCTCGAAGGGGCTCGGCCTCTCCGGTGTCCCCGGCGGGATCGGGCAGGTCCCCGGTGAGGTGCAGGTCGTGGGCCTCCACCAATCGCCCGAGCGGGACGCCGGCCAGCAGGGTGGCCAGGCGCTGCAGAGAGACCCGGGCCTGCTGATAACGGGCGATGAACATGCCCAGGACCCACACCGCCTCGCTCACGAACCCAAGGAAGTAGACGAACAGGGCGAAGTCGCCCACGGTGAAGCTCCCCGCGGTCATGGCCCGGGCGGCTACCACCAGGATGATCCCGGTGCCGATCGATACCGAGTTCCAGAACAGCGACTCCAGGATCTGGGTGAGGGTCTTGTCGCGCACCAGGAATTGGCGGCGGGAGTCGTTGAGCCGGCGGAAGTGGTCGATCATCGGCTGCTCGGCCCCGGCCACCTTGATCGCCGCCACCGCGCCGAACATCTCGGCCAATGCCCCGGTGACCTGGCCGGTGGCCGCCCGGGCGGCCTCCCGGTAGCGGCGGATGCGGTCGCGGGCACGGGCGGCCAGGAAGATCACCGCGATCATGGGGAGCACCACGAAGGCAGTTACCCGGGCGTCGATCGAGGCCATGATCGCCAGCGAGACGGGGAGGAAGCCGGCAATGCCGGCGAGGTCCACGGTCCAGCTGACGGTCTCGTCGACCTCCTCGACGTCCTCCCGGAAGCGGGTCATCGCCTCGCCCGGGGTTTCGGCGAGGGCCTGGGCGCCGGGCCGCTCGTAGATGCGGGCCAACAGGTTGCGCCGCAGCAGCACCGTGTTACGGAACCGGAAATGGATGTCCACCCACATGCCCCAGAACATGACGGTGATGCGGGCCACCCCGTAGGCGGCGAGGAGGCCGACGAGCAGGGGCACCCCCGGGCCGTCGGGGTCGGCGCCGGAAACGCGGTTGAAGAAGGCCTGGGTGATCAGCCCGGGGATCACCGGCATCAGGTAGATGGCCACCCAGATCAGGGCGTTAAGCGCCCAGCGGCCCTTCTGGCGGGCAAGCAGGCTCGCCCCGGTCCGGGCGGTGGGAAGGCGGCCGGCGGTCATGCCAGCACCTCCTCCATGCCGGTGCGCAGCAGCCCGGAGAAACGCGAGCCTGGATCGGCGGTAAGGGCCGAGCGCTCACCCCACTCGACCACCCTCCCGGCCTCGAGGATGAGGATGTCGTCGGCCCGCTCCACGGTGGTCAGCCGGTGGGCGATGATCACCCCGGTGCGCCCGGAGAGCAAGCGGCTCACCGCCCGTTCGATCAGGGCCTCGGTGGCCGGGTCGAGCCGCGAGGAAGCCTCGTCGAGGATCACCAGGCCCGGGTCGCGCAGGAACACGCGGGCGAAGGCCAGCAGCTGCGCCTGGCCGGCGGAGAGCCCGGCGCTGCCCGTCTCCAGCACGGTGTCGAGCCCGGCGGGGAGGGCCGCCGCCCAGTCGCCCAGGCCCAGAGAGAACAGCACCTCCCAGAGGCGCTCGTCGGGGACGCCGGGGCCGAAGAAAGTCAGGTTGTCGCGCACCGTCCCCCGGAAGAGCTGCACCTCCTGGGTGACCATGGCGACGCGGGCGCGCAGGGCGGTTGTGGCCACCTCGGGTAGCGGGGTGTCGGCCACCGCCACCTCACCCTCACCCGGGTCGTACAGGCGGGTGAGCAGGCGGGCCAGGGTGGACTTGCCGCTCCCGGTCCGCCCCAGCACCCCCAGCACCCGCCCGGCGGGCAGGCGGAGGTCCACCCCGTCGAGCACCGTCTCGCCGTCGGACTGGTCATCTTGATAGGCGAAGCTGACCCGGCGGAACTCCACGGGCAGGGGGCCGGCGGGCAGGCCGGCCTGCCCGGCCTCGCCCAGGCGGGAGGTGACCCCGAGCAGCTCCTGCACCCGGGCGATGCCTGCCCCGGCCTTCTGCAGGATCTCCATCTGCTGGCGGATCTGCTCGAGCGGCTCGCGCATCATGTCGCTGTAGTAGAAGACCAGGTAGACCGCGCCGATGGTCAGGGTGCCGGCCTGCAGGCCCTGCCACCCCAGCCAGAAGACCAGGGCCATGCCGATGATCAGGTAGGTGAGGATGCTCCAACCCCACAGGGCGGCGAACCCCATGCGGGCCCGCACCTGCTCGGGGAGCCAGGCCCGCATCACCCGGGTGAAGCGGTGCATCATGAAGGACACCCCGCCGCTGGCCCGGACGTCCTCGGTGCCGGCGAGTTGCTCGCCCAGGAAGCCGAAGAACTCGGCGCTGCGCGCCCGCATCGCCTTCCACCAGGGCAGGGCCACCGTCTGGATCGAAAGCATGCCGGCCAGCACCAGGACGACCCAACCGGTCATGGTGAGGCCGACCCAGACGCTCTCCCGCCAGAGCAAGACGAGCACCGTTACCACCAGCACCAGGTTGCCCAGCACCCGGATGACGAAGGAGGCGAAGAACTCGGAGAGCGTGGTCACGTCGCCGTCGATGCGCTCGATCAGCTCCCCCGGGGTGTGCCCCTTGTGGTAGCCCATGTCGAGGTGGAGGACGTGGGTGGCCAGGTGGGCGCGCAACTCGTTGGTGGCCCGCCAGCCCACCTGCTCGGCCACGTAGGTGGCGGCCACGTTGAGGACCTGGTGACTCACGGCCAGGGCGGCGAAGCCGCCCGCCAGGGATAGCAGCCCGCCCAGGGCGGCGCCGGAGGTGGCCCGGTCTATGAAGGCGCGGATCAGCTGCGGGTTCACCGCCTGGCAGGCGATACCGGCGAGCAAGAGCGCGCTCAGCAGCGCCACCCGGGCCCGCAGGGGGCGCAGGTAGGTGCGGAGCAGTCTGAGGTAGGCACGGACCGGGATCATGGGATTCCTCAGGGATGGCCGCGCGTCGGGGCACGGCGGGGGGAGGGGAGAGCGACGACCAGCGCGGGCTCAGCGCCCGGGCGGGCTGGATCCGGCGACCGAGGTCAGCAGGACCCTTCTGGCGTCTCGAATCTCATGTAGGTCTCCGCGTCGGGGACTCTCCCAGGGACGGGCGAGGCTGTCAAGCCGGGAGGCGGCGGCGGCCCGCCCGGGTGCCGCTACCCTGCCACCGGTGGCCGACACCCTCGACCTGCACATCTCCCGGGAGCAGATCGCCGCTCGCGTCGCCGAGTTGGCGGCGCGCGTCGATGCCGACTACGGCGGGGTTGACGAGCTCGTGTTGATCGGCGTGCTCAAGGGATCCTTCATCTTCCTCGCCGACCTGGCCCGCCACCTGACCATCCGGCATCGGGTCGAGTTCATCGCCGTTTCCTCGTACGGCGACCGGGAGAGCACCGAGTCGGGGGCGGTGCGCCTGCTCATGGACGTGCGCCACGACATCGCCGGCTGCCACGTGCTGGTGGTGGAGGACATCATCGACACCGGCTGCACCCTGGCCTACCTGCTGCGCCTCCTCGGAGCCCGCGGCCCGGCGTCGCTGCGCGCCTGCACCCTGCTGCGCAAGCCGGACCGCAGCCAGGTCGACGTACCGGTGGAGTACGTGGGCTTCGACATCCCCGACGTGTGGGTCGTGGGCTACGGCCTCGACTTCGCCGAGCGCTACCGGACCCTGCCCGATATCTGCTCGGTGAGGCGGGAGGAGGGCTAGCCGGTGCGGAGACGCCTGGCCGCGGTCGCTCTCTTGCTGTCGGCGGCGACGGCGAGCGCTCCCGCCGCCGCCGCCCAGACGGGGGCGGTGCGGGCAGTCCTCTTCTACTCCCCCACCTGCGGGGCCTGCGAGTACGTCATAAACGAATTGCTCCTGCCGGTGTGGTTCCCCCAGTACGGCGGGGAGCCGGAGTGGTACTACGACGAGTCCCTAGGAGAGCAGGCGGCCTTCTACCTGGCCACCAACGGCACCCTGGAGATCTTGCTGGTGAACCGCGACATTCAGGTGGGGAGGGACTTCTACGACGCCGCGGAGGAGGCCCTCGCCATCCCCCAGGAGCGCCGGGGGGTGCCCCGGCTGGTGGTCGGTGATCGGTACCTGGTGGGCTCGGCAGAGATACCCGAGCAGTTTCCCGGGATGATCGAGGAGGGCCTGGCCTCGGGTGGCATCGACTGGCCCGACCTGGCCGGACTGCCGGAGATCCTGGCCGGCATACCTGCCGAGCCGGCGACCACCACCACCGCGCCGGCCACGACGACCACGACGATGCCGACCACGACCACGCCGCCGGTGGGGAGCACGACCACGGTACCGGGCACGACCTCCTCGGCGCCCGACACCACCCCGACGACGCCGGCGACGACGACCACCACGGCTGCCGCCACCACCCCGGGCCGGATCCTGCCGGACAGCGGGGATTCCCCCTGGGATCGCTTCCGACGCGATACCGCGGCGAACTCACTGGCGGTGGCGGTGCTGATCCTGATGGTGCTCAGCCTGGCGGGGATGGCCTGGGCGGCTCGGCGGGAGGAGGAAGCCGGGCCTCCTGGTATCGCCGTCCCCCTGCTGGCGCTGGCCGGCCTGGCAGTCGCCGTCTACCTGGCCGTCGTCGAGAGCAGCGGCTCCGGGGCGGTGTGCGGCCCGGTGGGGAACTGCAACGCGGTACAGCAGAGCGAGTGGGCTCGGGTGCTCGGCGTCCCGGTGGGGATCATCGGGGTGGCCGGGTACGGCGCGGTGCTGCTCTCCTGGGCGGTGGCCCGCCGCGGGTCGGGCAGCCTGGCCGACTGGGCCCGGGTCGCCCTGTTCATCGGAGCGGTGGCCGGAACCGGGCTCTCGATCTACCTGACCTTCCTGGAGCCCTTCGTCATCGGCGCCACCTGCCTGTGGTGCCTGTCCTCGGCGGTGATCGTCACCGCCCTCACGTGGCTCACGGTGCGCCCGGCCTCGGCCGCCTGGACGCGACTGCGCGCCGGCGACTGAACGGCGGGCGTCGCCGGGGGCGCAGGCGTCGTCCCCGACCCCGGCGGTCCTACCCCAGCCCCCGGTCCACCGCCCAGCGGGTCAGCTCGTGGCGGTTGGACAGCTGCAGCTTGCGGAGCACCTCGGACACGTGGGTCTCCACCGTCTTGGGGGCGACGGAGAGAGCCTCGGCCGTCTCCCGGTAGGTGTAGCCCTTGGCGATGTAGCGGAGCACCTCGCGCTGGCGAGGGGTGAGCCGGTCGAAGTCGGGGTCGACGGCGGCCACGTCGACGGAGGGGAAGGTCTCGAGCACGAAGCCGGCCAGCTGCGGCGAGAAGACGGCGTGCCCGGCGGCCACCAGGCGCAGCGCCTCGAATACCTCGCGGGCGGTGGCGGTCTTGGTCAGGTACCCCGAGGCCCCGGCCCGGATCACTGCCACCACGTCCTCGGGGGCATCCGAGACGGACAGCGCCAGGAAACGCACCCCGGGATTGGTGCGGCCCACCTCCCGGGCCACCCGGTGCCCGCCCCCGCCCGGAAGGTGGACGTCTAGCAAGACGACGTCGGGGGCCCGCTCGCGGATCAACTCGATCGCCGGATCGACATCGTCGGCCTCGCCGACGATGTCCACCTCGCCGCCGATGGCCGCCCGCACCCCGGCGCGGAAGAGGGCGTGGTCGTCGACCACGAAGACCCGCAGTCGGCGGCCGGCCTCAGCCATCGGCCCTGCCCAGGTGGAGGTCGACCTCGGTGCCCTCCCCGGGACGGGAGCGCACCTCGGCGGTCCCCCCGTGCCGTTGCATGCGGCCCACTATCGACTCGGCGATGCCCCGGCCGCCGCCGGGACGGCCGGGGTCGAAGCCGCGGCCCCGATCGCGCACGGTGATGGCCACCGCCTCCCCGCTCACCTCGCCGAAGAGCGAAATCATGTCGGCCCCGGAGTAGCGGGCGGCGTTGACGAGGGCCTCGCGAGCGGCCTGCACGAGAGCCTCGAGCCGGTCGTCCATCTCGCAATCGCCGACCACCACCATGTCCACCTTGATCTGGTGGAGATCCTCGACCTCTCCGGCCGTGCGCCGCAGGTTGGCCCGCAGGCTGTGGGCGTGGGGTGAGGCGATCTGCTCGATGTACTGGCGCAGCTCGCGCTCCTGGCCGCGAGCCAGGGTTGCCACCCGTCGGGGGTCGGCCGGGTCTTGCTGGATGAGGGCCAGGGTCTGCAGCACCGAGTCGTGGAGATGGGCGGCTATCTCGGCCCGGTCGTGGGCCCGCCGCCGGGCGGCCCGCTCCTCCTCGAGCGCCTCCACTGCCTGGCTGCGGGCCTGGTCGTAGCGGCGCAGGGCGGTCACTCCCCACCCGGCGGCGAGTGCCGCCACCACGAACACGCCGATGTCCCCGGCCACCTGGGTGGCGGTGCGCCCCGCTTCACCGAAGGCCCCCACCACTTGCCCGGCGGCCATCACCGCCGCTGCCCCGAGAGCCGGCCAGGGGCCGCCGGCGTAGGCCACCATGAGGATCCAGGACAGGGGGTAGCTGCCGAAGAACAGGTCGCGGGAGCCGGCGACGAAGGGGGAGATCGATACCCAGAGCGCCACCATCCCGTCGGGCAGCACCCAGGCCGCGGTCCGGAACCAGCGGGGGTTCATGGCGTGGGCCACGGTCAGCCCCGTCCAGGCCAGCGCCAGCCCGTAGGTCCCGCCGACCACCGCCAGCCGTGCCCCCGGGTCGGTGGCCAGCGTGGCGCCGACCAGTGCCCCCATCCAGGCGATGGCGACGAGACGGAAGCCGGTGACGACCCAGCGCAGGGTGTCGTCGATGGGAGCGGCCCCCGGGGGTTTGCTGCTCATGCCACCGCCTTAGCCGAGGTGCAGCCTACCGGGTGCAGGCCCGGCCCACCGGTGGCTCGGCACACCGCCTATTCCCGCCAGGGGAGGCCCTGCACCCCGGAGGGGTTGAGCCGAACCGCGGTGTAGTACACCCGGGCGGTGGTGTCGCAGCCGATGCGCAAGATGGGCGACAGGGAGGCGCAGCGGGTGCGCATGTCCCACAGGAACCCGGCGTCCACCCGGTCCTTGTTGCCCACCGTCCACACGGGCACCCCGTCGGTATGGACGGCCTTCAGGTTGCGCCACCCGAAATCGTGGCGGTAACAGGCCAACGAGAAGTCGAAAGGCCCGCGGCCGAGCACCGGGGCCGAGCAGCCGTCGCTCTCCCACACCAGGTAGCCGGGGTGCACGGTGGAGGGACCCGCCGGCGGGGCCGGCGCCTTGAGGACCGCCTCGAAGCCGTCCGCCCCGCCCAAGGGAAGGCCGAGGTCGGTGTCGATGTCGGTGCAGACCACCCCGATGTTCACCTCGGCATAGGGGGTGGCGAGCCGCTCCGCGCCGACCTCGTGGCAGACGTCGGCGGCCCGTGGGGGCGGCCCGATGGAACCGGTCATGGCGTAGGCGACCGCGACGGCGACGGCCCCGCCGGTGCAGGTGCCCAGGGCGGCCGCCCGCAGGAAGCGGCCCAGCCGGCGGCGCGGGGCAGGCGCCTCTGGGGCCGGGGGCGGCGGGGGCGGGGGAGGCGGCGGCGCGGTCATGTGCCCTCGTAGGCCAGGTCGATGGTGATCTCCTGCCCGGGCTCGATCGTGGAGCGAACTTGCTCGACCACCTCGCCGTCCAGGCGGATCGTCAGCTCGTAGCTCTGGGTGCCCTCGGTGAGGCAGCCGGTGCGGTAGCTCACCGTGACGCGGTAGGAGCCGGGCGGGGCGCCCCCGGGCGGCCAGAAGACGTTCTCTACCGGCGAGGCTGTGGCGGACTCACACGGGTAGTTGGCGTCGCGGTCGAGCTGCCCCCCGGAGGCGACGGTGGGTGTCTGGTAGGAGACCAGGTCGCCGGCCGGGTCGGTCGCCGAGAGGTCCAGGTCGACGGCCGACGACCAGCGCAGCGTCACCTGGACGTCGCCGGTGCCCAGGCCCTCGGCAAGCCCGACCCCTGGGCTGGAGGGTGGTATGAGGACCTCCAACTGCTGCCGGTTGCGCTCGACGAAGGTCGGGGCCAGGTCGGCAGCGACCTCGCCGACTGCCCGGTCGAGCGTTCCGGCGCGGCAGGCGAAGTCGGCGGCGGCAACCTGCCGCTCGTAATCGGCCAGGGCGCGCGCCTCGTCGGAGGAGGCGGAGGCCAGAGCGGCCGCCTGAGCGGCCACCAGTTCGTCGGGAGAGGCGGCCTGGTAACCACGCCCGGACATGCAGGCCGACCATTCGCCGAGGGCGGCGACGTAGGCAGGGTGGGCCAACGCATCGGCCTCCAACTGCTCGATGGAGTACGGAAGGGAGGTGAGGGCGGCCAGGGCATCGTCGAGGGCCGCCCGGCCGGCGGCGGCGCACCCCGCGCCGGCCCCTGCCGCGTCGGCGAGCCCCGTCCCGTAGAGCGCTGTCTCGTAGGCATCGCCGGCGCCCGTGCCTGGCCCACCGGCCCCCAGCCGGGGCGAGGCCACCTGCGGGCCGGCGGCGATCCCGTAGCCGTCGACGGCGGGGTCGAGCAGGCCGGCCAATCCCTCGATCACCGCCGGGCCGCGATAAGAGAACCCGGCCTCCTTCATGCAAGCCCGTACCGCCTCGGTGACCCGCGCCTCCACCGCCGTGCCGAGGAGCCCGGGGTCGGTGAACAGCAGGGTCGGGTCGGTGTAGAGGCCGGCGGGGTCGGCGCGGCCGGCCAGTTCGGGCACCCGGGTGACCAGGTGATAAGCGAGCAGGGCGCCTCCGGCCACCAGCGCGGTGGTGAGGAGCCAGATCGCGGCGGACAGTCTTCGGTCGCGTTGCATCGGTGCCTTCGGCTACTCATCCTACGCGCCGGTCGAGCCGGGACTCAGGCCGGGCAGGCGATAGGCGCCGCCGACCCGGCCAGGCGGAGTACGCGCGCCGATGCCTCCTGGAGGCGCTCCAGGGGCAGGTCGCCGGTGGCCACGGCGGCGACGATGGCCGCCACCATCTCCTCCACCTGGGCCGGGTTCACCACCAGCAGGAGGTCCTCGCCGGCGGCCAGGGCGAGCACCGCCAGGTCGCCCGGCTCCCGCCCGGCGGCCACCCCCGCCATGCTCAGGGAATCGGTGATCGCCACCCCGGCGAAGCCGAAGCGATCCCGGAGCAGGGCCAGCACCTCGGGGGAGAGGCTGGCGGGGAGGCTGGGGTCGATGGCCTCGTAGATGGGGTGGCCCACCAGCAACGCCGCGGCCCCGGCGGCGATGACCGCCTCGAAGGGGAGGAAGTCAACCGCCCCTAGATCCTCGATGGGGGCAGCGATGCGGGTGACCGCGCCGTGCGGGTCGGTGGTGGAGCGGCCGTGGCCGGGGAAGTGCTTGGGCACGGCGATGACCCCCGCCTGCTGCAGGCCCCGCAGGAAGGCGGATCCCAGCTCGCCGACCAGCTCCGGGTCGCCCCCCAGGTGCCGGTCGACGAGCACCGGGTTGGGCCCCTGGACCACGTCGACCACCGGGGCCAGGTCGACGTTGATGCCGAGAGCAAGCATCTCCTCGCCCAGCAGCTGGCCGGTGAGCTCCAGCTCCAGCGGCGACATGGCCAGGGCCTCGGCGGTGGTGGGGAGCGGGGTGACCAGGCCCCGCAGGCGGGCCACCGGCCCGAGCTCCTGGTCGACGGCCACCAGCAGGGGCCCACCGGCGGCGCAGGCGGCCTCCCCGGTGAGCGAGCGCAGCTGCCCGGCCCCGTCGATGTTGCCGGCGAACAGGATGATCCCCGAGGCCCCGGCGGTGAGGCGGTCGGCGGTGCTCTCATCGAGTTGGGGGCCGGGCAACCCGATCATGAGCACGGAGTGCGCCAGGTGGCGGACGTCGACTGCCTCGGTGGTGGTGGTCGGCTGGATAGTGGTCGTCGTGCTGGCCACCGTCGTGGTGCCGGCAGTCGCGCTGGTGGTGGTGGTCGTCGTGGCGCCGGTGCCGGTCGGGGGGACGCTGGTCCCGGCCTCGGGCGGGGTGGAGCAGGCGGCTGCCAGCAGGGCGAGCGCCACCAGGGGCGCGACCGGGCCTCTCATCGAATCACAAAGGGGAGGCGTAGGCGCCTGGATCCCGGCCGGCCTCCTCCTGGGCCCGCCGCACGATGTCCACGTAACGGCTGCCCCCCAAGATCTGGCGGTCGAGGAGGGCACCGAGGTGCTGCACGGTGTAGGCAGTGGCGTCCTCGAGATGGACGTCGATGTCGGTCGCCCCCTTCACGTAGAGCAGGCGGGTCCAGTAGGAGTTGACCACCACGGTCAGGAAGGACTGCACCACCGCGTTGCGCTCGAGGGCGGCCAGGGGCCGCACGTAGAGCAGGAGGAGGAAGAGGAGCGCCGCCATGACCCCGACCCCGCCCACCACCCCGGCATGGGCCCAGTTGTAACCCCCCTCGGGGAGGTCGGTGGCGAGGCGGATGGTGGCGATCGCCGCCCCGAGGGCGAGGAGGAACACGACCAGGAAGAGCCACTTTGTGATGGCGAAGGCGAAGCGCTGGCCGCGCGCCGCCCTGAGGAACTCCCGCTGGTTGGCCTGGAGCACCGCCCGGGCAACCGACTCGACGCCGCCGGCGGCCGGGGTGGCCGGGGCGGGAGGCCATGAGCGGGAGGGGGCGGCAGGCTTCTCCTGGGACGGATCGGACGTTGTGGTTTCCATGGCACGCTCCTCGGGGCGCGGCGGGGAGGCTGAATCTAGTGGAGTCGGCCCGGCTCGCGGGGGGACGGGGCCGCTCAGCGCCCGACGGCGAGGTCTTGCGCGAGGCGAGCCAGGCCCGGGGAGATGTCCACCGGCGGCGCGGCGCCGTCCGCCAGTGAGCGGAGGGGCGCCGGCAGTGACGCCAGACCGGCCCGGCAGCGTTCCCGCGCGGCTGCCAGCGGCTCGGGTGGGTCCAGGCGCCGCCCCTGCGCCATCACCCGGTGGAGGAGGGGCCACCCGGCCACGCCCGTCTCGCCGGCCAGGGCGATGGTGTCGGCGCGGAGGATGCCGGCCTCTTCTACCCGGTAAGCCTGCTTGACGCCGGGCAGGGTGGCCTTGCCCGTGGAGGTCTTCATCTGCGGCCCGCGTTGGTTCTCCACCAGCTTGTAGATGGTCTCGAGGCTGGGGTCGTCGCCGCCGGTCGTCAGGCGGGTGCCCACGCCGAAACCGTCGATGGGGGCCCCGGCGGCGACGAGGCGGGCGACCGAGTGCTCGTCCAGGCCCCCGGAGGCCTGAATGCGGATGCCGGGGAAGCCGGCTCCGTTGAGGATGCCTCGGACGCCGTGAGCCAGCTCGACCAGGTCTCCGGAGTCGAGGCGCACTCCGGCCACCTTGATCCCCTCGGCGGCCAACTCGCGGGCGACATCGGCGGCGAGAAGGGCGCCCCGGAAGGTATCGAAGGTGTCGATGAGGAACACCGCGTCGTCGGGGAAGGCGCGGGCGAAGGAGAGAAAGGCCTCCCGCTCCGAGGGGTGGGAGAGTACGTAGGAGTGAGCCATGGTGCCGGTCACGGGGAGGCCGTGCTCCCGCCCGGCGAGCACCAGAGAAGTGGCCGCCGCCCCGGCCAGGCAGGCGCTGCGGGCCGCCCCCAGGGCGGCGTCGACCCCGTGGGCGCGGCGGGCCCCGAAGTCCACCCAGGACCGTCCCGCGGCCGCCAGCGTCACCCGGGCCGCCTGGGAGGCGATGAGGGTTTGGAACCCGATGGCGTTGAGCAGGAAGGTCTCGGCGAGTTGCGCCTCGATGATGGGGGCGGTGACCCGCAGGAGCGGCTCGCGGGCGAAGGCGATGGTTCCCTCCGGCATGGCCCACACCTCGCCGGTGAAGCGCAGCCCGGCCAGGAACTCGAGGAACCTGGGGGAGAAGCGGCGCAGCGAGCGCAGGTAGGCCAGGGCGGCCTCCTCGAAGCGGAATCCCTCCAGGTACTGCAGGGCCGTCTCCAGCCCGGCGGACACCAGGAAGTTGCGCCGTTCGCCCAGGTCCCGCACCCAGAGCTCGAAGGTGGCGGCGCCGTGCTTGCCTTCGGCCAGGTAGGCCGCGGCCATCGTCAGCTCGTAGAGGTCCGTGAACAAGGAGGCGTCGGCACCACCCGGTGGGCGCGGCGGCCCGCTCACCGCATCTCCACCCCGTGCTCGGCCAGGGTCCGCAGCGCCCGCTCCCCGTCGCCTGCCCGGAGGTCGACGGCCCGCACCGCCCCGGTGAGCACCACCGCCTCGAAGCCGAGGCGCACGGCGTCCAGGCCGGTCTCCTTGACGCAGTAGTCGGTGGCCAGGCCGGCGATGACCACCCGGTCGATGCCTCGGGCGCGCAGTTCGCCGTCCAGGCCGGTGGACGACGTCTCCCCGGCGCCGGGATCGCGCACGGAGAAGGCCGAGTAGCCATCTTCTCCCCCGGTGCCCTTGCGCGTGAAGAGGGCGCCTTCGGCGATGTGCAGCGCCGGGTGGAACTGGGCGCCCCGGGTGCCGCCGACGCAGTGCACCGGCCACGCGCCACCGTCCCGGGCGAAGTGGGAGGTGGCCGCCGGGTGCCAGTCCTGGGTGTAGACGACGGTGGCCCCGGCCTCCCGGGCGCGGGCGATCTCGGCATTGATCACCAGGATCACTTCTTCTGCTCTCGGCACGTAGAGGCTGCCCGAGGGGTCGGCGAAGTCGTGCTGCACGTCCACCACCACCAGCGCGGTAGTGGGGTCGTAGGCGGGCCGGCCGGCCGCCCGGATGCGCTCGGCCATTGTCGTGAGGTTCTCCGGGGAGGCCGGGGACGGCTCCGGGAAGGCGAGGTGCCCCCCCGCCTCGAGGGGGATCAAGTGCACGTGGGCATGGGGCACGTCTGCCCCGTAGACCACCACGACGACGCGCTCGCAGCCGGTGGCCCGCTCCAGGCGATGGGCCACCCGGCGCACCGCCTGCCAGAGGGCTTCGTAGGCGGGTGGGGCGAGGTCGAAGACGCTGGGGGCCTCCTGCCGGGGGACCACCAGGGTGTGGCCGGGCCGGGCCGGATTGATGTCGAGGAAAGCGCAGGTGTGCTCGTCCTCGTAAACGCGGTGGGAGGGGATCTCGCCCTGGATGATCCTGGTGAAGATCGTCGCCATGTCGCCACAGGTTACGACGGTGCCCTTCCCGGTGCCCCGCCCCGCCGGGCACAATGGTGGGGTGAGCGCCAGTTACACCGTCGAGGAGGCGGACGCCCTCGTCCCGGAGGTGGCGGGGCGCATGGCCCGGCTCGTCGAAGCGCAGCGGGAGGCGGCTGCCCGCCTGGCCCGGGCCCGCCGCCGGGCCCGGGGGAACGGGCACGGGGGTGGCCTCGACTCCGGGGTGGCGACGGAGATGCGGGAGGTGCTCGACTGGTTCGAGGAGCGGGGGATCCAGGTGCGGGGGACCGCGCCGCCGCTGGTGGACTTCCCCGCCCGCTCCGGCGGCCGCGATGTGCTGCTCTGCTGGACCGAGGGTGAGGAGCGCATCGGCTGGTACCACTCGCCCGAGGAGGGCTTCGCCGGCCGACGGCCGGTGGGGGAGCTGAGGGAGTAGCCCCATTGCCTCTCCCGGCGGCTGGGTCGCGCCCTGCCCTCACCCCAACCCGTTCCCGGCGGAGCCGGGAGAGGGAGGGGGAACCCGCGGGCGGCGGTGCAGGGTGAGAGACGCCTGACTTCCCCCTCTGGCCTGCGGCCATCTCCCCCGCTGTGGCGGGGGAGATCGGAGCCCTCACCCCAACCCGTTCCCGGCGGAGCCGGGAGTCAAGGAGGCCCTCACCCCCCGCCCTCTCCCGCTGACGCGGG
>CAYGYX010000026.1:0-10622 GCA_964354255.1 uncultured Acidimicrobiia bacterium | reverse complement strand
GCGGAGCCGGGAGTCAAGGAGGCCCTCACCCCCCGCCCTCTCCCGCTGACGCGGGGGAGATCGAAGCCCTCACCCCCCGCCCTCTCCCGCTGACGCGGGAGAGGGAGCAGCGGCGGCCGCCGCCCCGCCACCCCGGCGACTCCGAACGGCGGCGCGCAGCAGGTACTCGATCTGCGCGTTGACGCTGCGCAGATCGTCGGCAGCCCACTTCTCGATCGCGGCCCACAGGGCCGGGTCGAGGCGAAGCAGGTACTGCTTGCGGGTGGCCATGGTTCAGTGCCCCGGTCTCGGTCGCCCTTCGCCGGCCGCGAAGGCCCTCCTCTTCCTCATGTGTACAGCGTGCCCGTGTTGACCACCGGCGTGACCTGGCTCTCGCCGCACAGCACGACCATCAGGTTGCTGACCATGGCGGCTTTGCGCTCGTCGTCGAACTCGACCACCCCGTTCTCGCTGAAGGCCTGAAGTGCCATCTCCACCATGCTCACCGCCCCGGTGACGATCTTGCGGCGCGCGGCGATGACCGCCTCGGCCTGCTGCCGGCGCAGCATGGCCTGGGCGATCTCGGGCGCGTAGGCGAGATGGGTGAGGCGGGCCTGCTCGACGGTCACGCCCGCCTGCGCCAGTCGCGTGGCGAGTTCCACACGCAGGGCCTCAGAGACCTCGTCCACGTTGCCTCGCAGCGTGGTCTCGTCGTCGCTGCCGGCGAGCGTCTCGCCCGAGTCGTAGGGATAGGCGCTGGCCAGGTGCCGGACGGCGGTCTCACTCTGGGTGGCCACGTAGGTCTCGTAGTCGTCGACGTCGAACACGGCCTTGGCCGTGTCCTCGACGCGCCACACCACGACCGCGGCGATGTCCACCGGGTTCCCTCGCTTGTCGTTCACCTTGAGCTTCTCGCCGTTGAGGGTGCGGGCGCGCAGGCTGATCTTGTAGCGCTTGAGCTTCACCGGCTCGGCCTGGGCCTGCTTGTCGCCCCACTTGGCCTTGCCCTGGGCCCACATCTGCCGGCCGGAGGACTGCCCGGCCGGCCCGTTGCTGAAGAACGGGTTGGCCCAGAGGAAGCCGCTCCTCTTGGCAGTGCCCCGGTAGCTGCCGAACAGGATGAGCACTCGCGCCTCGTTGGGCTGCAGGGTGAAGAAGCCCGGGGAGGCCACGATGGCCGCCGCGAGGGCGACGAATCCGCCGGCGAGAAGGGGCCACTCGGGTTGGAAGTCGCCGCCCGGGGGGGTGGTCCCGTTGGCGAACGCCATGCCGATCAGCACCAGGCCGGCGATGTACAGAAGGAGCACGACGGGCAGCATCAGCCAGCCGCTGATGACGCGGCGCTCACGCTCCCCTGTCGGGGTCTTCGCTCCTGCGGGGTTCATGCTGTCTACCTCCCTTGGGCGGCCGTCCCGACGAGATCACCTCGCCCGGTCGGGCGCGACCGCGCTGGCTGTGATACCAGGATGATATCACAGAGATATTACGCCGTCACGCACCACCGGGGCCGGCGGTGGGCTCGGTACAGTCACGGCACTCATGACCCCATCACTTCCCGATCTCCTTGCCGTCGCTCGCCGCGCGGCGCGGGCCGCGGCCGTCGTCTGCCTGGGTGTGCTCGAGGAGGCACCGGCCGCCCCCGCCGCCATGGCCAAGCTGGGCCAGGAACCGGTCACCGTGGCCGACTACGGGTCGCAGGCGGTGATCCTGGCGGCCATCGCCGACACCTTCCCGCAGCACGGGGTAGTGGCCGAGGAGGGGGCCGCCCACTTCCGGGAGCACGCCGGTGAGGCGGGGGCGGAGCAGATCGTGCGCCTGGTGGGACGGGCGCTGGGCCGCCCGGTCGTCCTGGGCGAGGTCCTCGGCTGGATCGACCACCGCGGCGGCGAGTCGCCCTTCACCTGGGTCATCGACCCTATCGACGGCACCAAGGGCTTCCTGCGCCGGGACCAGTTCGCGGTGGCGGTGGGCCTGCTGCACGAGGGCCGGCCGGTGGCCGGGGTGCTCGCCTGCCCTCATCTGCCCGTCGACCCGGCCGACCCGGCCGGGTCGCGCGGCCTCCTCTTCTGGGGCGGGCGCGAGCTCGGGGCCTTCGCCGAGCGGCTCGACGGTGCCGGGGCGGAGCCGATCTCGGTGAGCGCGACGGCCGATCCCCGGGAGGCGCGGGTCCTGGGGAGCGTGGAGTCCTCCCACGGCGACCCGGCGCTGCTGCAGGCGGTCATCGATCGGGCCGGCCTCGGCGGGGGCTGGGTGCGCCTCGACAGCCAGGTGAAGTACGGGGCAGTGGCCTCCGGGCTGGCCGAGTTGTACCTGCGGCCCCGGTCGCGCCCCGACTACCGGGACTGCATCTGGGACCACGCCGCCGGCGCCGCGGTGGTCGAGGCCGCCGGGGGCCGGGTGAGCGACCTCGACGGCTCCCCCCTCGACTTCGCGCGTGGCGCCCGCCTGGAGGCCAACCGCGGGGTGCTGGCCTCCAACGGCCGTGTTCACGACGTGATCCTGGCAGCGCTGGCCGCAGTCGGCGGCTGAGCGGTCGTACCCCGGCCACCTCGTCCCGGCGACGGTCTAGCGTGGGAGGCGATAGCCTGGGAGTCACATGCTCGATCTGGAGAACCTGGAACACCGCGCCCGGGAGCACCTCTCGGCCACGATGTACGACTACTTCGCCGGGGGTGCCGACGACGAGACCACGCTGGCCGACAACCCGGTTGCCTGGAAGCGGATCCGCCTGATCCCCCGGGTGATGCGCGACGTGTCGAGGGTGTCCATCGCCACCGAGGTCCTGGGCACGCCGATGGCGATGCCGATCATGGTGGGCCCGTGGGCGTTCCAGGGCCTGGCCCACCCCGAGGGCGAGCCGGCCACTGCCCAGGGGGCGGCCGCTGCCGGGGCGGTGATGGTGGTCTCCACGGTGGCCACCTCTTCGCTGGAGGACGTGGCCAGAGCAGCTGCCGGCGCGCCGCTGTGGTTCCAGTTCTACCTGTTGCGCGACCGGGGGATGACCGCCGAGCTGCTGCACCGGGCCGAGGCCGCCGGCTACCGGGCGGTGGTGATGACCGTCGACAAGCTGCCGGTGCCGGGGCGCCGCCGCCGTCTCGCCGCCGACCGCTTCAGCTTGCCCGAGGGCACCCCGATCGCCAACTTCGGCTACGTAGTCCCGGAAGACCACGACACCGGGCCCGACGGTTACCTGCGGGGCCTGCTCGACGGCTCGGTCACCTTTGCGGATATGAAGTGGGCCTGCACCGAGTGCCGGCTCCCGCTGGTGGTCAAGGGGATCGTCAACCCCCAGGACGCGGTGGCGGCAGTGGAGGCGGGGGTCTCCGGGATCGTCGTCTCCAACCACGGTGGGAGGCAGCTGGACGGGGCGATCGCCACGGCCGACGCCCTGCCGGCGGTGATCGACGCCGTGGCCGGCCGGGTGCCGGTGCTGGTGGACGGGGGCATCCGCTCCGGCGCTGACGTGGTGAAGGCGCTGGCGATCGGGGCGGCGGCGGTGCTGGTCGTCCGCCCGGTGATCTGGGGCCTGGTGGTGCACGGCGCTCCGGGCGTCGAGGCGGTGCTCAAGGAGCTCGCCGCCGAGATGGCGCATGCCATGGCCCTGTGCGGGGCGCGGACTGTGGCCGACATCGATCGCAGCCTGGTCTGGGGGATGGCCGGCACCTAGCGCTTCCCACCGGGGGCAGCGGCCGCCTACCCTGCGGGGGAGAGACCCCGGAGGCGCGCCGTGACCTACCCGACCCACGAAGTCATCAACCAGCCCCCGCCGCTGGAGGGGCACAACCCGTTCACCCTCGACCTGGCGCTCGGCGAGGCGCTGGCGCGGGAGGGGGCCGCCTGGGCCGGCGACGCCCTCGAGGAACTCGGGGCACTCGCCGGCTCCGCGGAGGCCATCGAATGGGGTCGCCTCGCCAACGGCAACCTGCCGGTGCTGCACACCCACGACCGCTTCGGCCACCGCGAGGACCGGGTCGAGTTCCACCCCGCCTATCACAGCCTCATGGAAACGGCCATTGCCTCGGGCCTCCACGCCGCCCCCTGGGCCGACACCCGCCCCGGCGCCCACGTGGTGCGGGCCGCCAAGTTCATCGTCTGGACTTCGGTGGAGCCCGGGCACCTCTGCCCCATGTCGATGACCTACTCGGTGGTGCCCGCCCTCGCCGAGGCGCCGGACCTGCTGGCCGAGTGGCTGCCCCGCCTCGCCTCGCCGCTCTACGACCCGGCCTTCCTCCCCGCCACCCGCAAGCGGGGCACCACCGCCGGCATGGCCCTCACCGAGAAGCAGGGCGGGTCGGACGTGCGGGCCAACACCTCCACCGCCGAGGCCGACGGTGAGGGCGCCTACCTGCTGACGGGCCACAAGTGGTTCGTCTCGGCGCCGATGTGCGACGTCTTCCTGGCCCTGGCGCAGACGCCGGCGGGCCTCTCCTGCTTCTTCCTGCCGCGCTGGAAGCCGGATGGGTCGAAGAACAACTTCTGGATCCAGCACCTCAAGGACAAGATGGGCGACCGGGCCAATGCCTCCAGCGAGGTGGAGTTCGCCGACGCCTGGGCGCTGCCGGTGGGGGAAGAGGGACGGGGGGTGCGCACCATCGTGGAGATGGTCAACCGCACCCGCCTCGACTGCTCGCTGGGCTCGGCCGGCCTCATGCGCCACGGGCTCACCCAGGCCATCCACCACGCCCGCCACCGCGCGGCTTTCGGCCGCTCGCTCGACGACCAGTCGCTCATGCTGCAGGTGCTCGCCGACCTGGCCCTGGAGTCGGAAGCCGCCACCTCGGCGGCCCTCCGCCTCGCGGGCGCCTACGACCGGGTGGCCCGGGGCGCCGAGGCCCCAGGCTTCTCCCGCATCGCCACCCCGGTGACCAAGTACTGGATCTGCAAGCGGAACCCGGGGCACTCGGCCGAGGCGCTCGAGTGCCTGGGCGGCAACGGCTACGTCGAGGATTCGGGGATGCCCCGCGTCTTCCGCCAGAGCCCGCTCAACGGGGTCTGGGAGGGCTCGGGGAACGTGATCTGCCTCGACGTGCTGCGAGCCATGCGCCGCGAGCCGGAGTCATTGGAGGCCTTCCTCGGGGAGCTCGACCTCGCCGGCGGGGCGGACGCCCGCTACGACGCCGCTCTGGAGGGGTTGAAGAAGGCGCTGACCGAGGTGACCGAGGCGGGCGCCCGGCGCCTGGTGGAGCGCATGGCCTTGCTCCTGCAGGCAGCGCTGCTGCTCCGCCATGCCCCCGGCTTCGTGTCCGACGCCTTCGTCGCGGCCCGCCTCGAGAGCGCCGGGGTGGCCTACGGAGCTCTCCCCGAGGGGATCGACGCCGCCGCCATCGTGGCTCGGGCGATGCCGGAGTAGGGGGAGCAGGACCGGACGGCCGGGAGGCGGAGAACCCCTTCGGTAGGCGCGACGGCCCTGTTAGCGTGCGGCCTTGCTGATGATGATGGAGTGCTGCCCCTGCCGCTGTCGCCGCCCCGCTGGTGGCACCGCGGGCAGTCGATGTAGCTGATTCGGACATCAATCTCACTGCACGGCCCGCGGTCCCCGACCCGGGCCGTTTCTCATCGAAGGAGTTACATGGCACGGATCTTCGCCGACATAACCGAGACGATCGGCCGCACCCCGCTGGTGGAGCTGAGGCGCATGGCTCCCGGCGGCGGCGCCCGCATCGTGGCCAAGCTCGAGTCGTTCAACCCGCTGTCGAGCGTGAAGGACCGCATCGGTGTGGCCATGGTCGAGGCTGCCGAGCGGGACGGCCTCATCAGGCCCGGGGAGACCACCC
This sequence comes from uncultured Acidimicrobiia bacterium, assembly GCA_964354255.1. GTDB lineage: Bacteria > Actinomycetota > Acidimicrobiia > Spongiisociales > UBA11373 > VGBK01. The sequence goes on along the minus strand of CAYGYX010000026.1, from coordinate 4,869 downwards.
TGGTGGAGCCGACGAGCGGCAACACCGGCATCGCCCTCGCCTTCGTCGCCGCAGCGAAGGGGTACCGCCTGCTGCTCACAATGCCGGACACGATGAGCGTCGAACGCCGCGGCCTGCTGCAGTTGCTGGGGGCCGAACTCGTGCTCACCCCCGGCGCGGAGGGCATGGTCGGGGCGGTGGCCCGGGCGGAGCAGATAGTTGCCGGGACGCCGCGGGCGGTGATGCTGCAGCAGTTCCGCAACCCGGCCAACCCCGAGGTCCATCGCCGCACCACCGCCGAGGAGATCTGGGCGGATACCGACGGGTCGGTCGACATCGTGGTGGCCGGCGTGGGCACCGGAGGCACCATCACCGGAGTCGGCCGGATGCTCAAGGCCCGCCGGCCGGAGGTGCGGCTGGTGGCGGTGGAGCCCGCCGACTCACCGGTGCTCTCCGGCGGGAAGCCGGGGCGCCACCGCATCCAGGGGATCGGAGCCGGGTTCGTGCCTGAGGTCTTCGACCGGGGCGTGGTCGACGAGGTCGTCCAGGTCGGCAACGAAGACGCCTTCCGGGTGTTGCGCGAACTGGCTCGTACCGAGGGGATCCTGACCGGCATCTCCGGCGGCGCCGCCCTCCAAGCCGCTCTCCAGGTGGGGGCTCGCCCGGAGAACGCCGGGAAGCTCCTGGTGGTGATCTTGCCCGACACGGGGGAGCGCTACCTGTCGGTCCTGCTCGCCGATGCCCAGAAGGAGGCGGCCCAATGATCGCCGAGAGTCGACCCGGGACGGCACGGCGCCGGTCCCATCCGCTGAGGCGCCTCGCCGAGGACATTCGGGCGGTCCGGGACCGGGACCCCGCCGCCCGCGGGCTCCTGGAGGTCCTCTTCCTCTACCCCGGGCTGCACGCCCTGCTGCTGCACCGCGTGGCCAACCGTCTGTGGCGGGCGGGGCTGTTCTTCCCGGCCCGCCTGGTGAGCCAGGTGAACCGCGCCGTCACCGCCATCGAGATCCATCCGGCGGCCAGGATCGGCCGCCGCGTCTTCATCGACCACGGCATGGGCGTGGTCATCGGGGAAACCGCGGAGATCGGGGACGACGTGACCCTCTACCAGGGGGTCACGCTCGGCGGCACCAGCCTCAAGAAGACCAAGCGCCATCCCACCCTGCGCGACGGTGTCGTCGTGGGGGCCGGCGCCATCATCCTCGGGGCGGTGACCGTGGGGGAGAAGGCCCGCATCGGCGCCGGGGCGATAGTGGTGCGCGATGTGCCGCCCGGGGCCACCGTTGTCGGCATGTCCGGCAGGGTGATCGACCCGACGGCGGCACCTCATCCCACCCTGGACCTGACGGAGAGCAAGGACGACCACGGCGTGCGGGTGCTGGAGGTGCTCATCGACCGGGTGGCGCAGCTGGAGGGGCGGGTGAACGGGGGGGCCTCGCCCGACCGGCCGCGGGAGCAGCTGCACGGGGAAGGGTCCGGGGTCTGAGGGCCGGCCCGCCTTACACCGAATAGGGCAGGAAGGCGGGCGCCTCGGCCGCCGGGAGGCGTACCTCGAGGCGCACCCCCTCCTGATGGTGCGACTCGGTGAGCACCTCGCCGAAGCGGCGCAGGGAGGCCACCACCTCGCCGCGCTCATGGGGGACGAGCAGCTCCAGATCGACCATCACCGGGGTGAGGCGCTCGTCGAGGGCTTCTACCAGCCGGTCGATCCCGGCCCCGGTGGTCGCTGACACGGCTACCGACCCCGGGTGGAGGGCGAGCAGGCGCCGTACCACGGGAGGCGCCGCCGCATCCACCTTGTTCACCACCAGCAGCTCGTCGTGCCCCGCCCCCCCGACCTGGGCGAGGGTGGTGTGCACCGCCTCGATTTGCCCGTCGGGGTCCGGGGCGGCGGCATCGACGATGTGGATCAGCAGATCGGTCTCCACCGCCTCCTCGAGGGTGGAGCGGAAGGCCTCGACCAGCTCGTGCGGGAGGTGGCGCACGAAGCCGACCGTGTCGGAGACCAGGGCGGTGCGGCCCGAGGGCAGGGGGAGGCGGCGGACGGTGGCGTCGAGCGTGGAGAAGAGGCGGTCCTCGACCAGGACCCCAGCCCCGGTCAGCCGGTTGAGCAGGCTCGACTTGCCGGCGTTGGTGTAGCCGACGAGGGCGGCGGTGGGCAGGCCGGAGCGCCGGCGGGCTTTGCGCTGGGTGGCCCGGCTGGTGCGCATGTCGGCGATCTGGTGCTCCAGGGCGGCGATACGGCTCAGTACCCGGCGCCGGTCGGTCTCCAGCTTGGTCTCGCCCGGGCCGCGGCGGGCGCCGCCCAGGCCTCCGGCCTGCTGGCTCATCTCCTTGCCCCTCCCCCGGAGCCGGGGAAGGCGATGGCGGAGCAGGGCCAGCTCGACCTGGGTCATGCCCTCCCGGCTGCTGGCGTGCTGGGCGAAGATGTCGAGGATCACTGCCACCCGGTCGACGACGTCGCAGCCGAAGATCCCCTGGAGGTTGCGCTGCTGCACCGGGCTCAGCTCCCCGTCGACGACCACCACATCGACGTCCAACTGCCGGCCGTAGGCGGCCATTTCGGCCGCCTTGCCCTTACCGATGTAGGTGGCCGGGTCGGGCCGGGAGCGCTGCTGCACCACCTGTCCCACCGGGTCGGAGCCGGCGGTGTCGGTGAGCCTGGCCAGTTCGAGCAGCGACAGCTCGGCATCGGCCGCGGAGCGCCCGTCGGCGGCCAGCGAGACCAACAGGGCGCGCTGGCGGCGCACCGCCAGGTCGGTGACGGTGGCGGTGAGTCGGCGCCGGTTGCGGGAGGCACGACGGTCGGGCACGGAACCATGTTGGCACGGCTGAGCCCGCAGGCGGCTCGGCTCTCGTCGCTCGGCCCCCTTTGGCGCCCTCGAGCCACTCCCGCGCCTGCGGGGAGGCCGCAGGGTTTCCCCTGGCTACCCTGCCGGGGCGAGGATGGAATCGGTGAGCCTGGCGGCTATGGGTAGTGGACTGCGCGCCCGGCGGCGCGCCTTGGGGCTGACCCGCGCCACTCTGGCGGAAGCCGTCGGGGCCCGCCCGGTGATAATCGGGCGCTGGGAGCGGGGGGAGGGAATCCCCACCCCGGAGCAGGCGCGAGCTCTGGCCGAGGCCTTGGAGCTGCTCCCGGCCGTGGCGGCCGACTGGGAGGCGGTGGCCGAGAGGGCCGGGCTGATGCGCGGCAGGGAGTTGCGCCCGGGCCCGGCGTGGGCCCGGGCCGGCCGGGACCGGTGGCTGCTCGGGCGGCGCGGTGCCGCCCCCCCGGCATCGCCTGCCGGCGAGCCCGCGTCGGGTGCGCCCCCGGCGGGCGCCTACCACTCCTACCTGGACGACCCGGCGGAGCAGCGGCGCTACCTCCTGCGCTGGGCCCTGACCCTTGTCATCCTCGGGGCGTTGGCGGTCTGGCTGATCTGGGCACTGGGTGAACTGGCGGAGGGATGGGGTGGCCTCGTCGAGCTGTTCCGGACCGTCCCGCCCAGCGGCGACCCGGCGGGCGCCTTCGGCCTGGTCGGGGCCGTTTGACCCGGAGGCGGGGCAGCAGTGCGCTACCGTCGATGGCCGTGGCCACCATCACCTTCCTCGGCGGCACCGACACGGTGACTGGGTCGAAGTTCCTGCTCGCGGCGGGCGGCGAGTCCCTGCTGGTCGAATGCGGCCTCTTCCAGGGGCCCCGGGAGATGCGCCGGCTCAACTGGGAGGACCCTGCCTTCGCCGGGGGCCTCCCCGACGAAGTGCTCCTCACCCATGCCCACATCGACCACAGCGGATACCTGCCCCGCCTGGCCGGCCACTACGGCTACGCCGGCCCGGTGCGCGCCACGGCGGCCACGGTCGACTTGCTCGGGGTGATGCTCCCCGATTCTGCCCGGCTCCAGGAGGAGACCGCCGAGTACGCCAACAAGAAGGGCTACAGCCGGCACCGCCCCGCCCTCCCCCTCTACACGGAGGAAGATGCCGAGCGGGCGCTGCACCTTCTGCAGCCGGCCCCTTACCACGAGTGGTTCCCCGTGCCCGGCGGGCGGGCTCGCCTGACGGGGGCCGGCCACATACTCGGCTCGGCCCACGCCCTGGTGGAGACCGAGGGGCGCCGGCTGGCGTTCTCGGGGGACGTGGGGCGGTGGGGCATCCCGGTGCTCAAGGACCCCGAGCCTCCCACCGGGGCGCACCTCTTGCTGTTGGAGTCGACCTACGGCGGGCGCAGCCACCGCGGCGATGCCGACCCGGACACGGTGCTGGCCGAGACCGTCAACCGGGTGGCGGAGCGGGGAGGAGTGATGGTCGTGCCCGCCTTCTCGGTCGGACGGTCCCAGGAGATCCTCTTCCGGCTGCGCCGGCTGGAGGGAGAGGGCCGGGTCCCCCGGCTCCCGGTGTACCTGGACAGCCCGATGTCCATCGAGGCTACCGAGCTGTACCGGAACCATGCCGAGGAGCACGACCTGGAGATGCACGCCCTGGAGGAGGCCGGCACCGCCCCGTTCCGCCCGGCTCGCCTGCACCTGACCCGCACGGTCGCCGAATCCAAGCGCCTCAACGACCTGGAGCCACCGGCCATCGTGCTCTCCGCCTCCGGCATGGCCACCGGGGGACGGGTGGTGCACCACCTCAAGCGGCGTCTGCCCTACCCCCAGAACCTGGTCGCCTTCGTCGGCTACCAGGCGGAGGGCACGCTGGGGCGCTCCCTGGTGGACGGCGCCGCGCGGGTGCACATTCACGGGGATGAGGTGGAGGTGCGGGCCGAGGTGGCGATGCTCGACGCCTTCTCCGCCCACGCCGATCAGGAGGAGCTGCTCCGCTGGGTGGGTGAGGCGGCCCCGGAGCGGATCGCCCTGGTCCACGGGGAGGAGGAGGGGAGGCGGGCCCTGGCGGCCGCCCTGGCCGGGG
>CAYGYX010000025.1:5506-26502 GCA_964354255.1 uncultured Acidimicrobiia bacterium | reverse complement strand
GACGACCCGGAGCCACCCAGCCCCGACCCGGGGGGAAGCGGGGTCCTTCCCTAGGGGAGGTCCGGCGCCCGGCGGTGAGGGTGGCGGGATTCGGCATCGCGTCGGATCGGAGCCGTCGAGAGGTCCCAGCCGACACGGGGCATGCCCTGCCGATGGAGCAGAGGCCGTCGGCCCCCGGTCGCTCCCGCGTAGGCTGGTCGACGAGGAGGCAGCAACCCATGGCTCGGGCTCTCGGCATGACGGTGATCATCGTCGCGCTGGCGGCGGGGCTCTTCGTCGCGCTCTCCGGGGTCACGGCCGACGTGCTGGAGGTGTCGACCGCCGGCCTGCCTATGGGGATCGTCGTGGACTGCGGCAATGCCCTCGCCCCGGCCACGGACTACCCGGGCTATCCGCTCGCCGACTGCCAGCAAGGCATCCGGGGCAAGCAGTTCCTTGCCGGGGGGATTGGCGCCGCTGGCCTGGTGCTGGGCATCGGCCTGGTGATTGCCGGGACCCGGAGTCGCCACCGGTCGGTTCCCGGCGCCACGCCGGCTCTCCCGAGCCGCCGCTAGCAGCCCGACTCCGTGGCGCAGGTCGGCCGGTGCGGGCGGTGGGATTCGAACCCACATTGGGCTGGAGCCCACCGGATCCTAAGTCCGGCGCCTGTGCCAGTTCGGCTACGCCCGCGGCGGGATCAGGGTAGTGAGAGAGGCGGGTGGGGATGCCGGCTCGGTCGACGAGCGTCTCGAGACCGGGTAGGGCTCGGAAGGCCGAGGAGCCTCGCCGGAGGCGAGCGGGAGGTCGGGGTGGACGTGCTGGTGGGTCGCCGGGGAATCGAACCCCGAACCTTGGGATTAAGAGTCCCCTGCTCTACCGGGTTGAGCTAGCGACCCGGGGCAAGGTTAGCCAGCCGCCACGGAGGCACAACCGGCCCGCCGTGCCCCGGCGACGGGGCGGGCCGTGGCACAATGGCGGCGCCGCGGGCTGTAGCGCAGCTTGGTAGCGCACCTGCTTTGGGAGCAGGGGGTCGCCGGTTCGAGTCCGGCCAGCCCGACGCCTCGGGCTATGCTGCCCCCGCAGCCGGCGGGTGTAGCTCAATGGCAGAGCTCCAGCCTTCCAAGCTGGTGGTGGGGGTTCGATTCCCCTCACCCGCTCGACGGACCCGGTGGCCGAAGGGGCGCCCCCGTAGCTCAGTGGACAGAGCAGGAGCCTTCTAAGCTCTTGGCCGGGGGTTCGAATCCCTCCGGGGGCACCGGGCCCCGTCCGTGGTGGCCGTAGCTCAGTTGGTTAGAGCGCCAGGTTGTGGCCCTGGAGGTCGGGGGTTCGAGTCCCCTCGGTCACCCTCAGTGCGAGGCGGCCGATCGGCCGTCTCGCTGCACGCATCGGGAAGGTGGCACAGGTGACCGAAGCAGGCGAAGGCAGCCCGTTCGAGCGGACGATCACCGTCGTCCTCGACGGCGCGGCCCTGGAGACGGGCAAGGGACGGGCGGCGCGGCGCCTCTCCCGGGAGCTGAAGATCAAGGGCTTCCGCCCCGGCAAGGCCCCCCGGAGGGTGGTGGAGTCGGTGGTGGGCGCCGACACCATGCGCCGCGAGGCCATCGACGAAGCCTTGCCCGATGCGGTGGAGGCGGCGCTGGCCGAGGCGGGGCTGCAGCCGGCCGTCCCCGCGCGGGTCGTGGCGGTGCGGGATGCCGGGGACGGAGTCGAGGCCGAGGTCCGGGTCACCATGTGGCCGGAGGTCTCAGAGCCACCGGCTTACCGCGGGCGCCGCATCGTGGTCGATTCGCCGGAGGTGAGCGAGGCAGACGTGGACGCCCATGTGGAGCGGCTGCGGCTCCAGTTCGCCGAGTTGGACGACGTCGAACGGGAGGGCTTTGACGGCGACTTCGCGCTCATCGATCTGCGCACCCGGTCCGGCGAGGCCGAGGTCGCCGCCGGTTCGGCCACCGACCTGCTGGTTGAGATCGGGGCCGGTGCCTTCCTCGACGGCCTCGATGAGGCGCTGCGCGGCAAGAAGTCGGGGGACATCGTCGAGTTCCCCACCACGCTCCCCAAAGGCATGGGCGAGGAGGGTGGGAAGGCGGTGGAGGCCCGGGTGCTGGTCAAGCAGGTCAAGGCGCGGCGGCTCCCCGAGCTCAGTGACGCCTGGGTGGACGACGTGTCGGAGTTCGCCACGGTCGCCGAGATGCGGGAGGCGCTGGGGGCGGAGCTGCGGCGGGTGCGCCTCGGGGCGGCCCGGGCCGAGCTGGAGCAGCGCCTGCTGGACCAGCTGCGCGACGAGATGGACTTGCGGCTCCCCGGCGACCTGGTGGAAGCCGAGGCCGATGCGGTGCTGCACCGCTTCGCTCACCGACTGGAGGCCCGCAAGGTCACCATCGAGCAGTACCTGGCGGCCACCGGCCAGGATGCCGACGCCCTGGTGGGCGACGCCCGGGCGCAGGCGGTGCTCAACCTGCGCACCCGGATCCTGCTCGAGGCGGTGGCCGAGGCCGAGGGGCTCGAGGTGGCGGAGGAGGACCTGGCCCGGGCCGTCGAGGCTCTGGCGGCGGCGGCCAAGACCACCCCGGCCGAGTACCGCCAAGCCCTGGAGAAGGGAGGCCAGGAAAAGGCACTGGCCGGTGATATCCTGCGACGCAGGGCGATCGACCGCCTCCTGGAGCTCGCCGCGGCGGTCGATGCCGACGGCAACAAGATCGAGTTCCCGGCCCCCGACGCCGGTGCCCAAGTCCCGAGCGTCGAGGGGGTGGGCGGCGTAAGTGAAGACGACGACTCATCCGAGCCCGCGGAGGTAGACAGTTGAGCAAGGCCAGCTACCTGGTGCCCACCGTCATCGAGCAGACCAGCCGGGGCGAACGCGCCTTCGACATCTACAGCCGCCTGCTCAAAGAGCGCATCATCTTCCTGGGCACGCCCATCGACGACACGGTGGCCAATCTCGTCATGGCCCAGCTGCTCCACCTCGAGGGCGACGATCCCGACAAGGACATCGCCCTCTACATCAACTCGCCGGGTGGGGCCATGACCTCGCTCATGGCCATCTACGACACCATGAACTTCATCAAGCCCGACGTGGCCACCTACTGCATGGGGCAGGCCGCTTCGGCGGCGGCGGTGCTGCTCGCCGCCGGGGGCAAGGGGAAGCGCTTCGCCCTGCCCCACTCCCGGGTGATGCTCCACCAGCCGCACGGCGAGGTGGGGGGCCAGGCCACTGACATCGAGATCCAGGCCCGTGAGTTCACCCGGGTCAAGGAGGAGATGAACCAGATGCTCGCCCTGCACACCGGGCAGCCGCTGGAGAAGGTCCGCACCGACACCGACCGGGACTTCTGGATGACGGCCGGGGAGGCCAAGGCGTACGGGCTGGTCGATGAGGTGCTCGAGGCGCGCAAGCTGCGGGCCGTCAACTGAGGGGAGCGGGGCGGTGAGCAAGTTCGGCGAGGGTGGGGATCTCCTCAAGTGCAGCTTCTGCGGCAAGTCGCAGAAGCAGGTCCGCAAGCTCATCGCCGGGCCCGGGGTCTACATCTGCGACGAGTGCATCGATCTCTGCAACGAGATCATCGAAGAGGAGCTGGCGACCGCCGAGGAGCTGCCCCTCACCGAGCTGCCTAAGCCCGCCGAGATGTACGCCTTTCTTGACGACTACGTGGTGGGGCAGGAGCGGGCCAAGAAGGTGCTCTCGGTCGCGGTCTACAACCACTACAAGCGCGTCCGGGCCGGCCAGCGCTCCAAGGATGAGATCGAGCTGCAGAAGTCGAACATCTTGCTCATCGGCCCCACCGGCTGCGGCAAGACGCTGCTCGCCCAGACCCTGGCCCGCATGCTCAACGTGCCCTTCGCCATCGCCGACGCCACCGCTCTCACCGAAGCCGGCTACGTGGGCGAGGACGTGGAGAACATCCTGCTCAAGCTCATCCAGGCCGCCGACTACGACATCAAGAAGGCGGAGCAGGGGATCATCTACATCGACGAGATCGACAAGATCGCCCGCAAGGCAGAGAACCCCTCCATCACCCGTGACGTCTCGGGCGAGGGGGTGCAGCAGGCGCTGCTCAAGATCCTCGAGGGCACCGTGGCCTCGGTGCCGCCCCAGGGCGGGCGCAAGCATCCCCACCAGGAGTTCCTCCAGGTCGACACCACCAACATGCTCTTCATCTGCGGGGGCGCCTTCTCCGGGTTGGAGCGCATCATCCAGAGCCGGGTGGGGAAGCGGGCCATCGGCTTCGATGCCCAGGTGCGCTCGGTGGACCAGCGCGAGGGGGCCATCCTCAACAAGGTGCTCCCCGAGGACCTCATGTCCTTCGGGCTGATCCCGGAGTTCGTGGGGCGGCTCCCGGTCGTGGCGACGGTGGAGGACCTGGACAAGGAGTCGCTCATCCGGGTGCTGCTCGAGCCCAGGAACGCCCTGACCCGTCAGTACGCCAAGTTCTTCGAGATGGATGGGGTCGAGTTGTCCTTCACCGACGACGCGCTCGACGCGGTGGCCGACCAGGCCCTGCTCCGCTCCACCGGGGCGCGCGGCCTGCGGGCCATCCTCGAAGAGGTGCTGCTCGACACCATGTACGAGCTGCCCTCGCGGGCCGACGTCGCCCGGGTGGTCATCGACGGCCGGGCAGTGCGCCAGCGGGTCAACCCCACCCTGATCCCCATCCAGGAGCTCGGCAAGAACCGGCCCAAGGAGCGCAGCGCCTAGGACCGCGTCGGCGTACACCCGCTTCGGCCTCTTTCGCTCATCACCCGACTGTGGCGCGCGCCTCTGATGGGCCAAGCCGTCCTCTCTCTCCTCGGCGGGCGCGGACTAGTCATCTCGTTCCGGCAGAATGACCACCGCCGGCTACTCAAAGTGGTTGAGGTGGGAGTCGCGGTAGCGTAGGGTGGCGTCAGGTCGAAGAGGAGGAGCCAGCGCTCCGGGCGTCGGTCCCAGCCCGTGAGCGTGGAAGGGGGAGAAGGCCGGTGCTTCTGCACCGGCCTTCTCCTTTCCGGGGTCCCCTATGATGTCCTGCACCATGGGTGAGAGCCTCGATGGAAGCGGCGTACGACCCGCAACGGGTCGAGGGGGAGTGGTACTCCCGGTGGGAAGCCGCCGGCATCTTCCGTCCTGAGCAGAACGCGGACGGGGCGCCGTACTGCATCGTCATCCCGCCTCCCAACGTCACCGGGTCGCTGCACATGGGCCACGCCCTCAACATGGCGATTCAGGACGCCCTGATCCGCCGCAAGCGCATGCAGGGCTACGCCGCCCTCTGGGTCCCGGGGACCGACCACGCCGGGATCGCCACCCAGAATGTGGTCGAGCGGCAGCTGGCCGCCGAGGGCGTCACCCGCCACGACCTGGGCCGGGAGGCGTTCATCGAGCGGGTGTGGGAGTGGAAGCGGCGGCACGGGGGCCGCATCTCCGAGCAGATGCGCCGCCTCGGCTACTCCTGCGACTGGAGCCGGGAACGCTTCACCATGGACGAGGGCCTCTCCCGGGCCGTGCGCACCGTGTTCGTCCGCCTCTATGAGGAGGGGGTCATCTACCGGGGCCGGCGGGTCATCAACTGGTGCCCCCGCTGCCGCACCGCCCTCAGCGACATCGAGGTGGAGCACGAGGACGTCACCGGGGAGCTGGTCTACATCGAGTACCCCTTCGCCGAGGGCGGGGGTGGAGTGGAGGTGGCCACCACCCGGGCCGAGACGATGCTGGGAGACACCGCGGTGGCGGTCCATCCCGACGACGAGCGCTACCGGGGGGTGATCGGCCGGCTCCTGCGGCTGCCCCTGATTGGGCGGGAGATCCCGGTCATCGGGGACGAGGCGGTGGACCCCGAGTTCGGGACCGGCGCCGTCAAGGTCACCCCCGCCCACGACCCGACCGACTTCGAGATCGCCCAGCGAGCCGGGCTGCCGGCCATCACGGTGCTCGACGAGCAGGCGGCGATCACCGCCGCCGGCGGCCCCTTCGCCGGGCTCGACCGCTTCGACGCCCGCACGGCAGTCAAAGAGGCCCTGGCGGCCGCCGGGGTGCTGCGCCGGATCGAGGAGCACCATCACGCCGTCGGGCACTGCTACCGCTGCGGGACCATGGTGGAGCCGTACCTGTCGGAGCAGTGGTTCGTCAAGGTGCGCCCCCTGGTGGAGCCGGCCATAGAGGCCGTCCGCTCCGGGCAGGTGCGCTTCGTCCCCCAGCGCTGGGAGAAGCACTACATCCTCTGGATGGAGAACCTGCGCGACTGGACCATCTCCCGCCAGATCTGGTGGGGGCACCGCATCCCCGCCTGGTACTGCGCGGCGTGCGGCCGGGTGACCGTGGCCCTCGAAGACCCGGCGGCCTGCACCTGCGGGTCGGCCGACCTCCGGCAGGAGGAGGACGTGCTCGACACCTGGTTCTCCTCGGCCCTGTGGCCCTTCTCCACCCTGGGCTGGCCCGACGACACCCCCGACCTGCGGGCCTTCTACCCGAACTCGGTGCTGGTCACCGCCTACGACATCATCTACTTCTGGGTGGCCCGCATGATCCAGATGGGCCTGCATTTCGCCGGGGGGGTGCCCTTTGCCGACGTGGCCATCCACGGCCTTATCCAGGCCCCGGACCGCCGCAAGATGTCCAAGTCGCTGGGCAACGCCATCGATCCCCTCGAAGTGGTGGCCGAGCACGGGGCCGACCCGCTGCGCCTGTCACTGGTGCTGGCGGCGGCTCCCGGCCACGACGTGGTCCCGCTGCAGTTGGAGCAGGTCGACGCCGCCCGGCGCTTCGGCAACAAGCTGTGGAATGCGGTCCGCTTCGCCCTTCGCCACACCGCGGCGTTAGGGGTGCCCGCGTCGGGCGGCTACCCGGCCGACCCCTCCCCGGAAGAGCGCTGGATCCTCTCCCGCCTGCACGAGGTGGCGGCCCGCTTCGACGAGCTGTTCGACGAGTACCGCTTCAGCGACGCCTTCGGGCTGCTCTACAACTTCATCTGGGCCGAGGTCTGCGACTGGTACCTGGAACTGGCCAAGGCGCCGCTCCGCCGGGGGGGAGAGGGCACTGTGGCCCGCACCCTCGGCGTGGTTCTGCGCGATGTGGTGGCGATGCTCCATCCGATCATGCCCTCTCTCACCGAGGAGCTCTGGTCGCACCTGGTGGGCGAGGGGTTCGTCGCCGCCGGTCCCTGGCCGGCGCCACCGCCCTATGTGGCCCCCGACGGCTTCGCCGTGTTCCAGGAGCTGGTGGGTGAGATCCGGCGCTTCCGGGCCGAGCACGGGCTGGCGCCGCGCGCTCCGCTCGACCTGGTGATCTCCGACCCGGAAGGGGTGGCCGAGCCCTGGTGGCGGGAGCAAATCGAGTCGCTGGCCTCGGTTGCCCCGCAGTGGGTGGAGCAGGCCCCCGCCGGGCCGGGCCGCACCCCACTGGTGGTGGGTCCGATGGAGGCTTCCGTCTCAATGGCGGGCACGGCCGACGCGGCGGCCGAGAGAGAGCGCCTCGCCCGGGCGGTGGCCGAGACGGAGGCGCTGCTCGCCGGCTCCGAGGCCAAGCTGACCAATCCGCAGTTCCGCGAACGCGCCCCCGCCGAGGTGGTGGACAAGGAGCGGGCCCGGGCGGCCGAGAACGCCGCCCGGCTCGCCAAGCTGCGCGCTCAGCTGGAAGCGCTGGGGTAGCTCCCACGGACCACGGGGAGGCCCTCGCTTACCTGGACCGGCACATCGGCCGGGGGGTCAAGCCGGGCACCGAGCGCATCACCGGGCTCCTGGCGCTCATGGCCGATCCCCATCTGGGTTACCCGGTCATCCACGTCGCCGGGAGCAACGGCAAGACCACCACTTCCCGATTGGCGGCGGCCCTGCTCGCCGCCCACGGCCTGACCCCCGGCCTGTTCACTTCCCCGCACCTGCAGGCGGTGGAGGAGCGCTTCGAGGTGGCGGGGGAGCCGATGCGGCCCGAGGAGCTGGCCGCCGCCCTGGCCGAGGTTCGCCCTTTCGTGGACCTGTTCGAGCAGCGCACCGGCGACGGGATCACCTACTTCGAGCTGACCGCCGCCCTGGCCTTCTCCTGGTTTGCCGAGCGGACGGTGGACGCGGCGGTGGTCGAGGTGGGCCTGGGCGGCCGCCTCGACGCCACCAACGTGGTCGATGCCGAGGTGGCGGTCATCACCTCCATCTCCCTCGAGCACACCGAGTACCTGGGCGGCACCCCGGCCGCCATCGCCGCCGAGAAGGCGGCCATCCTGGGCCAGGGCCGTGTGCTGGTCACGGGCGACCTCCCCCCGGAGGCTCTCGAGGTGGCTGGGGGCCGCGCCGCCGCCACCGGCTCGGCGTGGCTGCGGTCGGGGATCGACTTCTGGGTGGCCCAGGCGGAGCCCGGCGCGGGCGGCTGGCTGGTCGACCTGGAGGGCGTTTACCGGTCCTACCCGGGCGTGCCCCTGCGGCTGCACGGGCGCCACCAGACGGCCAACCTGGCGGTGGCCATCGCCGCCGTCGAGGCCTTCTTCGGGCGGGCCCTGGACCCGGCGGCGGTGGCCGAGGCGGCCGCACGCACGCGCTCGCCGGGGCGCATGGAGGTCGTGCGGCGCTACCCCCTGGTGATGCTCGACGGGGCGCACAACCCGGAGGGGACCGCCGCCCTCGCCGCCGCTCTTGCAGAGGAGTTCCCGACGACGCAGTGGACGGTGGTGTTCGGGGCGATGGCCGACAAGGATGTGCCGGCCATGCTCCGTCTCCTCGGGCCGGCGGTCGCTTCGCTGCATGCGGCCCGGGCGGCCGACTCGGAACGGGCCCGGCCCTCCGCCGAGGTGGCCGCCCTGAGCGCGGAGATCCTCGGGGTGCCGGTCAAGGCCCACGATTCGGTGGCGGCGGCGGTGGCCGCCGCCCTCGACGCCGGAGGGCCCGTGCTGGTCACCGGTTCCCTCTACGTCGTGGGGGAGGCTCGGAGCGCCCTCGGCCGTGGGTCGGGCGGCTGAGGGGTACCATTCCCGGCCGCCGCAGACGAGGAGGGCACCGGCAGTGATGCAGAGCACTTTCGTGATGGTCAAGCCCGACGGAGTGCGCCGTGGCCTGGTGGGGGAGGTCATCTCCCGCCTGGAGCGCAAGGGCCTGCGCCTGACCCGGGCCCGCATGCTCACCATCGACCGTGCCCTGGCCGAGCGCCACTATGCCGAGCACGTGGCCAAGCCCTTCTTTCCCGACCTGGCCGCCTTCATCACCGGCGGTCCGGTGCTGGCCATGGAATGGCAGGGCGAGGAGGCAGTGGAGGTGGCCCGGGCCCTCATGGGGGGAACCGATCCCAAGCAGGCCGCCCCGGGCACCATTCGCGGCGACTTCGGCCTGGTCACCACCGAGAACATCGTTCACGGATCGGACTCCCCGGCCAGCGCAGAGCGCGAACTCGAACTGTTCTTCGGGTAGACGGTAGACTCGGGGCGAATCCAACTGGGGCTGTCATGACGAGCATTGCTGCGCTCGCCAGTCGCGACATGGCCATCGACCTGGGTACCGCCAACACCCTGGTGTATGTGCGCGGGCAGGGCATCGTGCTCAACGAGCCCTCGGTGGTGGCTATCGACAACCGCAACCACCGCGCCCTGGCGGTGGGGGCCGACGCCAAGCGCATGATCGGGCGCACCCCCGGCCACATCCAGGCCATCCGGCCGCTGCGCGACGGGGTGATCGCCGACTTCGACATCACCGAGAAGATGCTGCGGTACTTCATCAAGAAGGTGCAGCCACGCCGCTGGGCCCGCCCGCGCATCATCGTCGGGGTGCCCTCCGGGATCACCGGGGTGGAGCGGCGGGCGGTGGAGGAGGCCGCCTACCACGCCGGCGCCCGGCGGGCTTACACCATCGAGGAGCCCATGGCGGCGGCGATCGGCTGCGGCTTACCGGTGTACGAGCCGACCGGGTGCATGGTGGTCGACATTGGCGGCGGCACCACCGAGGTGGCGGTGATCTCGCTGGGGGGCATCGTCGTCTCCCGCAGCGTGCGGGTGGCCGGCGACGAGATCGACGAGGCCATCATCGACTGGGTCAAGAAGGAGCACAACCTCCTGCTCGGCGACCGCACCGCCGAGCAGCTGAAGATGGCCATCGGCTCGGCCTGGCCCTACTCCGACGAGCCCAGCGCTGAGATCCGGGGCCGCGACCTGATCACCGGCCTGCCCAAGACGGTGGTGATTGGTGCCCAGGAGGTGCGGGAGGCCATCGAGGAGCCGGTGCAGTCGGTGGTCGACGCGGTCAAGTACTGCCTCGACAAGACCCCCCCGGAGCTGGCCGCCGACATGATGGGGCGGGGCATCATGGTCACCGGGGGCGGGGCGCTCCTCCGGGGGCTCGACGTCCGCATCGCCAGCGAGACCGGCACGCCGGTGATCACCTCCGAGCGCCCGCTGCAGACGGTGGTCCTGGGGGCCGGCTTCTGTCTGGAGGAGTTCGACCGGCTCCGGGAAGTGCTGTCCACCACCGGCGGGGAGTAGCCGTGCCCGGCGGGGCCGGCTCCGACAGGGGAGGGCGCTGATGTGGCGCCGATCCGGTATCGATCGCAGCACCGCCGCCTTCGTCGCACTGGTGGTGGTGTCGCTGGTGCTGATGACCGTCGACCTGCGGGCCTCCGGGGAGGGGATCGGGGGCACCTTGCGCGACGGCGCCCAGGCCGCCTTCACCCCGGTGCAGAAGGCGGTCTCCTTCGTCACTCGCCCCGTGGTGGGCTTCTTCGAGGGGATTTCCGACCTGGTCGGGCTGCGTGATGAGAACCAGCAGCTGCGGGAACAGGTGGCCGAACTGGGGCAGGAGCTGGCCGAGACCGAGAGCCTGCAGCGGCAGGTCGAGGAGCTCGAGGCGATCGTCGCCATCGAGCCTCCCGAGGAGCTCGACACCGTGGTCGCCCAGGTGCTGGCCACCGGGGTCTCCGACTTCGACGAGATCCGGCTCATCGACAAGGGCCGGCGGCACGGCATCACCGTGGACATGCCGGTGATCGACGAGGGAGGGCTGGTAGGCCGGGTGGTGTCGGTCACCGACACCTCGGCGCGGATTCGCCTGATCACCGATCCGACCATGCGGGTGGCGGTACGGGTGGATCGCACCGGCGAGACCGGGGTGCTCACCGGCCGGGGGGGAGGGCTCCTCGTCCTGGAGATGCTGAACACCAACACCGCCCTGGTCGAGGACGACCTGCTGGTCACGGCCGATGGGCGCTTCCCGGCGGGGATCCCGGTGGCTCGCGTCGCCGAGGGGGCCGAGGCCGAGGTGGGCTTCTCGCTGCGCACCACGGCCACCCCCGCCGCGGAGCTGACGCGGGTCGACTACGTGAAGGTGCTGGTGTTCACCAGCGACCAGGTGGGTTCGGCCGATCTCGAGGAAGAGGGATCGCCGATCGGGACCGGGACGACGCTCTCCCCGTGAAGTGGCGCAGGACGGCCGTGGCCGTCGCCCTGGCCCTCCTCGGGGTAGCGCTGCAAACCACCCTCTTCGTCCGGTTCCGTCCGTTTGACGCTTCCCCGGCTCTTGCCCTGCTCGTGGTGCTGGCCCTGTGCCGGCACCTGGGGCGAATGGAGTCGCTGCTGATGGGCTTCGGCACCGGCCTGCTGCTCGATCTGCTCTCCGAGACGGCCCTGGGCCTGTGGGCGCTGGTGGCCACCTCGGTGGCCTTCGCCACCGTCCGCCTGCGGCATCGTTTCGAGGACGATGTGACCCTGCTGGTCCCCGGGGTGTTCCTGATCTCCTTCGGGGCTATGGCACTGTACGGGCTCCTCGGTACGATCTTCGGAGAGCAGACCCTCGCCGACGCCCAGGTGGTTCGCAAGATGCTCCTCCCGGCGGTGTACAACACGGTGCTGGCGGTGGTGGTCCTTCCCCCGGTCACCAAGCTCATCGGTGAGCGGGGTAGGGGCCAGGCGGGCTGGGGGGAGCGGCCGTGAGCCGCACCTGGCGCCTGGTGGCGGTGGGGGTGGTCTTCGCCGCCCTCTTCGCCGTCCTGGTGCTCCGCTTGTGGTACCTGCAGGTGAGCACCGTGGCGTCGGCGCTCGATGTGGCCGAACAGCAGCAGCTGCGGGTGGTGACCGTCGAGGCGCCGCGCGGGGACATCTACGACCGCAGCGGGCAGGAGCTCCTCGCCGGCACCCTCGCTTCTCGACGCATCGTCGTCGACCGCGCCCTCGTCCCGGAGGAGCGCGAAGAGGAATTGGTCAACAACCTGGCGGCCTTGCTGAGCATCCCGGCCGGGGACATCTGGGCCCTGTTTGAGGAGGAGGGGGCGGGGGCCCGGTTCCCGGTGGGGGAGGAGGTGTCGGAGGCAACGGCGGTGTTCACCCTCGAGCACATCGAGGACTTCCCCGGGGTGGTCGTCGAGCCGGTGCCGGTGCGCGTCTACCCGCAAGAGGAGACCGCCGCCCACGTGGTCGGCTACATCGGCGCCCCGGCCGACGAGGACCTGCTCCGCCCGGAGATCACCGCCCGCGACCGGGTGGGCCGCTTCGGCATCGAGAAGGAGTACGACCGGCTGCTGCGGGGCACCCCGGGCAAGACCACTTACCGGGTCAACGCCAGCGGCGAGATCCTCGAGATCGTCGAGGAGGTGCCGGCTCGGGCGGGAGGCACGGTGACCACCACGATCGACCTCGACCTGCAGCGGTTCGTCGAGCAGGCGCTGCTCGACGGGATGTCCCTGTCGCGTCGCGACGGCAAAGCCCCGGTGCGAGCCTCGGCGGTGGTGATGGACCCTCGTGATGGGTCGATCCTGGCCATGGCGTCGGTGCCTGCCTACGACCCGGGGCTCTTCTCCGACGGGCGCATCACCGACGAGGAATGGGCTGCCCTGTCCGAGACGGCTGCCCTCAACAACTTCGCCATCCAGGGCCTCTACCCACCGGCTTCGGCCTTCAAGGTGGTGGCCTACACCCTGGCCCTGGAGAAGGGGATCTATCCCACGATCGAGCAGGACCAGTACGCCGCCCTTCTCGATCCCAACGACCCGACCTCGTTTTATGCGGACGGCGACCTCCAGTTCCCCAACACCCCCCTGCTGCGGGACTGGAAGGTGCACGGCCTGGTGAACATTCACACCTCGCTGCAGGTCTCCTCCGACAACTACTACTGGGGCATCGCGCTCGAGATCTGGGACCGGGCCGGACTGGACTGGGACGAGAACCTCTTCCAGGACTGGGCTCGCACCCTGGGCTTCGGGGAGGCCACCGGCATCGACCTTCCCTTCGAGCAGGTGGGCATCGTCCCGGATCGGGACTGGTTCCAGTACAACCAGCTGAACCAGACCGGGCTGGTGCGCTCCGAGGGCCCGTGGTCGGGCGGCGACCTGATGAACACCGCCATCGGCCAGGGGGCGATGGTGTGCACCCCGCTGCAGCTGGCCAACGGCTATGCCGCCCTGGTCAACGGGGGCACGCTGTGGACCCCGCGCGTGGTGTCGTCGATCGTCGATTCGGAGGGTGAGGGCATCTTCCTCAACGTGCCCAGGGTCCTGAGGGTGATCGACATCGCCGCGACCACGGTGGCCGGCCTGCGCTCCGACCTGCACGGGGTGGTGGCCTCGGAGAACGGCACCGCCTACCGGGCCTTCGTGGGCTTCGGTGACAGCCTCGACCAGGTGGGCGGGAAGACCGGGACTGCCCAGATCCGCCTGGCCACCCAGCGCCTGGTGGTCGACCGCCAGGCGCTGCCCGAGGGGCGCGAAAGGGAACTGGTCGGCCGCCTGGCCGAACTGCTCGACATGCCGGCCTCGGAGATCTGGGCCCGGTTCGAGACAGAGGACGCCCGGTTCCCCGTGAGCGGCGACGTCTCGGAGGAGACCGCCTCCTCCGTCGAGGAGCACAGCGAGGACTTCCCCGGGGTCGTGGTCGAACCGGTGCCGGAGGTCGACACCGCCTGGTTCGTTGGGGTGGCGCCGCTCGACGACCCGCAGTACGTGGTAGCGGTCGTGATCGATGGGGGAGGGAGCGGTGGGAAGATCGCCGCCCCCACCGCCCGGGCCATCCTCCAGTACTTGATGGGGGAGGAAGTGGACGCCATCCGCAGCGGTGAGGACACCGACTGATGGCTGCTCTCGCCGAGCTCGAGCTGACCGCCCGCCGGTCCCGTTCCGGGCCGGATTTCCTCTTGATGCTGGTGGCCGCGGCGCTGAGCGCCGCCGGTCTCCTGATGATCTACACCATCACCGCCCCCCGGCTGGAGGCGGCTGGGGTCGACCCCAGCGGCGACATGGTGCGCCAGGCCTTCTTCATGGCCGGCGGGGTGGTGGTCTTCGTGGCCGCCTCGTTGATCAGTGACCGGCAGTGGAAGGGGCTCGCCCCGTACGCCTACGTGGCCGCCTTGCTCCTGCTGCTGGTGGTGCTCACCCCCATCGGGGCGGCGCGCTCCGGGGCGCAGCGCTGGATCCCGTTGGGGCCCATGGACCTGCAGCCCTCCGAGTTCGCCAAACCCGCCCTGATCCTCACCCTGGCGGCCTTGCTCACTGCGTCGGAGGAAGCCAGGGTGGGCTGGGCGCGCATCGGACAGACGGTGGCGCTGGTGGCGGTGCCCTCGGCCCTCATCTTCGTGCAGCCCGATCTGGGCACCATGCTGGTGTTCGGGTTCGTGGCAGTGGTCATGCTGTTCGCCGGTGGGGCCAACGTGCGCCAGCTCGCCTTGCTGGTGGTGGGGGCGGTGGTCGCGGTGGTAGTTGCCTTCCAGATGGACATCCTCAAGGACTACCAGCTCGACCGGCTTACCGGCTTCCTCAACTCCGGCGAGGCCGAGTTGACGCTCAACTACAACCAGACGCAGAGCCAGATCGCCATCGCCAGCGGCGGGCTGTTCGGGAAGGGCCTGTCGCAGGGCAGCCAGACCAATGGGGCGTTCGTCCCGGCCCAGCGGACCGACTTCATCTTCACCGCCGTGGCCGAGCAACTGGGGTTCGTCGGGTCGGCGGTGGTCCTGGGGCTGTTCGCTCTGGTGGTGTGGCGATTGCTGCGGACCGCGGCGGCCGCCCGGGATCGCTTCGGCTACCTGCTGGGGGTGGGGGCGGCGGCCCTGGTCGTGTTCCATGTCTTCGTGAACGTGGGGATGGTGCAGCGCCTCATGCCGGTGACCGGCGTGCCCCTGCCGCTGATGAGCTACGGCGGGTCCTTCTACGCAGCGATGGCCCTCACCCTGGGCATGGTGCACGCCGTATGGCTGCGGCGCTCCCCGGTGCCGGGGGAGCGTTTCCTGCTCTAGGCGCCGCCGCTCTACCCCCGGCTAGCCTGTGCCCCATGGATCGGCGGGACTCCCGGGGCTGGGTCGAGGTCATCTGCGGCCCGATGTTCTCAGGGAAGAGCGAGGAGCTCATCCGCCGCATCGTGCGCTACCAACTGGCCCGGGTGCCTACCCAGACGTTCAAGCCGGCCATAGACGACCGCTACGGGGTAGCGCAGGTGGTGTCCCACAGCTCGTTGTCGGTCGCCGCCGAGCCAGTCGCCGACAGCGCCGGCCTGCTGCGCCAGGTGGAGGACCGCACCGTCGTGGTTGGCATCGACGAGGGCCAGTTCTTCGACATGGGGCTGGTGGAGGTCGTCGAGCGGCTCGCCGCGACGGGGAAGCGAGTGATTGTGGCCGGCCTGGACCTCGACTACCTGGGACGCCCCTTCGAGCCCATTCCCACCCTGATGACCCGGGCGGAGTACGTCACCAAGAGCCTGGCGGTGTGCCACCGCTGCGGCGGGGCGGGCATGTTCACCCAGCGGGTCATCCCCTCCGACGAGCTCGTGGTTCTCGGGGCGACGGGGGCCTACGAGGCTCGCTGTCGCTACTGCTACACACCGGGCGAGTACCGCCAGGAGCGGCTTTCGATCTAGTGACGCGGGGTGGGGAATCGCCCGTGGTAACCTCCCCGGTGCCGTCGGCACCGGCGTCGTGCCAGGAGCCCCCGGCGGTGCCCGATCCGGACCGAACGGAGCCAGCGGTGTACAACCCCGCGTTCCCGTCCCGGTGCCGGCCTCTTTCTCCGGCCCCGGGCCTTCACAGGTCGTCACGCGACCACGGTGGGACGCGCCTGCACCGGCCCCGGGCGGTCCCCGGCATTCACACAGCGGCGCCCCTCTCTCCGGGCGCCGGAGGAGTCAGGTCATGGGTTTGTTGCGTAAGCGTCGCGCCGAGGTCGTCCGCAAGGGCGTGGGCGACCGGGCCGTCGAAGAGAAGACCGTGCGCCGCGTCGGGCGGCGCACAGTCGAGATCCGCCGCGTCCGCGAGCTAGAGGCCCCCGCCCCAGCGCCGGTCAAGCCGGCTGCCACGGAGCGAGCGCGGCGCACGCGCCGAGAGCGGCCGCGCCGGACCGCCCCCCGGCACCTCGAGGTCGTCATCCCGGTGCCGGAGACCGAGCGCAAGCAGATGCTCATCCGGCGCACCCCGCACCAGACGCAGATCGTGGTTCTCGAGGGGGCCTTGCTGGTCGAGCACTACGTGGCCCGCTCCGATCGCCGCTCGCTGGCGGGCAACGTCTACCTGGGCAAGGTGCGCAACGTCCTCCCGGGCATGGAGGCGGCTTTCGTCGATTTCGGTGAGGCCAAGAACGGGGTGCTCTACGCCGGGGATGTTCAGGCCGATCCCCGTAGCAACGGCGGCCGCCACCCTCGGATCGAGAAGGCGCTCAAGGTGGGCGACGAGGTGCTGGTCCAGGTGTCGAAGGACGCCATGGGCACCAAGGGCGCCCGGCTGACGAACCAGGTCAGCCTCCCCGGCCGCTACCTGGTCCTCGCCCCCGATTCGGAGATGCGCGGGATCAGCCGGCGGCTGCCCGATCCCGAGCGTGAGCGCCTGCGGCGGCTGGTGGCCGACCTGAGCCCGGAGGGTTTCGGGGTCATCGTGCGGACCGCCGCCGAGGAGGCGAGCGAGGAGGAGTTGCGGGCCGACGTCGAGCGCCTGCGCCGGGTCTGGGAAGACATCTCCGCCAAGATCCCGCAAGGGGGGGCTCCCCGCCTGCTCTACGAGGAGCCGGACCTGGTCCTGCGCGTCGTGCGGGAGCATTTCACCGGCGACTTCCGCCGGCTCATGATCGACGACCCGGAGGTCTGTCGATTGGCCGTCGAGTACCTCGAGGCCACCGACCCCGACCTGGTGCCCCGGGTTCACGAGTACCGGGACGAGATCCCCCTCTTCGAGCGCTTCCACGTGCAGGACCAGTTGCGCAAGGCGCTGGATCGCAAGGTGTGGCTGCCCTCGGGGGGGCACATCGTCATCGATCGCACCGAGGCCCTCACCGTCATCGACGTGAACACGGGGCGGTTCGTCGGCCATTCCAACCTCGAGGACACGGTGCTGCAGAACAACCTGGAGGCCGCCGAGGAGATTGCCCATCAGCTGCGACTGCGGGACATCGGGGGGATCATCGTCATCGACTTCATAGACATGGAAGTCACCAAGAACCGGGAGGCGGTGCTGCAGCGGCTGCGGGAGTCCCTGGCCAAGGACAAGACCCGCACCCAGGTCTTCGATGTCTCCAATCTGGGCCTGGTCGAGATGACTCGCAAGAACGTGTCGGCGGGCCTGCTCGAGTCCTTCTCCCGCGTGTGCGAGCAATGCGGGGGACGGGGCGTGTTGCTCTTCGAAGAGGCGGCCACCTCCGGCGGGCCCATCCCCTGGGCCGATGAGGCGGAGGGTTAGAGGTACGGTGCCGGGCCGGCGCTAACATATCGCTTCCCCCGTCCTGAAGGACCTGGACCATGTACGCGATCATCCGCACCGGCGGGAAGCAGGCGAAGGTGCGCGAGGGCGACGTCATCGACGTCGAACATCTGCGTGCCGAAGGTGAGGTCGGCTTCACCCCTCTGCTCCTGGTCGACGATGCCGGCACGGTGTTCTCCCGCCGCGATGCCCTGAAAGACGCCAAGGTGATCGCCCGGGTCGTGGGGGACTCCGGCGGGCCCAAGGTCGACCTGTTCAAGTACAAGTCGAAGACCGGGTACCGTCGCCACCAGGGCCATCGCCAGCGCTACACCACGCTCGAGGTCATCCGCATCGATGCTCCCGAGGGGGCGAAGCGGAATGCCCCCGAGCCCAAGCCGGCGAAGGTCGCCGAGGCGGGCTCGGCGACCGAAACGACACCGGCGGCCAAGACGCCCAAGGCCGCCCCCAAGGCGCCCACGCCGGCACCCAGCACCAAGGCTCCCGCCGAGGCCCCCAAGGCGAGGGCATCGGCCGCCAAGGCTTCGGCCGACGAGAAGAAGAAGAAGAAGGAGTCCTGATGTCGAAGACGAAGGGTGGCGGCTCCACCAAGAACGGCCGCGAGTCGGCCGCCAAGCGGCTTGGGCCCAAGGTCTTCGACGGCCAGCGGGTCAGAGCCGGTGCCATCCTGGTGCGCCAGCGCGGCACTCGTATCCATCCGGGTGACAACGTCGGCAAGGGCGGCGACGACACGCTGTTCGCCGAGGCGGGCGGGCTCGTCGCCTACGGCGAGCGCCGCGGGCGCCGCCAGGTAAGCGTCGTCCCCGAGGACTGATGCCCTAGGCCCCGGGAGGGCCGTGTTCGTCGACGAAGCCAAGGTCCGGGTGCGCGCCGGTGATGGAGGGGCCGGCGTGGCCTCCTTCCACAAGGAGCGGGGCAGGCCGCGCGGTCGGCCTGAGGGAGGCTCGGGCGGTGCCGGCGGAGATGTGATCGTCGAGGCCGACCCACGGGTTTCCTCGCTCCTCGACTACCAGCGGCGGCCGCATCGGCGCGCCGGAGACGGCGCCCACGGCCGGGGTGACATGCAGCACGGCCGGATGGGCACCGACGTGGTGCTGGCGGTGCCGGTGGGGACGGTGGTGCGTGACGAGGAGGGCACGATCCTCGCCGACCTGGCCGAGCCGGGGAGCCGGGTGACCGTCCTCGAAGGAGGGAGGGGAGGGCGGGGCAACGCCGCTCTGGTGAGTTCCCGTCACGTCGCTCCCACCTTTGCCGAACAGGGGGAGTACGGGGAGGAAGTGGGAATCACCCTCGAGCTCAAGCTCACCGCCGATGCCGCCATCGTCGGGTTTCCCAATGCCGGCAAGAGCACTCTGATCTCCCGGGTGTCGGCCGCCCGCCCCAAGGTGGCCGACTACCCGTTCACCACCCTGGAGCCGCACCTCGGGGTCGTCGAGGTGGACGACCGCCAGTTCGTGCTCGCCGACATCCCCGGACTGGTGGAGGGGGCCGCCGAGGGACGGGGCCTGGGCCACGCCTTCCTGCGCCATGCGGAGCGGGCCCGGGCGCTGCTCCTGCTGCTGGATCCCTCTCCTCTCCAGGATATGCCGGTGGCCCAACAGCACGGTGTGCTGCTCGCCGAGCTCGAGCGGCACGACCCCGCCCTGGCCGCCCGGCCCCGGGTGGTGGCGGTCAACAAGATCGACCTGCCCGGCGCGTCCGAGGTCGCCGTCTCTCTGGCCGCCGCCCTGGGCCGTCCGGTGCACGCCGTCTCGGCCATCACCGGTGAAGGGGTGGAGGCGCTCATGCACGCCGTGGCCGACGCGGTGGAACAGGCCGTTCGGGAGGCTCCGGGGCGCCGGAGCTACTTGCTGCATCGTCCGGTCCCGCCCGGCTTCTCGGTGCGCCGGGAGGGTGAGCGCTGGGTGGTCGCCGGCAAGGCGGCGGAGCGGGCCGTGGCCCTCGACGACCTGACGGTGCCCGAGGCGGCCGATTTCGCCGCCCAGCGCCTGGCCCGGGCCGGGGTCGACGCGGCGCTGCGGCGGGCGGGTGCCCGTCCCGGCGATGAGGTGCAGATCGGCGACCTGGTCTTCGAGTTCCACGAGGACGATGAGGCCGAAGGGGACGGCCCAGCCTGAGGCTGGGGGGCCGCCAGTCAGACCGGGCGCGCGCGGGCTTCCACGACCGGGGCGCCCCTCGCCCCGTCGGGGAGGAACTCGTCGACCCGGGGCACGGTGCGGTTGGAGACGGCGACCGTGTAGCCGTGGTCGTCCATGTTCAACATCAGGTTGCGGCCCATGACCGCCATTCCGACCAGGCCGATCTCCGCCTTGGCCTGCGCCACTGGCCGGTCTCCCCGGCCGCGGCCGGTCGCAGGCCCGAGGGCACTCACCGCGGCGATCAGCCCTGGGCGGCGAGGAGCGGCGAGTCGCGCGTGTAGTAGGCGCGCATCCAGTCGCCCTCAGCGACGGCCGAGTGCACCACCGCCACCATCGCCTCACCTTCCACGGTGACCTCGAAGGAGGCCACCCGCTCCGACCAGGGCTGGTTGGTTACGACGCTGCTGCCCTCGGCGATGACCGACCGGAAGGCGGCGGCGCTCTCCTCGGCGGCGGCCGCGGTGTCGTGGATGGCCACCACGACCCAGAAGGCGCCGGCGTCGTCCCGGCCGCCCCCGACGCCGAGCACGAGGCCGGAGACGGCGGGCCCGTCGAGGAGGGGCGCATCGGTGAGGATCGCCGAGTAGACCTGCTCTCGCTGCAGGATCTCGGCCGCCTGCGCCAGCAGGGGGCGATCGGCGAGCGTGGGCACCGTGCCGGTGCCGGCGTCGATGAGTGCCTCGATCCCGGCGGTCCAGGGCACCCAGTAGAGGTGGCCGTCGTCGAGGGCGAGGCGGCCTCCCTGCCCTATGGGCCGGGCCGTGGTGACCCGCTGCAGATCCACGGCAAGGTCCTCACCCCAGGTGTAGTAGGACACCCCGGCGTGCTCGGCGGTGGCCAGCAGGCCCGACCACACAGGCTCGCTACTCACCGCGGACTCGACGGCGGCGGCGTCGAAGGTGCCCTGGAGCACTACGAACTGTTCCGGCGGCGTCCCGGCGACCACGGCGGCCCCGATGCCGGCGGGATCGATCCCCAACTCGGCCCGCACTTCGTCCACGGCCGTCGCCGCCTGCCGGAGCAGATCCGGGAGGAGAGCATCGCGGGGAAGGTCGAAAAGGAAGCCCGCCACGTCGTCGGCCGGGGCACCGACCGGGGGGACCTCGATACCGGCAGCAGCCGCCGCGAACGCCAGGTCCACCATCTCCACCTCGTGGCCGCTGGCCTCGGTGTCGGGGATGCGGGAGAGCAGGCCGACGATCCAGCCGGCGTCGGCGGCCGCCTCGCTGGTAGTGCTGGTGGCCATCGTGGTGCCGGGGGCCGTGCTGCCGGCGGTCGTGC
>CAYGYX010000025.1:0-5406 GCA_964354255.1 uncultured Acidimicrobiia bacterium | reverse complement strand
GGCCGTGCTGCCGGCGGTCGTGCCGCCACCGCAACTCGCCGCTCCCAAGGCGAGGGCCGCCAGCAGCACCGTCACTCGCCTCCGGCTGTGAGTGTCGAGTTGCATACCCGTTCCTTTCCTCGTGGTCATTATCGCCTTGCAGCGGGCGCGGGGACGGCTCCCATGCCCGCTGCCGTACACTCGGCCCATGGAGCCCTCCTTCGCCGATCCGGCCCAGGTGACCGCCGCCCTGCGCGACCAGGGCTACCTGGCCGACGAGCGCATCGCCCAGGTGGTGTTCCTCGCCACCCGCCTGGGCAAGCCGATCCTGGTGGAGGGGCCGGCCGGGGTGGGCAAGACCGAGCTGGCCAAAGCCCTGGCCGGCGCCCTGGGCCGCCGCCTCATCCGCCTCCAGTGCTATGAGGGCCTGGATGAGGCCAAGGCCCTCTACGAGTGGAACTATCGCAAGCAGCTGCTGCGCCTGCAGGCGGACCGGGGCCGGGCCTGGGAGGACGTGGAGGAGGACATCTTCAGTGAGGACTTCCTGCTCACCCGACCGCTGCTCGAGGCCATCCGCTCTCCGCAGCCGGTCGTGCTGCTCGTCGACGAGGTCGATCGGATCGAGGTGGAGACGGAGGCCCTCCTCCTCGAGATCCTCGCCGAGTTCCAGGTTTCGATACCCGAGCTGGGCACCATGCGGGCCGCCTCCCGGCCGGCGGTGGTGCTCACCTCGAACAACACTCGTGAGCTGTCGGAGGCCCTCCGGCGCCGCTGCCTCTTCCTGCACATCGGCTACCCCGCGCCGGAGCGGGAGAAGGAGATCCTGCTGGCGAGGGTGCCCGGCCTCCCCGACGCCCTCGCCGAGCAGGTGGCCCGCCTGGTGCGCAGCCTGCGCGGCCTCGCGCTGCGCAAGCCGCCCTCGGTGAGCGAGTCGATCGACTGGGCGCAGACCCTGCTCGCCCTGGGGGTGGAGCAGCTCGACCGGCGGGTCGCCGCCGACACGCTGCACGTGGTCCTCAAGCACCAGCCGGATATCGAGAAGGCGGTGGCCGATCTGGGGGAGCCGGGGGAGGGGTAGGCGGGTGCTCGACCTGCTCACCGGTTTCATCGGCGAATTGCGGGCGGCCGGGCTGCCGGTGTCCACCGTGGAGGCCATCGACGCCGCCGCTGCCCTCTGCCACACCGACCTTGCCCACCGACCGGCGGTGCGCGCCGCCCTGGCCGCCACTCTGGTGAAGAGCGCCCGCTATCTGGATGCCTTCGACCTCGCCTTCGACGTCTACTTCGGCTCCCGTCCCCCAGAGCCGGGATCGGCAGCCGAGGCGGCGCTGGAGGCGGCCGACTCGGCCGCCATCGCCGCCGCCCTGGGAAGCTCGGCCGGGGGCGAGGGAGACGCCGCCCTGCTGGCCGAGGCCCTGTTCCTCGCTCTGCGCGATGGGGACTGGGCGCTCCTCGAGGCGGTGGCCCGCCGGGCGGTGCGCCTCCTCAGCGGGATCGAGGCGGGGAGGCCCCTGGGCGCTGCCTACTACTTGTACCGGGTGCTGCGACAGCTGAACGCGCCCCACCTGCGACGCCGCCTGGCCGAGGCGGCGGCCGGGGGGCGGGACGCCCTCGGCAGGCGGCTGGCGGCCCAGGAGCTGGCGCTTCGCTTCGAGGAGTTCCGGCGCGCCGTCGAGGCGGAGATCCTGCGGCGGCTGGTGGCCGATCGGGGCCCGGAGGCCGTGGCCCGGGTGCTGCGCCGCCCGTTGGTGGAGGACGCCGATCTCTCGGCGGCCACCACCGCGGAACTGGCCGAGATCGAACGAGCCCTGCATCCCCTGGCCCGGCGCCTGGCCGCGCGCCTCTCCCGTCGGCGGCGGGGGGGTAGCGGGCGCCTCGACGTGCGGCGCACCTTGCGGGCCGCCCTGTCCAGCGGCGGTGTGCCTGCCGACCCCCGGTTTCGCAAGCCCCATCGCAGCAAGCCGGAGATCGTGCTGCTCTGTGACGTGAGCAGCTCGGTGGCCACCTTCGCCCGCTTCACCCTGCAAATCGTCTATGCCCTCGCCGCCCAGTTCGCCCGGGTGCAGTCGTTCGCCTTCGTGGACGCCCTCGACGAGGTCACCGGGTACTTCGGGCCGGGCACCGATTTCGCCGATGGAGTGCGCCGCATGGGCGCCGGGGCGCGGGTGGTGTGGCTGGATGGCCGCTCCGACTATGGGCGCGCCTTCGGCCAGTTTGTCGAGGACTACCTGGGCCGGCTCAGCCCGCGCACGACCGTGATCGTCACCGGGGACGCGCGCAGCAACTACCGGAACCCCAACCTGGCGGCCCTCCACCGCATCGCCCAGAGCTCCCGCGCCCTGTTCTGGCTCAACCCCGAGCGGAGCCGGGCGTGGGATACCGGCGACTCGATCCTCAGCACCTACCGGGACGTCTGCGACGGGGTGTACGAGGTGCGCACCCTGCGCCAGTTGGCGGCTTTCGTGGAGCGCGTGGCCCTTCCCACCGCCCGTCCGGTGCGCCGGACCGCCTGAGCCGGCGCGGGGCACGGAGAGGGCGAGGCTGTGCCGGCGGGGCCGCGTGGTCGCCCGTCTCACGGGAAAGAAGCCGGGCAGGCCCCTGACATCTGTCGGCACCGGCCGCTAGGTTTGGCGCCGGGCGCGGCCGAAGATCATGCCCTGCATCCTGGCCCTCGCCCTCCTCACTCACCTGCTGGCGCCTGCCTGCCCCTCGGTCCGGGTCCCGGTCGCAGGACGGGTCGTGCGCTCCTTCGCCCCGGTAGGCGCCTACGCGGGGCACTGGGGCGTCGACCTGGCGGCTCCGCCGGGCACCCCGGTGGTGGCGGTGGCCGATGGGATGGTGACCTTCGCCGGCGCGGTTGCGGGCCGCTGGAGCGTCACCGTGCACCACGGGGGTGGGGTGCGCACTTCCTACTCCTATCTCTCGGCGATCGCCGTCGGTGCCGGTGCAACCGTGTCGGCGGGGACCACACTCGGCACGTCGGGGGTCGATCACGGAGTCGAGGCGGTGCACCTCTCCCTGCGGGTGGGCGACACCTACGTCGATCCCCTGCGCTGGCTGGCTTGCCGGCTGGCGCCTCCGGCGGCCGCCGGCCGCCTCCTGCCGGTGCTCTCGCCCTATCCTTCCTCGCGTGCGCCGCGGCATCCTGGGAGGCACTTTCGACCCGCCCCACCTCGCCCACCTGGTGGCCGGCGAGGCGGCCTATCGCGAGCTGGGCCTCGACGTGATCACCTTCCTTCCTGCCGGCCGCCCCTGGCAGAAGGCCGGTCTCGGGGTGAGCGGCGCTGCGCACCGGTGGGAGATGACCCGCCGGGCGGTGGAAGGTATCCGCTATTTCGAGGCCGACGAGCGCGAGGTAGCCCGGGATGCCTGGACCTACACCGCCGACACCCTGGACACCTTCCCCGACGCGGAGGACTTGGTGTTGATCCTCGGGGCCGACGCGGCCGTCGGCTTGCCTACCTGGCAGCGCCCCCAGGCGGTGCTGCGGCGGGCCCGACTGGCCGTCATGGGGCGTGCCGGGGTGGGGCGCCCCGCGGTGGAGGCGGCGGTCGGTGAGGTGCACTGGCTCGATGCCCCCTTGCTGGCCATCAGCGGCACCCTGCTGCGGGCCCGGCACCGGGGCGGGCTGAGCATCCGCTTCCTGGTGCCCGACCCGGTGCTCGCCTACATCGAGTCCAACGGCCTCTACGCCGATGGCTAGAGCCGGGGGGCGCCGGCAGTGGTGGTGGGTGGCCCTCCCGGCAGTGCTCGCCCTGGCCGCCGCCGGTTGGTTCGCGCGGGGCCCGCTGGGCAATGCCGCCGCCTGGGTGGGGGCGAAGGCGGCAGACGGGGCGATGGTGGTCCAGGGGTGGGCCACCCGTCTGCGCGACATGGCGGTCGCGCTGCCCGACCACCCGGCCGACGAGGGTTCCTCCGCAACCGTGTCCCGCTCGGCGCTGCTCGTGCTGGGCGGTGAACCGGGCCGTTGTGCTTTCGCCCTGTTCTCCGTGTCACCGGAGGGGGCGGCTGTACTCACCCTGCTCCCGCAGGCACTGCTCGGCGTGGTGCCCGGCTATGGGGAGTTCACTCTGGCGGCGGCGTTGGCCTTTGAGGACGCCGACCTGGTTGCCCTCACCGTCACCAACCTGCTGGGGGTGCGCATCGACCGGGTGCTTCCCGTGGCGCTGGGATCCCTGGCGGCGGCTCTCCCCGGTGAGGTGGCGGTGGACCTGCCGGTGCCGCTGTTCGCCGAGTCGGGCGACGGGATGGTGGAAGTGCTCGCCGCCGGGCCGCACTCGGTGGACCGGTACGCTGTCGAGAGGCTGCTAATCGAGGTGGGTGTCGGCGACCCCTTCGAGTGGCTGCAGCGGCAGGGGGCGGCCTGGCGCGGCATCCTTGGCGCTGTGGCCGCCGACCCGGCGGTGGCCGACCGGCTGACCTCCGCCATCCCCGCGGGGGGGGCCGAGGTGGCCGCTCTGCTCGTAGCCGTGGCGACGGCCGGAGACCCGCTGGTGGGCTCGCTCCCCGTCGAGCAGGTGGCCGCCGCCGGCGGCGAGGCCTTCGCGCTCTCCGCCGATGCGGCGGACGGCTTCATACCCGCGCGGCTCGGCCACCTGCTGCTGCGCCCGGAGGAGAGGCCGCGAGTGGAGGTGCTCAACGGGAACGGGCGAATCGGGGCTACCCGCCTGGTGGCCGAAGCGGTGGTCCGGCGCGGGTTCCGGGTGGTGCGCACCGACAACGCCGACCGCTTCGACTACCCGTCCACACTGGTGGTCGCCCAGGGGCAAGACGCGGTCGAAGCCGCCCGCGAGGTGGCCGGTGTCGTCGGCGCCGGTTCGGTGTACCTCGAGGAGGCTTCCCCCTCTCTGGTGGTGGACATCAGTATCATTGTTGGCCTGGACATCCCGGCCGGGGAGGCGTAGGCCCTGCATCCCGAAACGACGACTGCGGCGCAGACGGCCGCCGCCGCCATCGACGACAAGAAGGGCCTCGGGGTGGTGCTCCTCGACGTGTCCGGCCTGCTGGTGATCACGGATGTCTTCGTGATCGCCTCGGGCACCTCCCGGCGCCACGTGCTCACCCTCGCCGATGAGGTCGAGGAGCGCCTGAAGCACCTGGACCGGCGGCCCCTGCGGCGCGAGGGTTTGGAGCACGCCACCTGGGTGCTGCTCGACTACGGGGATGTGGTGGTCCACCTCTTCGACGAGCCCACCCGGCGCTACTACGACCTCGAGCGACTCTGGAGCGATGCTCCCCGCACCGAGTTCGACCCGGCCGCCGCCGGCGCCTGAGCGGGCTCTCCTCGTCCCCACGGCCCCGGCGGCCGCCGAGAGGCCCGTCCACCCCGGCTGATACAATGCCGCCCGCATCGGGGCTGTAGCTCAGTTGGCAGAGCGCTTGCATGGCATGCAAGAGGCCGGGGGTTCAAATCCCCCCAGCTCCACC
>CAYGYX010000024.1:0-27984 GCA_964354255.1 uncultured Acidimicrobiia bacterium | reverse complement strand
CTCAGCGCCGGACCGCCACCACGATGTTGTCGACGGCGTGCCGCAGGCCCTCGTCGGTGTCCACCGGGCGCAGCACCCGCTCCGCCCGCACCACCTCCAGGTCGCCCTCCACCGCCTGGGCCACCTCGTCGGGGGTGTAGAGGAACCCGCGCTGGGAGGGCCCGCCCCACCCTTCGGTGAGGTTGGCCGCGTCGTGGCCGATCACGATCAGGCGGCCGCCGCCGGCCACCGCCCCCGCCGCCTTCCGCCACACCAGGGCCCGCAGGTCGGCGGGGGGCTGCAGGTAGAGGATGACCACCAGATCGAAGGCCTGCGGGGCCGGCTCCCACTCCCGCAGGTCGGCGAGCACCCAGTCGACCGTCACCGCCTGGTGCTCGGCCAGGAGGCGGCCCTTCTCCAGGCCCACCTCCGACCAGTCGACCGCGGTCACCGACCATCCCCGGATGGCCAGCCAGACGGCGTTGCGCCCTTCGCCGGCCGCCAGGTCGAGGGCCTTCCCCGGCTGCAGGCCCTCCACCTCGGGCACCAGGAAGCGGTTGGGCTCCATCGACCAGACGAAGCCCTTCTGCCGGTAGCGCTGGTCCCAGTCTCCGCGGTCCACGCGGCGCAGGGTAGACGGCGGGACCCCCCGGCGCCGCCGCTCAGTCGTACACCCCGGCCAGGTAGCAGACACCGCCCTGCACCTCGCAGAGGAACGCCCCCGCCGAGGTGACGATCTGGTAGCGGTCGGCGGCCTCCTCCCCCGCCCACCAGCGCCCGGTGTTCCGCCAGGGCCCGGCCCAGGCCAGCACCGGCTCCCAGCGGCTGCCCAGGCGCACCCGCACCGGCGAGCCGTCGTCCCACTCCACTTCGAACGGCCGCGGCGCGGGAGGCACCAGTACCGGGAAGGGGCCGGGGAGGCGCCCCGGCCAGGGGGCCCGCGGGTCCCGCTCCGGGGCCGGGGCCGGCTCCCCCCAGCGGTGCCACTGCACCTGCTCTCCCGGGCGGCGGCCCCCCTGCGGCCGGGCCTGCAGCACCCCCTCCGGCCCCACCAGGGCCTGTACCCGGGCCAGGGCCCGGCTCGCCTCCAGGTCGGAGGCGGCGTCGTCGCCCAGGTGGAGCTGGCGGCCCCGGTCGGAGCGGTCGGCGGGCGACAGGCGAAGCACGGCCAGGCCCCCGGGCACCCCACCCGACTCCACCCAGGCCCGCAGCTGCCAGCGGACCCGCTCGGCCACCTCGGCCTCCCCGAAAGGGTCGGCGCTGCGCCAGGTACGGGACCGTGCCACCCTCGCCGCCGATTCGGCCTCGACCACCACCCGGTGCGGCGCCCCTCCCCAGGGGCCCAGTCCGGCGATCAGGCGATGGGCCAGCGAGCGGGCGGCGAAGGCGGCCTGCTCCAGGTCCTGCAGGGGCGGGTCGAAGCGCTCCTCCACCGCCAGGCCCTCGGGCAGGGGGCGCGGTTGCACCCAGCGGTCCTCCCCGCTGGCCAGCCGGTGCGCCTCCAGGCCGGGGGAGCCGAAGCGGGAGGCCACCGCCTCCCGGGGCAGGGCACCCAGCGCCCCCAGCGTCGTGATGCCCAGCCAGCGCAGGGTGGCCGCCATCTCCTCCAGTCCCAGGACCGACACGTCGAGACCGGCGAGGAAGGAACGGGTGTCGGCGACGAGGCGCGGCCCGTCGCCGGCGGCGGCCGCCGCCAGACGGGCCGCAAAGGGACCCTCGGCCAGGCCGAGGTGGGCCCCCGGGCCCCCGGCCTCCGCCACCGCCGCCGCCACCCGGCCCACCAAGGGCCCCTCGCCCCCGTAGTAGCCGACGGCGCCGGCCACGGGGACGAAGAGCAAGCCGGGGGCGGCCACCTCCACCCGGGGCACCAGGTCCTCGACCGCGGCGGCCACCGCCTCGAAGGCGGCCGCCTCGGCAGCGGGGTCGGCAGCCAGGGTGACCACCGCCGGGCAGAGGGTCTCGGCCTGGCGCCGCCGCATGCCCGCCGCCACCCCGGCGGCGGCGGCGAGGTCGTTGGCGGCGAGCACCACCCCGTCGCCGACCACCTGGCAGGGCTCACCCGGCGGCGCGTCCGGCCGGCGCAGCCGCCAGCCGGGGAACCACACGCAGAGCGTCCGTACCGTCATCCACCACCTCGAGGACCTGCTCGACGCCCCCCGCCCCCCGCCCGGCGGCGCGCAGGGTCAGCCATCGCCGGGTGATCCGCCCGTGCCCGGGGCCGGCGCCCTCCCAGCGCACCGCCTCGCCGACCAGGCTGAGGTGGGCCAGGCCCGAGGGGAGGCCGCCGCCCAGAGGTCGGAGGATTAGGGCGGCGCGGCGGACCCGGGCCAGGGCGCCCAGGCGGCGAAGCAGCGCCTCGCCGGCGCCGGGAGGGACTTCGGCGTACACCGCCGGCAGGCCTTCGAGCAGGGCGGCAGTCACCCGGCCCCACAGGCCCTGCTCCGCGCAGCGCACCACCACCAGGCGCTCCGGGGGCACCCCGGCCTCCCAGGCCGCCAGGGGGCAGAGCCAGCCGCGTACGTCCACCACCGCCACCGGGCCCCGGCGGGCGGGGTCGGCGAGCAGCGAGAGGCCCAGGCGGGTGAGGCCCAGGCCGGGAGGGCCCACCAGGCCCAGCACCCGGCCCGGTTCGGCGCCGGGCACCGGCCGCGGGAGGGCCACCGGGGCTGCCGCCTCCATCCTGACTACCTCTGCCATGGCACCCGCTCCCTGTGCCGGGCCTCACATCCTAACCGAACATATGTTCGATCGGCAACAGCCCCGAAAAGGCGGGAGGGCGGCCCGGGGGCCGCCCTCCTCAGTTCTTGGGCTCGAGCGAGGGTCAAAGACCCCGTTCGAAATCGTCCTCGAAGGACACCACCTTGCGGCCCGGCCGACTCCCCTGGCGTTGCTCGCCGGAGGACTGGCCCGCCCGCGGCTGGTCGCCGCGCGGCCGACGGCCCGGGTCGCGCCCGCGGTCGCCGCCGCGGCCCCGGTCGCGGTCGTCCCCTCGGCCCCGGTCGCGGTCGCCATGCCCGCCTTCGGGCCGGCGACCCTCGCGCTCGCCGCCACCTTCCTCACCGGAAGGAGCGGCGGCCCCGGGCAGGTCGAGGCTGACCTTGCCGTTGCGGTCGATGTCGCGCACCACGACGGTGACCCGGTCACCGAGGGTGAACACGTCCTCGACCCGCTCCACCCGCTTGCCGCCCCCCATCTTGGAGATGTGCAGCAGGCCGTCGCGGCCGGGGAGGATGTTGACGAAGGCGCCGAAGGAGGTGATGTTGACGATCTCCCCCTCATACTCCTTGCCCAGCTCCGGCTCGGGCGGGAAGGCGATGGCCAGCACCCAGTCCTTGGCCTTCTGCAGGCTGTCGCCGTCGGGCGACCCGATGCGGACGGTGCCGTCGTCCTCCATCTCCAGGGTGGCGCCCGTCTCCTCCTCGATCTGGCGGATCATCTTGCCCTTGGGGCCGATGACCTCACCGATCTTGTCGCGCGGGATCTGCACCGCCTCGATGCGCGGGGCGTAGGGGTTCAGTTCCGGGCGAGGAGCCGAGATCACCTTGTCCATCTCGTCGAGGATGTGGAGGCGGCCCGCCCGCGCCTGGTCGAGCGCCTGGGCCAGCACCTCGGCGGGGAGCCCCTCCACCTTGGTGTCCAACTGCAGGGCGGTGATCATGTCGCGGGTCCCGGCCACCTTGAAGTCCATGTCGCCCAGGGCGTCTTCGGCCCCGATGATGTCGGTGAGGGTGATGTAGCCGCCCTCGTGAGCGATCAGCCCCATGGCCACCCCGGCCACCGCCGCGGTGATGGGAACCCCGGCGTCCATGAGGGACAGGCTCGATCCGCACACCGAGGCCATCGAGGTGGACCCGTTGGAGGAAAGCACCTCGGAGACCAGCCGGAAGGCATAGGGGAACTGCTCCTCGGTGGGGATCACCGGCAGCAACGCCTTCTCCGCCAGGGCCCCGTGCCCGATCTCCCGCCGGCGCGGGCCTCGCATGAAGCCCACCTCGCCGGTGGAGAACGGCGGGAAGTTGTAGTGGTGCATGTAGCGCTTCGACTCCTCGAAGGAGATCGTGTCGAGCATCTGCTCCATGCGCAGCATGCCGAGGGTGGTGACGTTGAGCACCTGGGTCTCGCCCCGCTGGAAGAGGCCGGAGCCGTGGGCCCGGGCCACCAGCCCTACTTCGACGGAGATCGGCCGCACCTCGGTGGCGTTGCGTCCGTCGAGGCGAATCCCCTCCTCGACCACCCGGCGCCGCATGGCCTGCTTGGTGGCGGTCTTGAAGGCGCGCGTAGCGGCGGCGAAGTCCTCGTGGTCCTCAGCGATGCCCAGTTCCGCCAGGGTGGCGGCGCGGGCCGCGTCCTCGGCGGCGTTGCGCTCCCGCTTGGCCGCGATGCGCACCACGTCGGCCAGACGGGGCGCGGCGGCCTCGATCACCCGGCCGAGCAGGTCCTCGCTGTAGTCGAGGTTGACGGGGAACTCGACCGTCGGGATCTCCCCCACCGACGCCTGCAGCTCGAGCTGCAGGTCGATGAGGCGGGCGATGTGCTCCTTGGCTTCCTCGAGGCCGCGGGCCACCGCCGCCTCATCCACGGCCGGCTGCCCGGCGGCCACGAGGCGGAGGCCATTCTCGGTCGCCCCGGCCTCGACCATGGCTATGTCGATACCGCCCTGCTCATTGCGCTTACCGGTCACCACCATGGAGAAGACGGCCTTCTCCAGTTGCGGGTAGGTGGCCATGGGGATCCAGGCGCCGTCGGCGAAGGCCATCAGCACCGCCGCCACCGGGCCGAGGAAGGGGATGGGGCTGACCATCAGGGCCGCCGAGGCGGCGTTGAGGGCGAGCACGTCGTAGGGGTGCTCGTCGTCGACCGAGAGCACGGTGGCGACTATGTGGGTTTCGCAGCGGTAGCCGCCGCGGAACAGGGGCCGCAGCGGCCGGTCGATGAGCCGCGCCGAGAGGATGGCCTTCTCGGTAGGGCGCCCCTCCCGGCGGAAGAAGGAGCCGGGGATCTTCCCGGCGGCGTACATGCGCTCCTCGACGTCGACGGTGAGGGGGAAGAAGTCGGTGCCCTCCCGCGGCTGGCGGGTGGCGGTGGCGGTGGCCAGCACCTCGGTGCCGCCCATGGCGACGACTACCGAGCCGTCGGCCTGCAGGGCCAGTTTGCCGGTATGGAAGGCGATCTCGGCATCGCCGACGACGCCTCGTACGGATGTTTCGGGCACGCTCTACAACTCCTCGTCTGGGGGGAGAGCGAGCCAATTACCAGTGGTCACACCTCGAGTGGATCGAGAGGTGGCAACTAGCAACTGACCCGGAGTCCCCCGGTGAGCCAACTTCACTGCCGTCGCCGGCCTTCAGCCCTTCCGGGCACCCGGCCGCCGGTTCGCGGATCGCTCCCTATCGGCGCAGGCCGAGACGGGAAACGAGGGTTCGGTACCGCTCGACGTCCTGATCTCGCAGGTAGTCAAGCAAGCGCCGCCGCTTGCCTACCAACATGAGGAGGCCTCGCCGGCCGTGATGGTCCTTGTCATGGCCCTTCAGGTGCTCGGTGAGGTGGTTGATACGCTCGGTGAGCAGCGCCACCTGGACCTCCGGCGAACCGGTGTCGGCGGCGTGCGTGCCGAACTCCTCGATGATGGTGCGGGTGTCCTTCATAGAAGGTGCCGGGGTCGGACCCGGCGAGCACTTACTGTAGCAGACGGCCGGGCCTGGGCAGTCGGGATGCTCGATCGAGCCCCCGGCGGGCCTCGGCAGCCGCGGCTCGGCAGCCTCTCGGCTCACACGATCGACGGCACCCGGGGGCTACCGCCACTCGCCTCCCCGCCCGGCAGCATCCTCTCCAGCCAGGTGGTGCTGCCGCTCCCCCGGCCGGCCTCGGGCAGCGAGCAGGCGCCGGTCTGTCGAATCTCGCCGACGATGCAGTCGGCCACCCGGGGGTCGTGCAGCACCGCGTTGTGGGCCGAGCCGATCCGGTTGACGATGGCCCACGGCCGCCTGAAGAGAGTCTCAAGCAGACCGGGGCCGCCGTCGGACGCCTCGTAGACCCGGAGGCCCTCGGGCACGTCGGCGAAGTTGGCTACTCCCGACTGAGGGTTGCGCACCACCATCACCTGCACCCCCGAGGCCTCCCCCAGGTGGTCGCGGCTGTCCTCGCACTCCCAGAAGGAGCAGCGGACCGGTTCGTAGCCGCCGTCGTCGGCCAGGGGCCCCCACAGCGTCCCCAGGCTCTGCAGGAAGCCGTGGATGCCCGAAGCCATGGGCGGGTCGAGCAGGGCAGCCCCCTGCACTCGCGCCGCCCCGGGCTGGCCTCGGTCCCAGCGGGCCACCAGTTCGGCGATCCCCGCCCCGCCTTTGCTGTAGCCCACCAGGTAGATGGGCCGGCCCAGCGCGGCCAGTCCGGCCAGGTAGCCGGCCAGGGCGTCGGCGGTCTCGTCGATGGTGGCCCCCTGCGAGGCCTGAGTGTGGTCGGTTCCCCCGTCGGCCCACCGGTAGTCGAAGTAGCGGGCCTGGGCCGGGTCTATGCCCATCATCGCGACCAGGTGGGCAAAGACGCCCGGGGCCGGGGGGCTGCCGTGCCCGGAGACGAAGACCACCAGCGGCTCCCCCGGGCCCGCCGCCGCCTGCTCGTCTTCCCGGCGCGCCGCCCAGGTGCTGGCGGCCAGCGCCACGATGCCGGCCACGACGCCGGCCAGCGCGGCAGGGAAGGGCAGCGCCGGCGCCGAGGGAGTCGAGGTGGCCACGGTGGCAGAGGCGGGTGAGGGGCCGACGACGGGGTCGGGGGCGAGGCGCAGCCCGTCGCCGGGCACGGGCTCCGTCAGGAGGGCGAGGGTGAGGGCGAGAGCCGGGATCACGAGTGGTTCCTGGGATGAGGCGTCCCAAGGGTGAGGCAGGGAGCCTCCGGTTACAAGGGTGTCGACCCGAACCGGCCCGGGCCGCTCACCGGCCGGGCGGGAGGTCCTCCTCCCGCCCTCGCCCTCCGGGTGGACTAGGCGCGCAACCGCTCACGAGCGGCGGCGACGTCGGCGGCGATCTGGACGGCGAGGTCGGCCGCGGTGTCGAAGCGGCGCTCGTCGCGCAGACGAGAGACGAAGGCCACCCGCAGGGTGGCACCGTACAGGTCGCCGGCCCCGTCGAGCAGGTGGACCTCGAGGGTCTCCCCCTCTCCACCGAACGTGGGCCGGGTGCCGACGTTGGCAACACCGGGACGAAGGGGGTCTCCCGGCATGCCCGCGAGCACCGCGTACACCCCGTTCCGGGGCACGGCCAGGCCGGGGGGCAGGGCGACGTTGGCGGTGGGGAAGCCCAGTCTGCGGCCCCGACCATCCCCCGCCACCACCCTCCCTCGCACCTCGTGCGGGCGCCCCAGGGCGGCGGCGGCGGCCTCTGCCTCCCCGGCCGCCACCATGGCGCGCACCCGGGTGGAGGAGAGCGGAGCCTGGCCTCCCACTAGCGGCAGGACTTCGGCGACGAAGCCCTGCGCGTCGCCCAGCTCCGCCAGCGAGGCGACGTTGCCCAGGCGGTGGTGCCCGAAGCGGAAGTCCTCACCGACCACCACCAGCCGGGCGTGCAGGGCCCCGGCCAGCACCGTGGCGGCGAACGCGGCCGGGGTCAGGAGGCGTGTCTCCTCGCCAAAGGGCATCACTGCCGTCAGGTCCACTCCCGCTTCCTCGAGCAGTTCCAGGCGGTGGGCGACGCCGGTGAGGAGTCGCGGGGCGTGCTCCGGGGCCACCACCTGCAGGGGGTGGGGGTCGAAGGTGACCACCGCCGCCTCCAGGCCCCCCAACTCGACGGCCCGGCGGCGCAGCAGGGCGAGCACTGCGCGGTGGCCGGCGTGCAGCCCGTCGTACACCCCCACCGTCACCGCCCGCCCGTGCTCAGAGAGGCCCCACCCTCGCGGCGGACCCGTCACCACCTTCATCCCACCACCACCTCCGGGCGGGCGGCTCGCCCCTCCACCCGGTACACCGCCAGCAGGCGCCCCCCGCTGTCGAGCACCCGATGCAGGCCGGGCGCGGCCGGGTCGATTCCGAGAAGCGGGGTCGGGAACACCGCCCCGTGGCACACCGCCCCGGCGGTGCCGGTCGCCACCCGCACCGCCGGCAGGTCGCGCAGGCCCGTCGCCGACTCCAGGAGCAGCTCCCCGGCCGCCCCCTCGCCTGCCGCCGCCTCGACGGCGGCCAGCACATGGGCCTCCTCCACCCGCAACGAGCCGACGCTCAGCCGGCGCAGGGCGCTCAGGTGGGCCCGGCCGCCCAGGGCGCGGGCCAGGTCGTCGGCCAGCGTTCGGATGTACGTGCCGGTGGAGCAGCAGACTCGCAGGGTGACCTCGGGGTACTCGGAGGGGGCGAAGTCCACCAGGTCCAGGGAGTGCACCTCCACCGCTCGCGCTTCACGCTCCACCTCCTTGCCCTCCCGAGCCAGGTCGTAGAGGCGCCGTCCCTCCACGCGGCGGGCCGAGACCATGGGCGGCACCTGGAAGATGGTGCCCACGAAGCGAGCCGCCGCCTGCCGCACCTCGTCCTCGCCCACCGGCATGGGCTCCCTCGACAGCACCGCCCCGTCCGCATCGAGGGTGTCGGTCGCCACCCCCAGCACCGCCACCGCCAAGTAGGTCTTGGGCAGGTGCTGCACGAAGCGCAGGAGACGGGTGGCCCGGCCCAGCCCGAGCACCAACAGCCCGGTCGCCATGGGGTCGAGGGTGCCGGCGTGGCCGATGCGGCGCTCCCCGAGTAGGCGGCGGCAGCGGGCGACGACGTCGTGCGAGGTCCACCCCCCCGGCTTGTCCACCAACAGGAAGCCCTCAGCCACGGAGCCGCTCGCGTATGGCCGCAACCACGGCCTCCAGGTCGCCCTCGGTGTTGAAGCCGGCGGCGTTGTGGTGCCCGCCCCCGCCGCTCGCCGCGGCGATGGCCCCCACATCCACCGCGCCTCGCGACCGCAGGGAGACCTTCCACCCGCCCTCCACTTCCTTGACCAGTACCGCCACCTCGGCCTCCCGGGCGGTGCGCAGGCCGTCGATGAGCAAATCGAGCTCCTCGGGACCCACCCCGGCCCGGGCGTGGTCGTCGGTGTAGAGGACGCTCCAGACCAGGCCGTCCTCGAGTCGGGCACGGGCCAGGACCGCGCCACTCACCTGCAGGTACCCGAAGGGGAGCCACTCGTAGAGGCGCTGGCCGATCTCGGCGGGGCGAGCCCCCGCCTCGACCAGGCGGGCGGCGATACGCAGCACCGACCCGTCGGTGGACGCGTACTGGAAGCGCCCGGTGTCCGAGACGAGGCCGGTCAGCAAGGCGGTGGCCACCCGCCGGTCGATCGGCCAGGCCAGCCGGCGGATCAGGTGGTAAGCCAGTTGCGCAGTGGCGGCCGCCGTGGGGTCCACCACCGCCAAGTGGCCGAAGCCGGGGTTGGTGGGGTGGTGGTCGAGCACGACCAGGGTGCCGGCCCGCCCAGCGGGCCCGGCCAGTTCGCCGAGCCGGTCGGGCGAGGCGACGTCGAGCACCACCATCACCTCAGGAGCCGCGGGGAACTCCTCCGGGCGCACCAGCGGGCCCAGGTCGAGGAACTCATACTGAGCGGCGACGGCGAAGGGGGAGCCGAAGGAAGCGACGGTCTTCTTGCCGGCCCCCGCCGCGGCGTGGGCCAGCCCCAGCATGGAACCCAGAGCGTCGCCGTCGGGGGAGACATGGCAAGCCAACGCCACCTCCCCGGCGGCGGCCACGGCTTCAGCCGCCCGGCGGATCGACTCCCGGATCGCCTGCTTCATCCTGCTCCTCCCGGAGTTGGCGCAGGATCTCCTCCATGCGCATGCCCCGCTCGATGGCATCGTCGGGCGCGAAGTGCAACTCGGGCAGGAACTTCATGCGGACCTGCCGTCCCACGACCGCCCGGATGCGGGGCGCCGCCCGCAGCAGCGCCGCCGCGGTCTCCCGGTGCTGGGCCTCGTCGCCGAGCACGGAATAGTAGACCCGGGCACTGCGCAGATCGGGGGAGGTCTCGGCGCCGGTGATGGTGACGAAGCCCAAGCCGGGATCCTTGAGCCGCTCGACCTCTTCGGCCACGACGTGGTGCAGCGCCTTGTTCACCTTGCGCAGGTAGGGCCCACGGCTCATCGTTCCTCCAAATACGCGATCCCCACTTCGAGCAGCTCGATGTCGGGGCGCTCGCGGAGCGTTCGCTGCACCCGGTGGATGATCCTCTCCAGCTGCCCCGCCTGGGGAGCCACCAGGGCGGCCCCGAGCGTGGCCCGCTGCCACTGGTCGTGGAAACCGACCTCGCTCACCGCCACCGGGAACGCGGCGGCCAGCGATCCCATCAACCCCTTGATGATGCGCCGCTTGTCCTTCAGCGAACGAGCTGCGGGGATGCGGATCTCCAGGCGAAGGGCGGCGGCGTGCACGGCCTCACCTCGTCAGGTGCGGGCTACTTCCTGCACCTCGTATGCCTCGATCACGTCGCCCTCCTTGACGTCGCGGAAGTTCTCCAGGCCGACGCCGCACTCGAAGCCGGCCGCCACCGAGCGCACGTCGTCCTTGAAGCGCCGCAGCGAGGCGATGGCCCCGTCGTAGGTGACCACCCCGTTGCGGACCAGGCGGGCCCGGGCCCCCCGGGTGAGCTCGCCCTCCGTGACGTAGCACCCGGCGATGCTGCCAAAGCGGGGCGAGCGGAAAACGGCTCTCACCTCGGCGACGCCGAGGATGCGCTCCACCGACTCCGGGGCCAGCCGGCCCACCAGCATGGCCTCGATGTCGTCGAGCAGCTCGTAGATGATGCGGTAGGTGCGGATCTCGATGCCGACCTCTTCCGCCGCCCGCCGGGACTTGGCGTCGGGGCGCACGCCGAAGCCGAGGATGACCGCCTTGGTGGCGTCGGCGAGGAGCACGTCGTTCTCGTTGATCCCCCCCACCCCGCTGTGCACGATGGTGATGCGCCCTCCCTGGCGGCCGATCTTGCCCACCCCTTCCCGAATCGCCTCCTGCGAGCCCTGGGTGTCGGCCTTGACGATGATGCGCAGCTCGGCCTGCTCATCGCTGCGCAGCTCGTCGAGCAGCGCCTGAAGGCGTTCGGCGGCAGTGGGGAGCACCAGCCCCTCGGTGCGCCGGGTGCCGGCCACGTCGGCAGCCCGGGTGCGGGCGGCCCGCTCGTCGCGAACGACCTCGAAGCGGTCACCCGCCCGGGGCACGTCGTCCCAACCCATGATGAGCACCGGGCTGCTGGGCGGGGCCTCGTCGACCTGGGCCCCGGTGTCGTCGAACATGGCCCGCACCCGCCCGGCCACCCCCCCGGCGACGATGGCGTCGCCCCTCCGCAGCGTCCCCTGCTGGACGACTACGGTCCCGACGGGCCCCCGCCCCCGGTCGAGCTGCGCCTCGATGACCGTGCCCGAGGCCGGCGCGCCGGGGTCGGCCGAGAACTCCTCGAGCTCGGCGATCAGGTCCAGGTACTCGAGGAGTTGATCGACGCCTTGCCCGGTCAGGGCCGAGACCTCGGCGCTGACCACGTCCCCGCCCAGTTGCTCGACCAGCAGCCCGTGCTCGGTCAGCTGGGCCCGCACCCCGTACGGGTCGGCGCCGGGCAGGTCCATCTTGTTGATGGCCACCACGATGGGCACCCCGGCGGCCTTGGCGTGGCTGATCGCCTCGATGGTCTGGGGCATCACCCCGTCGTCGGCTGCCACCACCAGCACGACGATGTCGGTGACCTCGGCCCCCCGGGCCCGCAGGGCGGTGAAGGCCTCGTGGCCGGGGGTGTCGATGAAGGTGATCCGGCGCTCGCCCAGGTGCACCTGGTAGGCGCCGATGTGCTGAGTTATGCCACCTGCCTCCTCGGCCACCACATTGCTCCGGCGGATGCCGTCGAGCAGTTTGGTCTTGCCGTGGTCGACATGGCCCATGACGGTGACCACGGGGGGCCGGCGCACCGTGCCGGCCGTCTTGACCTGGGCGGGGCGGGGCGGGCGGGCGGTCACTGCCTCCACTGCCGGGGGCGGCGGCGCTTCCTTGAGCCGAAGCGCGTAGCCCAGGGCCGCAGCCACGGCTGCCAGGTGGTCGGGGGGAACCGGCTGGGCCGCCCCAGCCATCACCCCCCGGGCGATGAGTGCCTGCACCACATCGCCCACCGGCCGGACCGTCGCGTCGGCCAGACCGGCCACGGTGATGCCGGGGCGCACCGAGAGCACGGGGAGGGCGGGCACCTCCGCCGGCGGGGGAGGCGACAGGGGGGCCGGCACGGCCTCCACAGAGGCCTCCTCGCCAGCGGCCTCCTCGGCAGCCGCCACGTCCTCGAAGGCCAGCCGGATCAGGGCGGCGGCGTCGTCGTCCAGCCCCGACGAGGCCGACGTGATCTTGATCCCCAGATCGGCAGCGCGCGCCAGCACTTCTTTGGACTCAACGCCCAGTTCCCTGGCCAGTTCGTATGCGCGCATGCCCAGTCCTCACGATCCCGGTCGGCTCATTGT
The DNA here is from genome assembly GCA_964354255.1 of uncultured Acidimicrobiia bacterium. Classification (GTDB taxonomy): domain Bacteria; phylum Actinomycetota; class Acidimicrobiia; order Spongiisociales; family UBA11373; genus VGBK01. Next base: position 15,561 of record CAYGYX010000024.1, on the reverse strand, counting down.
GCCACGCCCGGGTCGGGCGACGGCCGGTGCCTCTCAGGCCTTCTCGTCGTCGTCCTTGTCTTCGTCCTCGTCCTCGTGGTCCTCTTCGCCGCCGCCGGACTCGGCTTCCGCCGCCGGGAGTGCCTCGCTCTCAGCTTCCACGGAGCTCTCCGTCGCGGCCGGAAGGGCCTCGGTATCGGGCAGGATCTCCTCGGTGGCACCCGCCGGGCGAGGCGCTTCCGCCGGCACGCCGGGCGCAGGTGCCTCCTCGACGGGTGGCCCGCCCGCTTGCTCCGTCTCCGAGCGGATGTCGACCCGGTAGCCACTGAGTCGGGCGGCGAGCCGGGCATTCTGGCCCTCCTTGCCGATGGCCAGCGACAGCTGATGATCGGGGACCACCACGATCGCCTGCCGGCTCTCCTCGTCGAGGATCACCTGCCGCACCTTGGCCGGGCTCAGGGCCTCGGCGATGAACTGGCGCGTGTCGTCACGCCACTCCACGATGTCGACCTTCTCCCCGCGCAGCTCGTTCACCACCTGGCGGACCCGCGAGCCGCGCGCCCCGACACAGGCCCCCACCGGGTCCACGTTCTGGTCGCTGGAGAACACGGCGATCTTGGTCCGGTGCCCGGCATCGCGAGCGATGGCCCGGATCTCCACCACCCCGTCCGCCATCTCCGGCACCTCCAACTCGAAGAGGCGGCGGATGAAGTCGGGGTGACTCCGACTGACGACGATCTGCGGGCCCTTGGTCTCCGCCCGCACCTCCAGGATGAGGGCCTTCACCCGGGCGCCCCGCTCCAGGCGCTCGTAGGGGATGCGCTCGCCGGAGGGCATCACCGCGTCCGCATTGCCCAGGTCGAGGATCACCGAGCGGTGATCGGACTGCTGGACGATGCCGGTGACCAGGTCGCCTTCCCTTCCCTCGTACGTGTCGTACACCTGGGCCCGCTTGGCGTCGCGCAGCCGTTGCACAATGACCTGCTTGGCGGTCTGAGCGGCAATGCGGCCGAAGTCGTCCGGGGTGTCCACCCACTCCCGGGTCACGTTGCCGTCCTCGTCGAGCTCCTGCCCGTAGACGGTGATCTCGCCGGTGTCCGGATCGATGGTGACCCGCGCCTCCTCGGCCGCGCCGGGGGTGCGCTTGTAGGCCGACACGAGGGCGTTCGCCAGGGCGTCGAGGATGGCCTCGGCGGGCACGCCCTTCTCACGCTCCAGGGCCTGGAGTTCATCCATGAAGTCCATCGTCAACCTCGCTTGTGCCCCGGCTTCGGGGGCTTCTCCCACCGGAACACCGTCCGGGCCTGCGCCACCTGGTCAAAGGGTATGCGCTGCTTCTCTTCGCCCACGAGCAGGGTGACCCCTTCGGCGGCCACCTCGTCGATCAATCCCCGGTGGCGATGTGCCCCGGCCACGTCGTCACGGGTGGTCACCACCACCTCGCGGCCCAACGACTTCTGGAAATGGGCGGGACGGCGCAGGTCCCGCTCCAGCCCCGGCGAGCCCACTTCCAGCGTGTAGGCACCGGGCATCGCCTCGGCCTCGTCGAGGAGCCGCGACAGGCCCTGGGAGAGGCGGGCGATGGCCTCCACGTCCATCCCGCCCCCGGTGTCCACCGTCACCCGGACCAGGCGGGCCCCCCCGCCGCCCCGCACCGCCAGATCGTCGAGCTCGACCCTCTCCGCGGCCAAATAGGGCTCGATGAGCCCCCAGAGCCGTCGCTCGAGATCGTCCATCAAGTCGCTCCTCGGCCTTCCGCGTAAGCAAAGAGTGGGCACCTGGGCGCCCACTCATCGCGTCCAATAGGTTGTCGCCGAGTGTACCAGAGGGGTCGCGCCCACAGCGGGGCGGGCCGGACGCTCAGAGGCGCTCGGTAGCCACCGCCGCGGCCACCAGGGCGGCCGCTTCCCCGGTGGGGACCACCTCCACCCGGCGATCCCGGCGGTGCACCACCTCCACCACCCCTTCCGCCAGGCGGCGCGGGCCCACGGTGACCCGGTAAGGGATGCCTATCAGCTCGGCATCGGTGAACTTGACCCCGGGACGCTCGTCCCGATCGTCGAGGAGGACATCGACCCCCCGCTCCTGCAGGCCCCGGTAGATGTCCTCGGCGGCGCCGACGGCCGCCGGCTCGGCCCCGACGACGGTGACCACCGCCTCGTAGGGGGCCACGCTCACCGGCCACACGATCCCCGCCTCGTCGTGGTGCACCTCCACCACCGCCGCCAGGTGACGGCCCACCCCGATGCCGTAGGACCCCATGACGATGGGCCGCTCCCGGCCCTCCTCATCGAGCACCCGGGCCCCGACCGCCTCGCTGTACTTGGTGCCCAGCTTGAAGATGTGGCCCACCTCGATGGCCGACAGCACCTCCAGCGGTTCGCCGCACTCCGGGCAGCCCTCACCGGCGTTCACCCGGCGGACGTCGAGCCAGCGCTGCACCGCGATGTCCCGGCCGACCTCCACCCCGCGCAAGTGCCAGTCGTCCTCGTTGGCCCCGGTGACCATGTTGCGCCGCCCAAGCAGGGCGGGGTCGGCGATCACCGGACAGGCGGTGACCCCCACCGCCCCCAGGCTCCCGGGGAGGGCGCCGAGCGCCTCCTGGATCTCGTCGGGGTGCCCGGGCCGGACGTTGGGCGTCCCCAGCCCATCGATGAGCTTCTGTTCCATGACCTCGTGGTCCCCCCGGAGCAGCACCAGGGTGAGCGCCCCGCCGACCACGTAGACCATCGTCTTGATCTGGCGCTCGGCCGCGGCGAACTCCCCGTACTCGGCGAGGTCGGCGATGGTGTGGACCCCCGGGGTGGGCAGCCGCTCGGGCGGGCCCTCCCAGGTGGCGTCCTCCACCGGGGGAGCCACCGAGGTGGCCCGCTCCACGTTGGCCGCGTACCCGCAGCCCCGGCAGAGGGCGATGAAGTCCTCCCCCGCCGGGCTGGGCACCATGAACTCCACCGACTCCGACCCTCCCATGACACCGGAGGAGGCCTGCACCGGGATGGTCTCCAGCCCGGTGCGGCGGAAGATGCGGGTGTACGCCGCATGGTGGTTGGCGAACTGGCGGTCGAGGCCCTCCTGGTCGATGTCGAAGGAGTAGGAGTCCTTCATGGTGAACTCCCGCACCCGCAGCAGCCCGGCCTTGGGGCGCGGCTCGTCGCGGAACTTGGTTTGCAGGTGGTACCACAGCTGCGGCAGCTCCCGGTAGGAGGACATCTCGCCGGCCAGCAGGGCGAAGATCTCCTCGTGGGTCATGGCCAGCAGCAGGTCGGCCCCGCGCCGGTCCTTGAACTTGACCAGGATCCCTTCGACGTCGTCCCAGCGGCCGGTGCGCTTCCAGACCTCTCCCGGGTGGACCACCGGGAGCAAGAACTCCTGGCCGCCGATGCGGTCCATCTCCTGGCGGATGATCGCCGAGATCTTGGCCGCGACCCGCAGTCCCAGCGGCAGTAGCGAGTAAGAGCCGGCCATGAGCTGGCGAATGAAGCCGCCCCGCACCAGCAGGCGATGGCTGGCCGCTTCGGCGTCGGCCGGATCCTGCCGGAGAGTCGGTATGAAGGCCTGGGACCAGCGCACGAGGGCTCCTGAGGGACGACCGGCGGGAGGATAGCGGCCCGGTCTCAGGCGCCCGGTGGGGCGGCAGCGTCGCTGCGCCCCGCCGTCAGCCGCCGGGCCTCCTCGAGAAGGGCCTCGACCATCTCGGCCTCGGGCACCACTCGCACCACCCGGCCCTGCACGAACAGGTGGCCCTTGCCCCGCCCGGCGGCGATCCCCAGGTCGGCCTGGCGAGCCTCGCCGGGCCCGTTCACCACACAGCCCATGACGGCTACCTGGAGGGACAGGCCCTCCGCGGCCAGTCGGCGTTCCACCTCGCCGGCAATGGCGATCACATCCACCTCCGCCCGGCCGCAGGAGGGACAGGCAATGAGGTCGACGCCCCGCCGCTCCCGCAGGCCGAGCACCTCGAGCAGCCGACTCCCTGCCTTAGCCTCCTCCACCGGGTCGGCGGTGAGGGAGAAGCGAATCGTGTCGCCGATGCCCTCGAGGAGCAGGGTGGCGATGCCCGCTACCGACTTGATGAGGCCCCCGGGTGGCGGCCCGGCCTCGGTGACCCCCAGGTGGAGAGGATGGTCGGTGCGCTCGGCGAGCAAACGGTAGGCCTGCACCATCGCCGGCACGTCGGAGTGCTTCACCGACACCTTGATGTCGGCGAGGCCGGCCTCCTCCAGCAGGCGCACCTCGTGCAGCGCCGACTCCACCAGGGCCGCGGGCACCGGCCCCCCGTATCTGTCGAGCAGGTCCTTGTCGAGCGACCCGGCGTTGACCCCGACGCGGATCGGCACCCGGCGCCCGGCGGCGGCGGCGGCCACCGCCCGCACGTGCTCCGGCCGGCGGATGTTGCCCGGATTGAGGCGCAGCCCGGCCACCCCCGCCTCGAGGGCGGCCAGGGCGAGGCGGTACTGGAAGTGGATGTCGGCAACGATGGGCACCGGGGAGCGGGACACGATCTCGGCGAGGGCCCGGGCCGCTGCCGAGTCGTTGCAGGTGACCCGCACGATGTCGGCTCCCGCTCCGGCCAGGGCGTAGACCTGGGCCAGGGTGCCCTCGATGTCGGCCGTCCGGGTGGTGGTCATCGACTGCACCGTGATGGGAGCGCCCCCGCCCACGGGGACACGGCCGAGCATGATGCGACGAGTGGGGCGGCCAGCCGTGCTCATTGCAGGTCGAAGGGATGGGCGATGTCCAGATAGATGGCGAGGAGCCCGATGACCACCAGGAAGGCGACCACCATCGCCGCCACCGGCATCAGCTTGCGCACATCCGCCGGCCGCCCCCGGACCTTCTCATAGAGGGCGACCGCGAAATGCCCGCCGTCGAGCGGGTAGAGGGGGACGGCGTTGAGGATCCCGACGAAGACGGCGACATAGGCCACCAACTGCAGGGCATAGCCCGGGCCCAGCTCCCCGGCGATGCCGACCAGGCCTATGGGGCTCACCGGCCGGCTGTCGCCCAGGTCATCCGGGTTTCCTCCCAGCACGGCCGCCAGCAACCGGGGGACGCCGGCGACCAGCTCCCAGAGCCCGCGCCCGCTGGCCACGACGGCTTCGCCGAGCGCACCCCCGGCGTCGGCCAGCCCCGGCAGCGGCCCAACCCGCTCGGTCCTGGCCCCCGGGGCAATCCCCAGGTAGCCGCGCTCCCCCCCGGCCCCATCGTCCAGCGAGGCGAGCACCACCTCGATGAAGAGCACCTCGCCCCCCCGGTCCACCGTCAGGGTGACTGCCTCCCCGGGATGGGCGGTGATGGCGTCGACCAGGTCCTCCCACTCGGGGGTGGCCGCGCCGTCGAGGGCGAGCACGGTGTCCCCAGGGAGCAGGCCGGCCAGCGACGCCGGGGTGGCGGTCCCGTCGTCGAGGGTGGCCTGGACGCCGTCCACGGTGGTGGTCCTCACCGGCAGGCCCACGCCGGAGACGACCAGGTAGAAGAGCAAGAAGGCCACCGGGAAGTGGGTGGCCGACCCGGCCAGCACCACCAGCGACTTGGCCCAGAATGGCTTGTCCCGGTAGGTGCGCCCCTCGTCCTCGGGGGCCACCTCCTCGAGCAGGTTCATACCGGTGATGCGCACGTAGCCACCGAGGGGCAGGGCCTTGATGCCGTACTCGGTCTCCCCGCGCCGGGTCGACCACAGCCGCGGGCCGAAGCCGAAGAAGAACTCGGTGGCCTTCATCCCCACCGCCCGGGCGGCGAGGAAGTGGCCCGTTTCGTGGATCATCACGATGAGGATGATCCCTATGACGACCAGAAGGCCGCCGATCATTGGCTGCTGCTCCGCATGTGAACGGGGACCACGCTACCGGCCGATGGGGCCTAGTCGGCGGCTCCCAGGGCGGCGGTGGCCGCCGCCCGGGCCTCGGCATCGGCTGCCAGGAGGTCGGTCAGCCCGCTCAGTGGGCGCAGCGGCACGGTCTCCAGGGCCCGTTCCACGACCGCCGGGATCGCGGTGAAGCCGATGCGCCCGTCGAGGAAGGCCCGCACTGCCACCTCGTCGGCCGCGTTGAGCACCGCCGGCGCCGACCCACCCGCCCGCCCCGCCTCGTAGCCGAGGCGCAGGCACTGGAACGACCTGAGGTCGGGGCGCTCGAAGGTCAGGCTGCGGCCGGCCAACTCGAAGGGCCGCCGGGGGCTCTCCACCCGGCTGGGGTAGGTGAGGGCGTACTGGATGGGGAGCCGCATGTCGGGGAAGCCCAGCTGGGCCTTCAGTGACCCATCGACGAACTCCACCAGGCTGTGGACCACGCTCTGCGGGTGGACGACCACCTCGATGCGGTCGTAGGGGACGTGAAACAGGTAGTGGGCCTCGATGACCTCGAAGGCCTTGTTCATGAGGGTGGCCGAGTCGATGGTGATCCGCCGGCCCATGCGCCAGGTGGGGTGGGCCAGCGCCTCGGCCACCGTCACCTTCGCCAGTTCGGCCCGGCGGCGCCCGCGGAAGGGCCCGCCCGAGGCGGAGAGCAGGATGCGGCGAATGGCGGCCGGGTCTTCCCCGGCCAGGCACTGGGCGAGGGCCGAGTGCTCGGAGTCCACGGGTATCAGCTCGCCCCCGCCCCGGTGCTGCGCCTCGGCCACCAGCGGGCCCCCGGCCACCAGGCTCTCCTTGTTCGCCAGGGCCAGGCGGTTGCCCGCCTCCAGGGCGGCGAGCGAGGCCGGCAACCCGGCGGCTCCCACGATGCCGTTGAGCACGATGCACCCGGGCAGGGCGGCCAGCCCGGCAATCGCCTCCGGCCCGAAGGCCACTCGGCCCCCCAGGGCCTCAACGCCGCGCCGCCGTTGCGCCGCGGTGGGGGCGGCCACCGCCACCTGCGCCCGGGGATGGCGGGCCGCCAGGGCGAGCAGGGCAGCCGAGCCGCGCCCGGTGCCCAGGCCGCGTACCTCCATGCCCAGGCGCCGGGCCACGTCGAGGGCCTGGCGACCGATGGAGCCGGTGGCCCCGAGGACGACCAGGGGCCTCAGCGCAGCAGCCCCAGCGTCTCGTACAGCACCCATGCCGCCGGCAGCACGAAGAGGAAGGCGTCGAGGCGATCCAGGATGCCGCCGTGGCCGGGGAGGATCGACCCCATGTCCTTCACCCCCAGGCTGCGCTTGAGCATCGACTCGGCTAGGTCGCCGAGCGGGGCCATGACCGCCACCACCAGGCCGAGGCCGGCCCCGGTGCGGATGTTCAACGGCTCCAGGAAGTAGCCGATGGCCACCGCCACCCCGATGCCGAGCACCACCCCGCCGGCCAGGCCTTCCACGGTCTTGTTGGGCGAGAGCACCGGCGCCAACGGCCGCGATCCCCAGGAGCGCCCCGCGAAGAAAGCACCCACATCTGTGGCGATCACCGTGGCGGCCAGGGCGAGGATGAGCCTCTCGAAGTGCGGGGCGGCGGCGATGGGAAAGGCGAAGGCGAGGGTGCCGGCGATCCAAAGCATGCCGAGCACGGTGAGGCTGCCGTTGGTGAGCGGGTCCCGGCGCCGGGAGGCGAGGGTGTAGTAGAAGAAGGACACGACCGTGGTGGCCACCGCGGCGATGGGTATCGCCACCAGGCCGTAGAACCAGGTCCCGGCGAGCAAACCGATCGCCCCGAGGAAACCGAACAGGGCCAGCGGCTGGTATCCGGCGCGCCGCAGCGTCCCGTAGAGCTCGCCCAGGCCGAGGATCGCCAGCAGCCCGACGAACCCGGCGAGGAACTCACCTCCCACCCACATCGCCCCGAGCAGAATCCCCACGAGCACCATGCCGGTGGCGACCCGGACCGGCAGGTCGGAACGGGCCGACTCGACGAACTCCTCTTCGCCGCCGAGGTGGACGACGTCTTCGAACCCGACTACTCCCGACTCCAGACCAGCCATGGGCGCGGAGAGGGCTTGCAGTTGTGCCTCGGACGTGTCGGCCGCGGCCACTTCCTCCGCCAGGTCGCGGTGCTCCGTGGTGACTGCTCCGGCGAACATCTCCTCGCTGATGAGCTCCCGGGGAGGAGGGTGACGCAGGTAGTCGGACTCCTCGGGAGGCGGCATTTCCACGGTGGGGGCACCGGCCGCCTCGAACCCGTGGCCGGCGGGCTCGCCCCACTCCCCGGGCGGAGCCTCGGCAACGGAGGGCGGCCCGGCTGCTCCCATCGGCCTGCCGGGCTCCGGGAAGACCTCCCACTCCTCCGCCTCCCCCTCCTCGGGCGGGACGATGGGGACCGTCTCGCCGGCCCTTGCCTCGGCGGCGAACCAGGCATCGGGATGGGCCCCGGCCTCCTGGGCCCACTCGGCCTCTGCCGGCTCGCCCTCGGGCTCCTCGCCCGGCAGGGCAGCGGGGATGACCGGGATGGGCGCCGCCCGGTCCAACTCCGCCTGGGATACCCACGGGGGTGGAGGCGGCTCCTCCTCACCGCTCTCCCACGCCTCGGCGGCCGGAGCCACCGGCTCCGCTTCGGCTGCCGGCTGCTCCCAGCCCTCGGCCACCTCCCAGGCCTCCTCGCCCACCTCCCAGGCCTCCTCGCCCACCGGGGTCCCCTCCGCCTCCCCGGCCGGGCGGAGGCCGGGGCCCACGGGAGCCTCCTCCACGCCCTCCGGCGACCAGGGTGGTGGCTTCGGCCCCGGCGCTTCCCCGGCCTCCTCGGCCTGGGCCCACGCCTCCTCCGGGGACTCCCCTGGCCGCTCCTCGGCGCGCCGGGCACGGCGCCCGAAGGGCCAGAGACGGCGGCGGGGGGCCGCCACCGGCCGCGCCTCCTCGATGCGGGCGGCTTCCTCCACCGTGGGCGGCGGCTCGGCGGCGAAGGCGAGCCACTCGTCCACCTCGACCTCGCCTTCCTCCACGCCGGCAACCGACTGCCCTCCCTCGGGCGCCCAACCCTTCGCGAGCTCCACCTGCGCGGCCGGCTCGGCCGCCGGGATCACCAAAGGGCCCACGGCCTCGGCCTCTTCGGGAGCCCAGGGCGGCGGCAGGTGCTCGGGCTCGGCCGCCGACTCAGCAGGAGCCTGGCCCAGCGGCAGCCGGCCTTCCGCCCAGCCGAACAGGGTCTCCGCGGCACCCTCCCGGCCCCCCTCGCCGGCGACGGGCAGGGCGGCGGGCTCTTCCGGAGGGACCCCGAGGGCCTCGGCCCACTCGGCGACCTCCCCGGCCGGGGGCTCGCCGGCGGCTGTCACCTCTTCCGCCTCGGCCGCCGCGCGCTCCGCCGCGGCCGCGACCGGCCCCGTTTCGCTCGCCGGGGCCAGGTCCGGCGGTGCCTCGAGTTCCTCCTCGGCAGCAGGCAATGCAGCCTGGGCGACCGGCTCTTCCTCAGAGGACCAGCCCGGGTGCCAGGGGTCGCCCGGATGGGGATTGAACCCGTCGTCCTTTCCCCTGTGGCTCACCGCTCCTCCTCGCCGCCCCCCGCGGGGCTACACCTCGAGCAGTTCGGCTTCCTTGTGCCCGAGTAGCTCGTCGACCCGGGTCACGTGGTGATCGGTGATCTCCTGCAGAAATCGCTCCGCCCGCCGGATGTCGTCGTCGGAAACCTCCCCCTCCAGCCCCTCCAGCCCCTCTTTGGCATGCCGGCGCACGTTGCGCACCGCCACCCGGGTCTCTTCGGCCATGTGGCGAACGAGCCGGATCAGCTCCCGGCGCCGCTCCTCGGTGAGAGCCGGAAAGGCGAGGCGAATCACCGTGCCGTCGTTGCTGGGGTTGAGGCCGAGGTCGGAAGCCAGGATGGCCCGCTCGATCACCCCGATGGAAGAGCGGTCGTAAGGATGAACCAGCAGCAGGCGCGCCTCCGGCACCGAGAAGGAAGCCAACTGCTGCAGCGGGGTGGAACTGCCGTAGTAGTCGACCATGACCCGGTGCATGAGGGCGGGGTTGGCCCTCCCGGTACGCACGGTGGCGAACTGGGTCTGGAGGTGGCCGACGGCCTGATCCATCTTGGCCTCGGCCTCGAAGAGGGTCTCCTCGATCACCGGCGTCTCCTCGTCAGTGGATCAGGGTCCCCACCGGCTCCCCCCGCACCGCCCGAGCGATGTTGCCGGGCACGGAGATGTTGAAGACCCTGATGGGCAGGTCGTTCTCCATGCACATCGTAATGGCAGTGGCGTCCATCACCCGAAGACCCCGCTCCATCACCTCCCGGTAGGAAAGCTCCGTGAAGAGGCGGGCATCGGGATGCAGCACCGGATCGGCTTCGTAGACGCCCTCCACCTTGGTGGCCTTGAGGACGGCCTCCGCCCCGATCTCGGCGGCGCGCAGCGCCGCGGTGGTGTCGGTGGTGAAGAAGGGGTTGCCGGTCCCACCGGCGAAGACCACCACCCGGCCCTTCTCCAGGTGCCGGACGGCCCGCAGCCGGATGTAGGGCTCGGCCACCTGCTCGATGCGGATGGCGGTCTGCACCCGGGCCGGACAGCCGGCGGACTCCAGCGCCTCGCGCAGGGCCAAGGCGTTCATCACCGTGGCCAGCATGCCCATGTAGTCGGCGTCGGCCCGGGCCATCCCCTCGGCCGCCGAGGAGAGCCCCCGGAAGATGTTGCCCCCGCCCACCACGATGGCGATCTCGTGCCCCTCGGCGTGCACGGCGGCAATCTCCTCGGCCACCCGGCGCACCGTGGCCGGGTCTATGCCGTAGGCCAGCGTGGCGTCGGCAAAGGCCTCCCCGGAGAGCTTGAGGGCGACCCGCCGGCCCATCTAGCCGGTGAGCTCCCCCACCCCGATGCGGGCGAAGCGCCGCACCAGGATGTTCTCCCCCATCGTCCCGGCCATCCCCTGCACCATCTCCCCGACGGTGCCCGGGAACTTCTCCGGGTTCACGAAGGGCTGCTCGTAGAGCACGTGCTCCTCGTAGAAGACCCGCAGGCGCCCCTCGACGATGCGCTCGACGACCTTCTCCGGCTTGCCCTCGTTGCGCGCCTGAGCGGCGATGAGCTCCTTCTCCTTGGCCAGATCCTCCTCCGGCACGTCCTCGCGGCGGACCCACCGCGGGCGGGAGGCGGCGATGTGCATGGCGATGTCCCGGGCCGCCTGCTGGAAGTCGGGGCTCTTGGCGACGAAGTCGGTCTCGGCGGCCAGCTCCACCAGCACGCCGATGACCGGGCGCTCGGCCTGGAAGTGCAGGTAGTGGCCGATGGCCCCCTGGGTGGTGACGCGGCTGGAGCGCTTGCGGGCATCCGCCAGGCCCCGCTCCCGCAGCAGGTCCTTGGCCTTGGCGAGGTCGCCCCCGGCGTCCTCGAGGGCCCGCTTGGCATCCATCATCCCGGCACCGGTGGCCTTGCGCAGCGCGGTTATGTCGGCGGTGGTGATCTCAGGCACCCTACTCATCCCCTCTCATGGTCGGCTCCGCGCGGCGCCCGCCGTCCTTGCCCCGGGCCTCGGTGACCTGGCGTCCCTCAGTGGCCGCGGCGGCGATGAGGCCGGCCATGAGCTGTGCCGAGCGGATGGCATCGTCGTTGCCGGGGATCACCAGGTCCACCGGGTCGGGATCGCAGTTGGTGTCGACCAGGGCGATGATGGGAATGCCCATCCGCTTGGCCTCCTTCACCGCGATCGCCTCGGTCTTCACATCGATGACGAACACCACATCGGGGACCCGGTGCAGGTCACCCACCCCGCCGAGCACCGTCTCCAGCTTCTCCAGTTCGCGCTGCAGGTGAAGGCGCTCCTTCTTGGGGAGGCCCTCCATCTCCCCCGATGCCTTCATCCGCTGGAGCTCGCGCATGTAGAGGATGCGCTTGTGGATGGTGGCGAAATTGGTGAGCATGCCACCCAGCCAGCGGTGGTTGACATAGGGCATCGACGCGCTGGTGGCCGCCTCGGCGATCACCGCCTGAGCCTGCTTCTTGGTGCCGATGAAGAGCACCGTCCCCCCGTCGGCAGTGCTGTCGCGCACCAGGGTATAGGCGCGCTCGCAGGCCTCCAGGGTCTGTCGTAGGTCGATGATGTGGATCCCGTTGCGCTCCGAAAAGATGTACGGGCGCATCTTGGGGTCCCAGCGCCGGGTCTGGTGCCCGAAGTGGACGCCAGCCTCCAGCAGCTCTCGCATGGTGACGCCGGCCACCGCTGCCTCCTGTCGTTTCGGTTAGGCCTCCGCTCACCCTCGGCCTCCCCGGGGCGCCGCAGGCGCCCCGACCGCGGGAGGTTGCGGTGGGCGTGTGGAATCGGCGGGAGTATAGGCGGTGGCGGCGGGCAGGCTCAGCCGGGCCGCTGCCCGGGCTCGAGCAGGCGGTAACGCAGGCTCAGGACCGCCTTGGTATGGATCTGGCAGACACGCGATTCGGTGACCCCGAGCACCGCCCCGATCTCGGCGAGGGTGAGCCCTTCGTAGTAGTAGAGGGTGATGACGAGCCGCTCCCGCTCCGCCAGCCGGTTGACGGCGTCGATGAGCATGTAGCGGCTCTCTTGCTGCTCGAAGGAGCCGCCCGGGTCGGCCGCTCGCGGGTCGGCCACCAGGTCGCCGACGGCCGCCGACCCTCTCTCCCCCGGATCGACCAGCTCATCGAGGGCGACGAAGCCGAGGCCGGCGATCTCCCCGAGCTGCTCCTGCAGGGTGGCCACCGGCAGGCCCATGTGCTCGGCCAGCTCCTCGTCGGAGGCCGACCGGTGGAGCGAGGCCTCCAGCTCGCCCATGGAGCGCTGGATCTCCCGGGCCCGGGCCCGCACCGAGCGCGGCACCCAGTCGAGGGCCCGCAGTTCGTCGAGGATGGCCCCCTTGATCCGGTTGACCGCGTAGGTCTCGAACTTGATGCCCCGGGCCGGCTCGAACTTGTCGATGGCATCGATGAGGCCGAACATCCCGTAGGAGATCAGGTCGGACTGCTCGACGCTGCGGGGCAGGCCCACCCCCACCCGGCCGGCGACGAACTTGACCAGAGGCGAGTAGTGGAGGATGAGCCCCTGGCGCGCCTTGTCGTCTCCGACCTCCTTGAATTGCCGCCAGGCCTGCTCGATGCGGTCGGGCGATTCAGGCGCGGGGATGGGAGCGGTCATAGGCCGACCTGAGGTGCTCACGGGTGACGGCAGTGTAGACCTGGGTGGTCCCCAGTTCGCGGTGCCCCAGCAGCTCCTGGACCACGCGCAGGTCGGCCCCTCCTTCCAGAAGATGGGTGGCGAAGGAATGGCGCAGGGCATGGGGAAAGGTCGTCAGGCGTGCGCGCACCACCCGACGGATCCCTCGCTCGCGCAAAGGCCGGGTGCTCTTCCCCAGCCACAGGGCATCCCCCGATTCCGGGCGGGCCAGCTCCCCCCGACCGTGCTCCAGGTACTTGACCACCGTCTCCTTCGCCTTCCCCCGCAGCGGCACCACTCGCTCCCTGCCGCCCTTACCCAACACCCGCACCAGGTCGACCCCTTGCACTGCCGCGACCGTGAGCGAAGCGGCCTCGGAGACCCGAAGGCCCATGCCGTAGAGCACCTCGAGCAGGGCGCGATCGCGCAGGTCGACGGGTTCGGAGCCGCCGACGGCGTCGAGGCCCTTCGCCAGAACCGCCGCCGGGAAGGCCCGGGGCAGGCGGAGGGGCCGCTTGGGAGCGGGTACTCCCACCACCGGGTTGGCGGGCACCAAGCCGCGCCGGGCCCCGTCGGTGAAGAACGCCCGCACGGCCGAGGTCTTGCGGGCCACGGAACAGGGGCCATTGCCACGGGTGCCCAGGTTGGCCAGGTAGCGGCGCACCACCCGCCGGTCCACCTCGACGAAGGAACGCACGCCCAGGCGATGGCAGAAGTCGAAGAACTGGGATAGGTCGCGGCGGTAGGCGTCGACCGTGAGCGGCGAGAGCCCGCGCTCGCCGGTGAGGCGCGCCAGGTAGGCGGACACCAGGGTGCCCGCCCAGTCGGGGCAGTCGGGGATGCGTGCCACCGCCATGGCCCCATCGTCGCTCCGGGACTCCCGCCGGTCAACGACCGGGCAGCACCAGCCCCCCCTCGCGCCGCACCAGGCCGGCCACCTCGAGGCGAGAGACGATGGCCAGGGCCCGGTGGGCGGGGACGCCCGCGGCCGCCGCGGCGTACTCCAGCGAGGCCCCACCGACCGGCAAGGCGGCCAGCAACGCCCGAGCTGGGGCCTCCAACTCCGCTCCCGGGGCGGGGCCGCCGGGATCCGCTCGGGGTAGCCCCAGCAAGAGGGACAGGGAAGCAATCAAGTCGGCGGGGTCGAGCACCGGGGTCGCCCCATCGCGGATGAGCAGGTTGCAGCCCCGCGAGGTCTCCCGCCCCACATCGCCGGGCACGGCGAAGACGTGGCGGCCCTGCTCGAGGGCCGCGCCGGCGGTTATCAGCGCCCCGCCGGTCTCGGCGGCCTCGACCACTACCACCGCCGCGGCCAGGCCGGCGATGATCCGGTTGCGGGGCGGGAAGCGCCACGGCTCGGGCCGGGTGCCCGGCGGGTACTCGGTGGCCATCGCCCCGCCCGCCTCCAGCAGGGCGGCGAGGAGAGCCCGGTGCTCCGCCGGGTACACGAGGTCGGGGCCGCATCCCAGCACCGCTACCCCGACGCCTCCGACACCGGTCACCCCTCGATGGGCCTCGGCATCGGCCCCCCGGGCCAAGCCGCTCACCACCGGCCATCCGGCCATTGCACAGGCCCGGCCGTAGACGCGGGCCAGGCCCAGGCCGTAGCGGGTGCACCGGCGGGTGCCGACGATGGCCACCCCCGGGCAGGCGGGGAGCGATCCTTTGACCAGCAGCACGTCGGGGGCGCCCGGCAGTTCGCCCAGGTGGGCCGGGTAGCCGGGGCCATTCCGGAAGAGGGCGGTCACCCCCAGCCGGGCGAGGCGCTCCCGGCAGGCGGCCGCCGAGAGGGATGCGGCCCGGCGCGCTCCCTCCGGCACCGGCACCCGCCCGGCGCCGATCGCCCCCAGCACCGCCGCCGGCGAGCCCAGCTCCCCCACCAGACGGGCGGCCCGGTCCGGGTGCAGCCCGCAGAAGGCGAGGCGGAGGCGGTCGCCCTCGCTCACCCCACCGCCCGCAGGCTCAGGGCTTCGGCGACGTGCCCCTCCCCCACCGCCTCTACGCCCTCGAGGTCGGCCACGGTGCGCGCCACCCGCCGCACCCGGTCCCAGCCGCGGCCGGTCAGGGCCAGCCGCTCGGCCGCCGAGCACAGCAGCGCCGCCGCCCCGGCGTCCCAGGGCAGGGCATCGAGGTCGCCACGCGCCAGGGACCGGTTGGCAGCGGGCCGCCCGGCCGCCCGGGCGCGGGCCGCCTCGACCCGCGCCCGGACCAACGAACTGGGCTCCCCTCCCGGGCCGGCCAGTTCCCCCGGCTCGAGGCGGGGGACGGGCACCTGCATGTCGAAGCGATCGAGGAGTGGGCCGGAGAAACGGCGGCGGTAGCGAGCCGCCCCGGCCGGGGAGCAGGTGCAGGCGACCAAGCGGTCGCCGGCGTACCCGCACGGGCAGGGATTGGTGGCCGCCACCATCTGCACGTCGCAGGGAAAGCGCACCGAGACGCCCTTGCGGGCCACGTGCACCCACCCCTCCTCGACCGGCTGGCGCAGGGCATCGAGGAGATAGGGCGGGAACTCACCCAGTTCGTCGAGGAAGAGCACCCCGCGATGGGCCAGCGTGCGGGAATGTCCCTAGAAGGATCGATGGTTAGGTCAGGGGTTCC
>CAYGYX010000023.1:26880-28369 GCA_964354255.1 uncultured Acidimicrobiia bacterium | reverse complement strand
GGGTCGCTCCGGAGGGCGAACCGCACCGCCAACCCCGGGAACGGGGCGCTCCTAGCCTGGCGGAAGGAGGGAACACGAGCCATGTCGGAATCCGCCTGCAGACGCTGTGACGGCGTGCTGGCCGCGCTGCCGCTCAAGCCCTTCGCCGCCGCCAAGGGCCGTCTCGACGGCCTCCTCGGCCCCGAGGCCCGGGCGTCGCTGACCCGCGTCACCGCCGAGAGGGTCGCCGCCGCCTGCCGGGCAGCCGGAGCGGGCACCGCGGTGGTCACCGCCGACCCCGGGGTCGCCCGTTGGGCAGAGGAGCTCGGCCTGGAAGTGATCACTGAGCCCCCGGGAGGAGGCCTGGACGGCGCCGCGGCGGCCGCCGCTACCGAGGCAAGGCGGCGCGGGCTGGCCTGGTGCATCGTGCACGCCGACCTCCCGTTGCTCACCCCGGCCGGCGTGACCGCGGTGGCCGGGGCGGTCGGCCCGGGCAGGGCGGCCCTGGCCCCGTCCCGCAACGGGGGCACCAACCTGTTCGCCGCCGCCGGTCCCATCGACTTCGCCTACGGCCCCGGGTCCTTCGCCCGCCACCTGGCGGCCGCCCGTCACTGCCAGGTCCAGGTGGTGGTGACCGTGGGCACCGCCCTGGACATCGACACCCCGGAGGACTTGCGGAGCGCCGCCGCCCTGCCGGGCGGTGAGTGGCTGCGCACCTACCTAACCTGACCACCCATGACCGGCCTTCACCCGGAGTTGCGCGACTCCTTGGCCGGCGGCCTGCCCGTGCCCAGGCGGGCACTAGCGGTGGCCGCCCACCCCGACGATGCCGAGTTCGGAGCCGGGGCCACCCTGGCCCGCTGGGCGGCGGGCGGGGCCCAGATCGCCATCCTGGTGATCACCGACGGCTCGAAGGGCAGCTGGGACCCGGCCGTGACGGGAGCCGACCTGCTGGCCACCCGCCGCCGGGAGCAGGAGCAGGCGGCCGTCGCGCTCGGAGCCGGGCAGGTGGTCTTTCTCGATCATCGCGACGGCGAGCTCGAGTACTCGCTGGCGCTGCGCGGCGAGATCTGCGAGTGGATACGGCGCCTCCGCCCCGACATCGTGCTGGGCCACGACCCCTGGCAGCGCTACCAACTCCATCCCGACCACCGGGTAGCCGGGCTCGCCTGTGTCGACGGCGTGGTCGCCGCCCGCGACCACCTGTTCTTCCCCGAGCAAGTGGCGGCCGGCCTGGGCCCGCATCGACCGGCCACCCTGCTGCTCTGGTCGGCGGACGAGCCCAACCACTGGGAGGACGCGACGGGCACCCTCGACCGGAAGGTGGCCGCCCTCCTCTGCCACCACAGTCAGGGACGGAGCACGATGGGCGGGGCTCAGGGAGCACCCGAAGCCCGGGAGGCATTCGAGCGCCGGGTCCGCCGTCGGGCAGCAGAGGCCGGCGCCGCCGCCGGTCTGGCCGCGGCGGAGGCCTTCCGCCGCATCTCCCCCTAGGACACGCCGCCGCTGA
>CAYGYX010000023.1:0-26780 GCA_964354255.1 uncultured Acidimicrobiia bacterium | reverse complement strand
CTGGCCGCGGCGGAGGCCTTCCGCCGCATCTCCCCCTAGGACACGCCGCCGCTGACGAAGCCCTCACCCCCCGCCCTCTCCCGCTGCCGCGGGAGAGGGAGCCCCGCTCAGAGGGTGCTGAACGCGCCGGGCCGGTAGCCGATACGCTTCCCCGTCTCCGGGTCGAAGAAGTGGCACTTGGCGGTGTCCACCACCAGCCGGGCCTTGCTGCCCGGCGGGATAGCCACATCGGAAGAGACGCGGGAGGAGAACTTGGTCTCGTGCCCCAGCGACGACGGGTCGGAGCCGCTGTCGGCGAGCAGTTCCTCGATCTCCGGGGTGACCACCGGCGGCACCGGGACCATGTAGTGGACGAAGGTCTCGGAGCCGAGCACCTCGGTGACGTCCACGCTGATCTCCATGGTGCGGTCGGGTGCCGGGGGGGCGATGCGGTGATCCTCGAAGTCGCCGGGCCGGATCCCGACTACCAGGTCTTTGCCCAGGAACCCCTCCAGGCCGGGGTGCCGGTCGAGTGCCTTGCGATCCACCTTGAGGCGATGGGGACCGAACACCACCGAGACCTCGTCGCCCCGCCCCTCCAGATGCCCGGTCACCATGTTCATCGCCGGGCTGCCGATGAAGCCGGCCACAAACAGGTTGGCCGGGTTGTAGAACAGCTCGGTCGGCGACGCCACCTGCTGCAGGTTGTCGGGCCGCTTGGCGGTGACCGACTTGAGCACCGCCACCCGGTGACCCAGCGTCATGGCCTCCACCTGGTCGTGGGTCACGTAGACGGTGGTGGTCTTGAGACGGGCGTGGAGGCGCCCCAGCTCGGTGCGCATCTGCACCCGCAGCTTGGCGTCGAGGTTGGACAACGGCTCGTCCATAAGGAACGCCTTCGGCTCGCGCACGATGGCCCGGCCCATGGCCACCCGCTGCCGCTGGCCGCCGGAGAGCGCCTTCGGCTTGCGGGCCAAGAAGTCGCTGATCTCCAGCACCTCGGCCGCCTCCTCCACCCGGCGGCGGATCTCCTCCTTGTCCATCTTGCGCAGCTTCAGGCCGAAGGCCATGTTGTCGAACACCGACATGTGCGGGTAGAGGGCGTAGTTCTGGAACACCATGGCGATGTCCCGGTCCTTCGGAGGGACGTCGTTGACCAGGCGGTCGCCGATGTGGACAGTCCCCTCGCTGACCTCCTCCAAGCCGGCGATCATACGAAGGATCGTCGACTTGCCGCACCCCGAAGGCCCCACCAGCACCAGGAACTCCCCGTCGCCGATGGTCAGGTCCACGTCACCCACCGCCCGGGTGCCATCGGGGTAGATCTTCCCCAGGTTCTCCAACACGATCTCGGCCACGACCCCTCCCGAAAGCCCGCTGCTGGCCCCCCAGACTACCAACCCCGGACCTCCCCGGGCGGAGGGATCAAGTCGCGACCGAGTCCGGGCGCGCGCCCGGACTCCCGCAGCCCCGACCGGATTCGAACCGGCGTTACCGGCTTGAGAGGCCGGCGTCCTAGGCCACTAGACGACAGGGCCGAGACCCGCCTGATCAGGCGGGGGCTCGGGGGGGAGGACTCGAACCCCCAACAACGGGGCCAGAACCCGTCGTGTTGCCTATTACACCACCCCCGAAAGAGCGAACGGCAGGATACGGAACCCCGGAGGGGAGCGCAACCCTGCGCCCGCCTCGTCTCACAGCCCGGACAACGCCGCCCGCAGGCGAGCCAGGGTGCTCTCCCTGCCCAGGGCCTCGAGCGATTCGAAGAGCGGCGGGCTCACCGTGGACCCGGTGACGGCGACCCGCACCGGCTGCAGGCCCTTGCGGGCAGAGAGCCCCCGCTCGGTGAGGACGGCCCGCAGGGCGGCCTCGATGCCCTCCTTGTCCCAGCCCTCCAGCCCCGCCAGGGCGTCCATGGCTCCCTCCAGGGCCGGACGCGCCTCGGCGGTCGTCAAGACCGAGCCCCAGGAGACCGGGTCGATCTCGGCCGGGGCGAAGAGGAAACGCACCTGGGGAGCGACCTCGGTGAGACGCCGTGAGCGCTCCTGCACCAGGGGGGCGACGGCGGAGAACGTCTCCCGTTCGGCGGAGGTGAGGGCTCGCCCCAGGTCGGCCTCCACCAGCGGCAGGGAGCGGGCCGCGAAGTCGGCGGGGTCAAGGGAACGGATGTAGACCCCGTTCATCCACTCCAGCTTGGTGATGTCGAAGACGGCCGGGTTGCGCGATACCGCCCCGAGCTCGAAGCGCTCCACCATGACCTCCACCGAGACGAGCTCCTCGTCGGGGCCCGGGGACCAGCCGAGGATGGCCAGGTAGTTGCGCATCGCCTCGGGGAGGATCCCCGCATCACGGTAAGCCCGCAGCGAGGTGGCCCCGTGGCGCTTGCTCAGCTTGGCCCCGTCGGGCCCGGTGAGCAGCGAGAGGTGGGCGTAGGTCGCCTCGGCGGCTCCCATGGCCCGGGTGATCAGGATGTGCTTGGGAGTGGAGGGGAGCAGATCCTCCCCGCGGATCACGTGGGTTATCTCGAAGTCGACGTCGTCCGCGGTGCTGGCCAGGTGGTACGTGGGAGTCCCGTCGGAGCGGAGCAGGACGAAGTCGTCGACGTTGGCGTGATCGAAGCGCAGCTCGCCGCGAACGGCATCGACGAACACCGTCTCCCCGGGGCGAGGCACCGCGAAGCGGATGGGCGCCCGCTCCCCGGCCGCCACCCGGGCGGCAGCCTCGGCCGCGGGCACGCGGAAGCGGCCGTCGTACACCGGGGACCGCCCCTGGGCGGCCGCCTCGGACCGCAGCGCCTCCAGGTCCTCGGCGGCGGTGAAGTCGTAGTAGGCCCACCCGGAGGCGACCAGTTGAGCGGCCACTTCCTGGTAGCGGGAGAGGCGCTGGCTCTGCCGGTAGGGGCCGTGCGGGCCGCCCACCTCGACGCCCTCATCCCAGTCGATGCCCAGCCAACGCAGCCCGCCGATGATGTCCTCCAGGTACTCCTCGCGACTGCGCTCCAGGTCGGTGTCATCGACCCGGAACACCAGCACCCCGCCGTGGTGGCGGGCGAAGAGCCAGTTGTAGAGGACCGTGCGCCCGCTCCCCACATGCAGGACGCCGGTCGGCGACGGCGGGAAGCGGACCCGGATGGTCATCGCCCCGCCACCACCGGGTTGCGCAGCACCCCTATCCGCTCGATGGTGACCTCCATGCGGTCCCCGGGGCGCACCGGCCCGACCCCGGCCGGGGTACCGGTGAGGATCACATCGCCCGGGAGGAGGGTCATCACCCGGGAGATGAAGGCGAGCAGCTCGGCCACTCCGAACACCATATCGGCGGTGTTGCCCTGCTGGCGGATCTCCCCGTTCACCAGGCAGGAGAGGGAGAGTCCGCTCGGGTCCAGTTCGGTTTCGATGGCCGGCCCCAGCGGGCAGAAGGTGTCGAAGCCCTTGGCCCGGCTCCACTGCCCATCGCGGCGCTGCAGGTCGCGAGCGGTGACATCGTTGGCGGCCGTGTAGCCGAGGATGAAGTCGCCGGCGTCCTCGGCGGCGACCCGCCGGGCCACCCGGCCCACCACCACTGCCAGCTCCGCCTCGTGGTGCACCTCCCCGGCCTCCGGGGGGATGGCCACCGCCGCCTCCGGCCCCACGACGGCAGTAGCCGGCTTGAGAAAGATGACCGGCTCGGACGGCACCTCCACCCCGCGCTCGGCGGCGTGGTCCAGGTAGTTGCGGCCCACCCCGATCACCTTGGTGGGAAAGACCGGGGCCAGCAGGTGCGCCTGCTCGAATGGGACCAGCGTCTCGGTGGGCTCCCAGGCCACCAAGGGGGTGCCCTGGTGCACCCGGATCCCTTCCGGCTCCACCGCCCCGTAGGCGATCTCCTCACCGGCCAGGCGGATGCGGACGATCTTCATCGGCGGGCTCCGCTTCTCATGGATAGAACTCATCCGAGCGAAAGCGGCTCAGGCGCAGGATCTGCTCCTCGGTGACCTCGGCCAGGGCCTCGGCGAAGTGGTCGAGGCCCACCGCCAGGTAGAGGGCCCGGGCTTCGACGTAGACCTCGCCGCTACCGTTGCGTCCCACCGCCTCGGCCCACAGCTTGCGCCCCTCCCGCCGGGCGAGCCAGGCCTCTGCCCGAATAGGGGCGCCGAGGAGCACCGGCCTGATGAAGTCGATCTCGAAGCGGGCGGTGACCGCCGGGGCGAGGTGAGCCACCGGCACGAAGCCCATCAGGTCGTCGAAGAAGGCGGCCACCGCTCCCCCGTGCGCCACTCCCGGCCCGCCGGCGAACCAGGGGGCGAGGCGCAGGTCGGCTGTGACCTTGTCACCCTCGAGGCGCGCTTGCAGCCGTAGCCCGTGGTCGTTCTCCGGACCGCATCCGAAGCACCAGGGCGTGTGGAAGTGGGCCAGCACCGCCCCCGACGGCATGGGGACCACTTCGTTGGTGAGGAGCGAGACCCGGGGCATCAGCCGATCAGCCGCTCCCCCGCCGCCCACCGCCGCCGCACCTCGGTCAACGGGGCGGCGAGCAGCCCGGCATCGACCGCTTCCAGCAGACGGTGCAGGCCCTCGGCGCCGTGGCCGGAGAAGCGGCGCCGCTTCTCCGTGGCATCGGCGGTCGCGGACCTCTCTGCCCGGAACCCGAGGATGATCTCGGCCACCTCGGCGTCGCCGGCGACGGGGGCCCGGCCGAGGCGGGAGGCGCGGGCGGCCATGAGGGCGGCCACCATCCGTTCGGCGTCGGCCCGGCGTTCCCCTTCCACCAGCGCCAGCGGGCACCCGGCGAGGAGGCGGAGGGCGTACCCGGTGTCGGGC
Source organism: uncultured Acidimicrobiia bacterium (assembly GCA_964354255.1). GTDB lineage: Bacteria > Actinomycetota > Acidimicrobiia > Spongiisociales > UBA11373 > VGBK01. Next base: position 22,002 of record CAYGYX010000023.1, on the reverse strand, counting down.
CCGGGAGTGCCGAAGGCCCCGCCCCAGGGAACCTGCTGCGGGCCGGCCAGGTCGCCGGGACGGCGAGCCGACCACCGCCGCGCCGGACCGGGACTCGGCTCTAGGCGAGGCAGGTCCTCCAGGTCCAGTTGGATGTTGGGCTGCTGACCCACGGCGAGGCCTATGTTGTCACATCGCCGGGACCCAGGTGCCGGCCGTGCCACTCCAAGATGGCGTTGAAGCGGTCCTGCCGCCACCGGGGCTTGCCGGAGCGGGAGAGCTCATGGCTGGCACCGGGGAAGCGCAGCATCTCCACCTCCACGCCGTTGGCCGCCAAGACGGCGAATAGCTGCTCTCCCTGCTCGATGGGACAGCGGGCGTCGCCTTCGGAATGCACGATCAAGCACGGGGTGGTGATCCGGTCGGCCCGAGCCAGGGGGCTGGCCGCCCACAGCCGCTCCCAGTTCCCATACTCCCGGTCCCCCAGGTACATGCGCGGGAAGCGCAGGCCGATGTCCGAGGTGCCCGAGAAGGAGCTGTAGGAATAGACGCCCCGCTCCGGCACGGCCGAGCGGAAGCGCCCATCCACGGTGAGTATGCAGGCCGTCATGTAGCCACCGTACGAGCCACCCATGATCCCTTGCCGGCCGGCGTCGAGGCGAGGGAAGTGCTCCAGGGCGGCGCCGGCCACCGCCAGGATGTCCTCCAGGTCGGGAGGGCGCTCTTCGGTCCAGCGCCCGACCGGTACCCGCACGAAGTCGCGGCCCCGCCCGCTCGACCCCCGGGGATTGCAGCCGATCACCCCGTACCCGGCGCCGACGTACACCTGGAACTCGTCGAAGAACCCCCACCCGTACTGGGTGGCCGGACCGCCGTGGATGTTGAGGAGAAGAGGCACCGGGCCCTCGCCGGGGGGCAGGTAGGCCCAGGCGTCGATCTCCACCCCGTCGTTGACCACCGTGAAGGCCTCCGGGGCGACCAGGTCCGCGCTGTCGCGGAAGGCGGCATTCAGGTCGGTGAGGCAGCGCTCCTCGCCCTCCTCCCACCACCACACCTCTCCCGGGTCGGTGGGGGTGGTGGCGGTGAAAGCGAAGGCCGAGCCGTCGAGGCGGCCGGTGAGGCCGGTGATGGCCCGGTCTCCCCCCAGCACGTCCTCCACCTCCCCATCGCCGCCGACGCGGACGACCCGCAGGCGGCCCCGATCCTCGATCACGGTCAGGCAGGACCCGTCCGCCAGCCAGCGCGGCCCGCCGGGCAGCACCGCCGGTGAAGCCGGGTCGAAGGAGCGATCGAGCGCGACGGCGATCTGGACCGGGGCGCCATCCTCCAGGCGCCACAGCCCGGCCACCGCCGGCCAGTCCCACGGGTCGAGGATTCCCACCAGGTGGACGACCCCGTCGGGCCGGTAGCAGAGGCTACGCCAGCCTCCCACGGCGGTCAGGGGTGCCATCTCGCCCCCCTCGACCGGCACCTCCCAGGCCTGGGTGCCCGAATCCAGGTGGCGCTGCTCGTGGCGGGCGCTGAGGAAGCCCACCGCCCGCCCGTCCGGGCGCCACGCCACTCCCGAGTCGTGGAAGTCGCCGGTGGAGAGCGGCATTGGGCCAGCCGAGCCGACCGGGTCCACCAGGTAGGCGTTGCTGCGCCGATCGTGGCGCCAGCCGAGGTCGTCGAAGCGATAGCCGGGGCGGGTGATCCGGCGGGGGTGGCGCTTGCGCTCGTCGTCGTCGAGGCCGGCCCACTCGCCCGTCCATTCGACCCCGATGACCGCCAGGCGGGACCCATCGGGAGACCACTCCGCCTCACCGGCCCCCAGGGCAAAGGAGGTGAGCACGTTGGCCTCGCCCCCGGCGGCCACCATCACCGCCACCTGCGCCGGCTTGCCCTCCTCACCCGTGGCGCGGAGGAAGGCGAGGGCGCCGCCGTCGGGCGACCAGCGAGGTCGGCCATCTGCCGGGCCGTGGGTGAAGGGCCGGGCCGCGGCCCCGTCCCAGAGCCACACCCGGCGGTGGTGGCGGTCCTTCTCCACATCCATGCCGGACACGACGAAGGCGACCCGCCTTCCGTCGGGGTGGATCTGCGGGTCCGAGACGGTGACGAAACGGGTGAGATCACCGGGGAGCATGACCCGGCAGGCTACTCGCCCGCCGGCCCCCGGCGGGCGGCGCCGGCCCTCAGAGGGAGACCCGCCTCAGTCGCGTCACCGGCTCCGATAGCGGCTCGCGGCGTGGACGCGGCGGCTGCGACCCCGCCTGCCCCGACCCCCGGCGCCGAACCGCCGGGCGTCCTGGGCGGTGATCAGAGAAGCCAGGTGGGTGGCGTCTCCCGGGCGCCGGTTGGGGTCGATCCGCTCCCCTCCCCCGTCCAGGCTCTCGAGGTTCATGAGCTGCACGCCCCCATTGAGGCCGAGGCTGCCTTGCAGCCGACGGGACGCCGGCACCTGGTCCGGGGCGACCAGCGACACCACCACGCCCGCCGCCCCGACCCGGGCGGTCCGGCCCGAGCGATGGAGGTACGCCTTGGCGTCGGCCGGCGGGTCGAAGTGCAGCACGCAAGCCACGCCGTCGACATGGATGCCTCGGGCGGCCACATCGGTGGCTACCAGCGCCCGGACCTCCCCCCGGCTGAACCCGAGCAGGGCCCGGCTGCGTTGCGGCTGGGAGTGGCCGCCGTGGATGGGAGCGACGCGCACTCCCCGGGCCTCGAGGTGCCGCGCCAGGCGGTCGACGCCGTGACGGGTCTTGCAGAAGATGATGGTCGGGCTCGCCGCCGTGACGATGCCGGCAGTGTGCTCGATCCGTTCATGAGCCTCTACCCGCCAGAAAAAGTGCCGGGCGTCGATGGCGTCGGCTCCGATCCCCTCCACCTCGTGGCGGACCGGGTCCCGCTGGTAGCGGTGGGTCAGCGCCGCCACCTCGCCGTCGAGCGTGGCCGAGAAGAGCATCGTCTGGCGGTTCGGGGCGGTCATGTCGAGCAGGCGCCGCACCTCGGGGAGAAAGCCCATATCGGACATGCGGTCGGCTTCGTCGACCACCACGCGGTCGACGTCGTCGAGCCGTACCCAGCCCTGCTGGACGAGGTCCGCGAGGCGACCCGGGCAGGCGACGAGCACGTCGACGCCACGACGGAGGCTGCGCCGCTGCGCCTCATACCCGACGCCGCCGTAGACCGCCAGGGTGCTCACCCGCCGCGCCACGGCGATGGTCTCGAGTTCGGTGCGGATCTGTTCGGCCAGTTCACGGGTTGGGGCGAGCACCAAGGCTCGCGGCCGCCCCGGCCTCCCTCGCTCGACGGTGACGACGAGGGGGATGCCGAAGGCCAGCGTCTTGCCCGAGCCGGTGGGGGCGCTGCCGCAGATGTCGCGGCCGGCGATGGCGTCGGGGATGGTGGCGGTCTGAATGGGAAGGGGCTCGGTCACCCCGGTCGCCGCCAGCGCGGCGACGACCTCTCCGGGCGCGCCGAGGTCGGCGAAGGTGATGGACATGGTCTCTCCTGGTTCCCCGGTGGGGGGATTGGTGGGTGGGGCGCACTCGCTCGCGCACTGCCACACCACTTGCAGCGAGGACCGAGACGCGGGCCGCGGTTGCGGCCGGGCCGCCGGCGAGGCCCGCTCGGGCCCCGCCCTCCCGAACAGTCGGGAGTGCGACCCCAGAGACGGTAGCAGCCGCCGGCCTCTATCCCCGCATCCGCTCCGATGCGGCCCTCGGCCGGCCACTAGCCTGCCCTGGGTGAAGCGCCTCGTGGCCTCGTCCTTCGGCCTCGGCTTCGTCCCCCGCGCCCTCTGGAAGAGCGATGCCGGGGCGGGCACCTTCGGTGCCGGCCTGGGCGCGGCCATCGGGGCGGTGCTGCTGGCCACCCGGGCCCCCTGGTGGGTGACCCTGCTGGCGGCCCTGGCGGCCACCGCCGCCTCCCTCTGGTCGGCGATCCCCTTCGCGGTGGGGGGTGCCGACCCGGGGTGGGTCTGCATGGACGAGACGGCCGGCACCCTGCTCGCCCTGATCGGCTTGGGCGCCTGGCCCTGGGCGGCGGCGCTGGTGGTAGCCCGGCTCGCCGACATCTTCAAGGTGCTGCCCGGGGTGCACCGGGCCGAGGCCCTGCCCGGTGCCCTGGGCGTTACCGCCGACGACCTGGTGGCCGGCCTCTACGGGCTGGCCACCGGCTGGCTGCTCTCGATCTGGCTCTAGACGAGGTCCACCGTCCAGGCGCGGCCCACCCCGGTCAGGGCACGCAACCCGGCGATCTCCCCATCGTCGAGGCGGCGATCGATGGCGAGGCCGATCAGCCCGGGGGCAGCCCCGAGACGGCCCACCACCGGGTCGGCGATGCTCACCCCCCGCTCACCGAGGTATGTCCCGATCCGCCCGATCACCCCGGGCAGGTCCTCGTGCAGTATCAGCAGCAGACGTTCGCTCAGCGGCAGCTCGATCTCGCGGCCGAGCACCTCGACCAGGACAGGGCCCTTGCGGGGAAGGACCGTCCCGGCGACCGACATCGTCTCGCCACCCACCTCGCCGGCCAGGCGCACCACCGAGGGATAGCCCGCCGCCTCGGGTGAGGAGTGCTCCACCAGGCGCACTCCGTGCGCCTTGGCCAGGAGCAGGGCATTGACGTAAGTGACCGGCTGCTCGCTGACCAGGCGCAGTGCCCCCTTCAAGGCGGCCAGCGACAGCGGACGGCAGGAGAACCCACCCAGTTCCCCATCGACGCCGACGCGCAGCTCGGCGGGCAGGCCCCGGGCGAGAGCGGCGAAGGTGGCCCCCAGCGCCTCGGCCACCGGCAGGAAGGGCTGCCATTCGTCGGGCATCCCCGTCCCCAGCTCCACGTTGACCGCGGTCGGCACCAGCTCGCCACGCAGGGCGGCCACCACTGCCGCCGCCACCTCGACTGCCGCCCTCGCCTGGGCCTCGGCGGTGGAGGCGCCCAGATGCGGGGTGACCACCACCTGGGGCAGGGCGAGCAGCGGGCTCCCGGCGGGCGGTTCGGCGGCGAAGACATCCAGGGCGGCGCCGGCCACCCGGCCGGAGCGGAGGGCGGCGGCCAACGCTTCCTCGTCGACTACCCCGCCCCGCGCCGTGTTCACCAACCGCAGGCCGGGCCGGGCCCACTCCAGGGCCTCCGCCCCGACCAGCCCCCGGGTCTCGGCGGTGAGCGGGACGTGGAGGGTGACGAAATCGCTGCGCCCCATCAGGTCCGCGAGGTCCGACACCAGCTCCACCCCGGCGGCGCCGACCAGCTCGCCCGACACGAAGGGGTCGTAGGCCACCAGGCTCATCCCGAAGGCCCGGGCCCGCTCCGCCACCAGGCTGCCGATGCGGCCCAGGCCGACGATGCCGAGGGTCTTGCCGGCCAGCTCCACCCCGCCGAGGCGCCGGCGCTCCCACCCCCCGGAGCGCACCGACCGGTCGGCCTCCGGCACCCGCCGGGCCAGGGCGAGGAGCAGGGCCATGGTGTGCTCGGCGGCAGACAGAGCGTTGGCGTTGGGCGCATTGACCACCAGGATCCCGGCCCGGGTGGCGGCGTCGAGATCGATGTTGTCGGTGCCGATCCCCGCCCGGCCCACCACCCGCAGAGCGGGGGCCGCGGCGATCAGCTCGGCATCCACCCTGGTGGCAGAACGCACCACCAGGCCGGCCGCCCCGCCGAGCCGGGCGAGCAGGTCCGGGCGGGAAGCGCCGACCGCCAGATCTACCTCGGCTACCTCGCCGAGCACGGCCAGGCCGGCTTCGGATATCTCCTCGGCGACGATCACCCGTGGCTGCACGGCGCGCATTGTGGTCGTCGCGGCGCTGCGTTCAAGACGACGGGCCGGACGGCCTCCGTCAGCGGATGTTGAAGTACCAGATCCAGGCGGCGACGCTCAGCACGGCCCCCAGGAAGGCCACCTTGAAGGCGCGCTTGGCGACCCCCAGCACGAAGACGAGGGCGGTGAACGCCCCGATGCCCACCAGGGTCCACATGAGCGTCGGATTGGCCTTGACCGTCTCGATCCCCTGCTGGATCTCCTCGGGCAGTTGGGCGACGAACTCGCCGGTCTGGTAGAGCAGATTGAGCATCGCCACCAGGTTACCCGGGCGCCCGCCGGAGGGGTGAGTTCCCATTCCCGGGCCCTCCCTATGCTGGCCGGGTGACTCAGGGCCGCCGCTCCGGCGCCTCCCGGAACCCGCGGCGTCCCCGCCGCCCCTCCCCCCTCCTGGCGGCGGGCCTCTCCGCCCTCCTCCCCGGCGCCGGCCAGTGGTACGCCGGGGCCAGGCGGCGCGGCCTCTGGCTCATCGCCGCCGCTGTCGCCCTGGCCACCCCCGCCCTCGTCGTGGTGCTTCTCCTCTTCGGGCCCTGGGAGCTGAGCGGCATCGGCCTGGCCGTCGATATCGTCCGCCCCTTCTTCCGGCACCCCGCCCTGGTGCTCGGGCTGCTGGCGGCGATCGTGGCCTTGCTCGCCTTTCGTGCCTTCGCCGTCATCGATGCCTTCCTGGCCGCCCGCCCCTCCCGGTGGACCGGCCGGGGCCTGGCGGGGGCGGCGCTCGGCCTGGCACTGATCCTGGCGCTGGCGGCCTGGCCACACGCCTGGGCCGGGGTGCAGGCACTGGCCCTCCACGATTTCCTGACCACCGACTTCGCCGCCGACCCGGGGCAGGCGGCAACCACCACCACCACGACGACGGCCGCCACCACGACCACCGCGCCGCCGGGGAGCACCTCCAGCAGCGCGGCCCCGACCACCACCACGACCGTGGCGACCACGACCACCACGGAACCCGACCCCTTCGACGGGGCGGAGCGGATCACCATCGCCCTCCTCGGCGGCGACGCCGGGCCGGGCCGCACCGGCATCCGCACCGACACGATGATCGTCGTCTCGGTGGAGGTGGCCACCGGGCGCACCGCCATGTTCTCCGTCCCCCGCAACCAGGTGCAGTGGCCGGTCCCCGAGGGCATCCCTGCTCACGACGCGTGGGAGAGCCACCGCTACCCGGAGATCACCAACACCATCTACGCCTACGGCCTCGCCCACCCCGACCTGTTCCCCGGCGGCGCCAACAGCGGGGGCATGGCGGTCCGCCAGATCCTGGGCGACGGGCTCGGCCTGCCCATCGACTACTTCGCGGTAGTGGACCTGCTCGGCTTCATCGACCTGGTCGATGCCCTCGGGGGGATCGACATCTACGTCACCAAGCCGGTGTACGACCCCGGGCAGGTGTGGCCCGACGGCACCATCGTCGACGTGAACCTCCCGGTCGGCCAGTACCACTTCGACGGTCGGACCGCCCTCGCCTACGCCCGGGCCCGTCGCCAGGACGATGACTACCACCGCATGGACCGCCAGCGCTGTGTGCTCGAGGCGGCGGCGGCCCAGGCCGACCCGATCACCCTGCTCCGCCGCCTGGCCGACATCCTGCCGGTCATCGAAGAGAACCTGCGCACCGACGTCCCGGTGGCGCGCTTCCCCGACCTGATCGAGCTGCTGGAGAAGGTGGACACCGGGTCGATCGTCTCGGTGCGCTTCGTGCCCTACGCGCCCGAACTGGCCGGCACCGGCACCTCCTACACCCTGGGCACCGACGCGCGCGGCTACTGGATCCCCAACCTGGACCTGGTTCGCGCCACCGTGCAGACGGCGCTCAACAACCCTCCGCAAGAGGCCATGGAGGAACTGAATCTCCCCTCACTGGAAGAGGAGTGCCGGGCGGGAGAGGGCTAGCGCGGCGGCGAGGGGGCCGGGGCAGCCGGCAACCCCTCTCCCGTCTCCTCCGCGTACTTCCGACACGCGATCGCCCGATCCAGGTCGTCGCCCGCCTCGATCAGCAGGCGGCGCAGCATGGGGCCGAGGTCACCCCGGGCCAGCACCCCGTCCACCATCTCCCGGGTCGAGGCCTCGATGCGATGCCACGGAAGGAGGTTGCGGAAGTAGGCCCGGCTCGCCTCCGCCTCCCACTCGGTGAACAGGCCGGGCAATCCCTCGAAGAAGCGGGCGACGAACGGCTCCACCAGGTCCCGCTGCGAGCGGCAGAAGAAGCCCCGGGCGGCGGCCATCGCCAACTGCAGCGACCCGTAGCCGTTGGCGTGGATGCGTTCCCACACCTCCTCCTTGACGGCTCGATCGGGCCGGGAGGCCTCCGCAGTGGCCATGGCCCGGTCTCCCCGATCCGAAGAGTCCCGAAGACGCTCCGAGGCGAGCCGGTCGCCGGCCCCCTCGAGGCTGAGAGCCACCCAGTTCACCGCCACCGCCCAGCGCATGTCCTGGTCGATCGCCAAGCCGTCGGGGGGCACGTCCACCAGGGTGGCAGCGAGGCGGGCGTCCTCGGGTGAACGGGCCTGGCCGATCAGGGCGCGGCACCACAGGACCCGCAGGTCCCCCGGCGGCAGCGCGTCGATAGCCGCCCGGGCGGTCTCGACCAGGCGATGCGCCTCGGCGTCGATGAGCCCTTCGGGCAGGTAGCGGGCGACCGCCAGGGCGGCACTCTCGGTGACCAGCTCCACAATGTGCAAGCTGTGCTCGGCGACCCCCGCCCGGCGCACCAGCTCGAGATAGCCGGGCGAGGCCAGCAGGCGGTCGCGCACCATCTCCCACAGCGAGCCCCACACTTGCGCGCGCAGGAGGGGGTCGCTGATGCGGCCCAGGTTCTCCCGCACCCAGGCGGTGGACACCGGGTCGAGGGCCACCTTGGCGTACCCATGGTCGCCGTGGTTGGGGTAGACGAAGACAGGGGCGGGCAAGCCCGCCGCCCCGCTCAGCGGGCTCCGTTCCGCCGACACGGCGGCCGGCAGCACCTGTGATCGGCCGTCGGGCCCGACCAGGGCAACCTCGACGTGGTGGGGGCGGAGCACCGGGTACTCCGCGGGGGCGCTCTGCACCAGGTCGAGCCGGGTCAGGCGGGTACCCTCAGTCTGCCACTCGGCGGCCAGGGTGTTCAGCGAGGCGGTGCGTAGCCAGCGAGCCGCCCATTGCACCAGGTCCACCGTGCTGTCCTCCTGCAGGGCGGCCAGGAAGTCGGCCAGTGAGGCGTTGCCGAAGCGGTGGCGGCGGAAGTAGGTCCGCAGCCCGGAGCGGAAGGCGTCGGGTCCGATGGCGGCCACGAGCTGCTTGAGGACCGAGGCACCCTTCCCGTAGGTGATGCCGTCGAAGTTGAGGAAGGTCTCGTCGGTGGAAGGGATATCGTCAGCGATGCGATGGGTGGTGGGACGCTGATCCTCGCGGTAGGCCCACAGCTTCATGCGGCTGTGGAAGTCGAGCCAGATCGCCGGGTAGCCGCCCATGTGGTCGAGCGCCAGGTAGGCGACGTAGGAGGCGAAGGACTCGTTGAGCCACAGGTCGTTCCACCAGCGCATGGTCACCAGGTCACCGAACCACATGTGGGCGAGCTCGTGCATCAGGTACTCCGCCCGCCGGGTCAGTTGGTCCTCGGTGGGTGGGTCGCGGAACACCACCGTGTCGGTGTAGCCGATGGCGGCCACATTCTCCATGCCTCCCCAGTTGAACTCGGGCACGAAGATCTGGTCGTACTTGCCGAAGGGGTAGGGCTGGGCGAACAGGTCCTCGTAGAAGTCGATGCCCGCTTTGGTGAGGCCGAACATCGGCTCGGCGTCCAGGTGGGAGAGCAGCGATCGTCGGCAGTAGATGCCCATGGGGATACCGCGGTGCTCGTCGTGCGCGGCGGCGTAGTTCCCGGCGAACACCGACATCAGGTAGGTGCTGAACCGCGCCGTCTCGGCAAACACGCGGCGCAAGCGCCCGTCGGGCAGGGGCTCACGGGCCACCTCGGCCCCGGCGCTCACCACCGACCAGGCCGCCGGGGCGGCCACCGAGACCCGGTAGGTCGCCTTGAGGTCGGGCTGGTCGAAGCAGGGGAAGAGGCGGTGGGCCGAGTAGGGCTCGAATTGGGTGTAGAGGTACTCGGCCCCGTCCTCCGGGTCGAAGAACTGGTGGAAGCCCTCGCCGGTGTGGTCGTAGGCCCGTTCGTAGACGAGGCGGATCTCGTTGTGGCGGCCGAGCAGCGCCCCGGGGAGCGAGATACGCGCCCCGTCCCACTCGGCCTCGGCCTCCACCCCGTTCACCAAGAAACGGTCGAGGTGGCCCCCCAGCCACTCCAGGAAGGTGTCGCCCCCGGCGTGGTCAAAGGTGATCGTGACGTCGCCGTGGAAGACCTTGGACCCAGCCTGCAGGTCCAGGTCGATGGTGTAGGCGATGGCGGACAGCTGCTCGGCCCGACGGCCAGCCTCTTCGAGGGCGAGGCGGTCCCGCGGGGGGTTGGTGGGCTCCATGCCGGCTCCTTTGCACGACGGCGGCGCGGGCCGAGGGTAGTGGGCCGGCGCGGCGGCCGCCCGGGGTAGCGCCCGGTGGCCTGAGACTGCTCAGGGAGCGCTGAACAGATCCTGGAGCAGGGCGCGCACGGTCTCCGGCATGCCCTCCTCCAGGCTGCGGGGAGCGAAGCCCAGTTCCGCCCGGGCTTTGGCGTCGGTGCCCAGATGGGTGCCGCCCGCCCCCAGGGCGAGCTTCTCGGCGGCGGGGCGCAGGGGCGTGATCACGGAGGCGAGACCCCGCAGCGCCCAGGCGGCCGGGAGCAGCGCCCGCCCCGGCAGGGGCCAGGGCGCCCCCCGCTTCCCAGCGAGCCGGCCCGCGACCGACAGCGCATCGCGCAACTCGTGGGCCGGGCCGCACAGCATGTATGTCTCCCCCGGCTTGCCCCGCTGCATAGCACCGAGCAGGCCGACCGCCACGTCCTCGACGTGAGCCCAGCAGAACGCCGTCCGGGTGGGAGCCACCGGCAGCCGGCCCTGCAAGTGAGCGGCGAGGGTCTGCGCCAGGTCGCTGTGGTCGCCGGGGCCGTACACCGCTCCCGGCATGGCGACGACCAGGGGCAGCCCCCGCCGCATCATGGGGAGGGCCACCTCGTGGTGGGCCTGCCACTTGGTGCGCTGGTAGATCGAAGGCAGGCGGCCATCGTGCTGATAGGACTCGTCGACCACGCGGCCCTTCGTGTCCCCATTCACCGCCAGGGTGCTGGTGTACACCCCTTTCGGCACGCGCAGTTCGCGCATCACCTCGAGCACGTGGCGGGTGCCGGTCACGTTGACTGCCTCCGCCCACTGCCGGTGGCTGGTGCCCACCCGGACGTAGGCGGCGAGGTGGAAGACGCCCTGCACGCGCTGCATCGCCCGGCGGACCGAAGCCTTGTCGAGCACATCGCCGATGTAGCAGCGCACCCCGTAGGGGGCCAGCCCCCGGGCCTGCTCGGGGGTGCGCACCAGGGCAGTGACCAACTGCCCCTCCGCCAGGAGCTGCGAAGTCAGGTATCCGCCGATGAAGCCGGTGGCCCCGGTGACCAGGTAGTGCATCGGCACTGAATGCTATTCCGCCGGGGGAGAACGCTCAGGCGGCCCGGCGCGAGCCCACTTCGCGGCTCGGCCACAGGGAAGGACTAAGGACCCACTGCCGGGCCCACTCCCGCTCACGGCGACGGGCCGCCCGGTCCTGCATGCGCCGGATCCATCTCGCCCGCCGTTGGTAGGTCAGCATCTCGATTCCTCTATCGGTGAGACGCCCTCTCGATCTTGAAGGGTTCCTCGTTCTCCTTCCCCCGACCGCCGATCGGGAGGACGCTGGGGAAAGGCAATAAGGCACCCGCGCCTAGTTGTAATACCCTCTCCCCCGCCTTTCGCGTGCTGCCGGCGCGGCCCGCTATCCGTCAGAGGGACGGGGACCGGGGCAACGCCGCTGGGCCCACACCTGCCGGATCCGAGGCCTTGCCGGCCGGGGCAGGCAGCGCGCTCGCCCCCGACTCGCGTCAGGCAGGTCTCAGGGGATTGGCTCTGCTGCCGCCAACCACAGTGCGGCATCCAGGTCACCACCCGCCGCGTCGTAGCCAACGGCCACCAGACCCGGAACCGCCCGCGTCACCCCCGACATGAACATCCCCTCGGAACTGCCCAGAGTCCCCTCGTCCCGGGAGGCCCGGGACCAGGACAACCCATCGACAGAAGACCACACCGCCGCATCCAAACCGTCGTAACCGACGGCCACAACGCCCTGGTTCCCGGCCACCACCCCGAACATGCCCTGGTTGTCGCGACCGCCGAACACCGCCTCATCGTGGGCAACCCGGGACCAGACGAACCCATCCACCGAAATCCACACCGCCGCATCCCAGTCGCCCCCCGACGTGTCGTAGCCGACGCCGACCAGACCGGGGCCGCCCGCGGCCACCCCCCGCATGACGAGTTGACCAACGCCGCCGAACACCGCCTCGTCATGGGCAACCCGGGACCAGACGAACCCATCCGCGGAAGTCCACACCGCTGCGTCCCCCCCGCTCGAGCCGACGGCCACAACGCCCTGGTTTCCGGCCGCTACCCCGAACATGGCCTGGTGGTCGCCGCCGCCGAAGACCGCCTCGTCGTGGGGAACCCGGGACCAGATCAACCCGTCCGCGGAGGTCCACACCGCCGCATCCCAATCCCCCCCAGAACCGTCGTTGCCGACGGCGATCAGACCAGGGCCTGCCGCAGACACTGCCTCCATGACCTGGTAGTCAGGGCCGCCGAAGACCGCCTCGTCGTGGGGAACCCGGGACCAGGACGACCCATCCACCGAGGTCCACACCGCCGCATCGTGATCACCCCCTGAAGTGTCGGCACCCACGGCGGCCAGACCCGGGCCCCCCGCCGCCAACGACGTCAGGAACTGGCTTCCCGATCCACCGAAGATGGCCTCATCGTGGGGGACGCGCGACCAGGCCAGCCCATCCGCAGAAGTCCACACCGCCGCATCGTCGTCCCCGGCGGAGGTCTCGTAACCCACGGCGACCAGGCCCGGGCCTCCCGGCGCCGCCCTCATCATCACCTGATCCCCGGGCCCGCCGAAGACGGCCTCGTCGTGGCCGACGCGCATCCAGGCCGCAGCAGGCCCCGCGCTGGTCGTCGTCGGAGGGGTGGTCGATGTCGAGGTCAAGGTCACCGCCACGGTCGTCGTAGGAGTAGCAGTTGTGCCCTCTGGCACCGCCGAGGTCGTGGCCGAGGCCACCTCGTCCTCGCCACCACCAACGAGCACGCCGATCCCCACTCCGGCCCCGACCACCACAACGGCTCCCGCGGCGAGCAGCATCGCTACCCGTCTCCTGCCCTGGCGCGGCTCCGCGGGCGTCGGGATACCCGCCGCCCCCACGCCACCAGTGGCGGGCGCCACTGCCGCGGGCGGCGGCGGTGGCAGATCGGGCTGTCCGGCCAGAGGCTCCGTGCCCAACACGGCGCCCAGCGCAATGCGGAGTCGGTCGATGTGCTGCTCCAGCGGCGGGGTGATCGCATCGAGCCAATGCTGTGTCCCGAGGAAGTAGGCCATCGCCCCTGTGGGGGTCACTGCTTCAATGCGCAGCGGGATGATGATCACCCCGCTGGCGACGGCTCGCTCGACCTCTCGAACCACCTGAGAAGAGGCGTTGCTGTTGGCCGACAGCACGAGGACCATCGCCCGGCTGGCAGAGATCGCATCGACAATAGCCCCACCCCACGATGCACCAGGAGCGATGTCTCGGGGTGCTGCCCAGCACCGGATGCGGGCTTGCTCCAGCCGGGCGACGACCGCATCGGCGACCGGCTTGTCCTTCTCGGAATAGCTAACGAAGACGTCGTGTGGCAAGCCGACTCCTCAGGGACCGGGCCCTCCTGTAGCAGGGCCGCACCCCGCACACTACGGCATCGACCCTCGCCGGGGACAGCGGCTCAGCAGTGCCTTCGCCCTCTGCAACCCGGCTGCGCCGGGCGCGCCTCCCTTCCCCCGCGGGGGAGGCGACTACAGCAGTGCCCGCAGCACCCCGGGGTCGAGCCGATCCACCAGGGCCGCCCCGGCGGCGAGCAGGCGGCCGACCTCCTCAGGGCGCCGGGCCACCCCCAGCACCCGCATCCCCGCCGACACCGCCGACGCAGCCCCGTGCCCGGTGTCCTCCACCGCCAGGCAGTCCTCGGCTCGCACCCCGAGGCGCTCGGCCGCCAGCAGGTAGACGTCGGGGGCCGGCTTGCCGTGCTCCACCTCGTCCCCCGCGACCGTGGCGGCGAAGTACCGCCCCAGCCCGCTGCGCTCCAGGGTCAGGTCGAGGCGCTCGCGCCGGCTGCTGGAGGCCACCCCCAGCGGCACCCCGGCGAAGGCCAGTTCGGTGACGCAGTCGGCGGCGTCGGGGAAGACGGCGAGCCCCCGGTCGAAGGAGGCGGCCAAGGCCGCCTGCACCTCCGGCCACAGCGCCTCGGCCGGGGGCAGCGCCACCGCCGAGTCGACAGCGGCCAGGTGGTCGTAGGTGGCGGCGTAGCCGAGGCCGGTGCAATCGGCGACGTCGGCGGCGGTGGCCCGGTGGCCCCGGCGCCCCAGCACCGCCACCCAGGCCGCCGCCGAGTGGGGCTCCGAATCGACCAGCACCCCGTCGCAGTCGAAGACGACGGCCCGGCTCACCACTCCCCCACGGCCGTCCGCTGCGCGAGCCGCCTCACGCCGAGGCCCGCCGCCGGATCGCCTCGCTCACCCGGCGCGGGTCGGCCTTCCCCCCGGTGGACTGCATCACCCGGCCCACCAGGAAGCCGATGAGCCGCTCCTCACCGGCGCGCAGGCGCCCCACCTCGGCCGGATGCGCGGCGAGCACCTCGTCCACCGCCGCCGCGAGCACCGCCTCGTCGGAGATCTGGATGAGGTCGCGGCCAACGGCCACCTGCTGGGGCGAGCCCTCCCCCTCGAGCACCCCGGCCAGCACCTCCTTGGCGGCGGTGGCGGAGAGCCGCCCGCCCTCGACCAGGCCGTGTAGTTCGGCCAGGTAGACACCGGTGAGCGGGGTCTCCGCGGCACCCACCCCCAGGCGGCGGAGCTGAGCGGTCACCTCCCCCACCAGCCAGTTGGCCACGGTACGGGCGTCGGCACCGGCGGCGACCGCCTCTTCCCACAGAGCCCCGTAGCCCTCCCCTTCGACTACGAGGCGGGCGGCGGGGGCGTCGAGGCCCCGCGAGCGGTAGCGGGCTCGCCGCTGCGCCGGCAGCTCGGGCAGGGTGGCCCGCAGGCGCTGGAGCCGGGCGGCGTCCAGTGCGACCGGGACCAGGTCGGGCTCGGGGAAGTAGCGGTAGTCGCTCGACTCCTCCTTGCTCCGGCCGGCCCGGGTGCAGCCCGCCGCCTCATCCCAATGACGGGTTTCCTGCTCCACCTCCTGCCCGGCGGCGAGTAGGGCCGACTGGCGGTCGATCTCGAAGGCGAGGGCCCGCTGCAGGGAGCGCAGCGAGTTCATGTTCTTGACTTCCACCTTGGTACCTAGGCCCTCGCTCCCCTCGGGGCGGACCGAGACGTTGGCGTCGAAGCGCATCCGCCCCTCTTCGAGCCGGGCGTCGGAGAGGCCCAGCGCCAGGATGATGGCCCGCAGTTCGCCGGCGTAGGCCCGCGCCTCCTCCGGGCTGCGGATGTCGGGCTCGCTCACCACCTCCATGAGGGGGATCCCGGAGCGGTTGAAGTCGAGCAGGGCGGCCTCGGCCGCCCGGATGCGCCCCGACTCCCCCAGGTGGATGCTCTTCCCGGTGTCTTCCTCGAGGTGGACCCGGGTGATCCCCACCCGGGCCGTCCCCTGCCCGGTCTCCACGCCGAGGTGCCCGCCCCGGCAGAGGGGGGAAAGGAACTGAGAGATCTGGTAGTTCTTGGGCAGGTCGGCGTAGAAGTAGTTCTTGCGGTGGAACAGGGAGTGGGGGGCGATCTCGGCCTCGAGGGCCAAGCCGAGGGACACCGTCAGCTCGATGGCCCGCTCGTTGGGAACGGGGAGGGCCCCCGGCAGCCCCAGGCACACCGGGCAGACGTTGGTGTTGGGCTCGGACCCGAAGCGGTTGGGGCAGCCGCAGAACATCTTGGAGCGAGTGGTCAGCTCGACATGGGTCTCCACCCCAATGGCCGCCTCGTAGCCCATCAGCCCACCTCGGAGCTGGCCAGGGCGGGCCGGTCGGCGAAGCCGGCCAGGTCCTCTACCGCCCGGGCGGTCCGCAGCAGGACCGCCTCGCCGAGGGCCGGGGCGAGAACCTGGAAGCCGATGGGCAGTCCCCTCCCGTCGAGGCCTACCGGCACCGAGATCCCGGGGCCGCCGCCCAGGTTGCAGGGGATCGTGCAGACGTCGGCCAGGTACATGGCCAGCGGGTCCTCCACCCGTTCCCCGATGGGGAAGGCGGTGGTGGGGCTGGTGGGGGTCACCAGGACGTCGACCTGCTCGTAGGCGGTGGCAAAGTCCTCGATCACCAGCGTGCGCACCTTCTGTGCCTGCCCGTAGAAGGCTTCGTAGTAGCCGGCCGACAGCGCGTAGGTGCCCAGCAGGATGCGTCGGGTCACCTCGGGACCGAACCCGTCGCGCCGGCTGGCCGCCATCATCTGCTCCACGGTCTCCCCGGGCAGGCGCCGGCCGTAGCGCACCCCGTCGAAGCGGGCCAGGTTGGCGGAGCACTCCGCCGGGGCGATCAGGTAGTAGGCATCGAGGGCGTAGGCCATCGAGGGCAGGGACAACTCGCGCACCGACGCCCCGGCCGCCGCCAGCCGCTCCAGGGTCCGGCGGAAGGCGGCCAGCACCGCCGGTTCGTTGCCTTCCCCGGCCAGTTCGCTGATGACCCCCACCCGCAGGTCCCCGGGGCCAACCTCGAGGGTGGAACGCACCTCCGGCACCGGGCCCCGGTAGGAGGTGGCGTCGGAGGGATCGTGGCCGGCGATGGCCTCGAAGAGGGTGGCCGCGTCGGCCACCGTCCGGGCGAAGGGACCGATCTGGTCGAGCGAGGAAGCGAAGGCGACCAGGCCGTAGCGGCTGACCAGCCCGTAGGTCGGCTTGAAGCCCACCACCCCGCACAGTGCCGCCGGCTGGCGGATGGAGCCCCCGGTGTCCGACCCCAGCGAACCCAGCGCCGAGCCGACCGCCACCACCGCCGCCGAGCCCCCGGACGATCCCCCCGGGACGCGCGCCGGGTCCCAGGGGTTGCGGGTGGGGCCGTACGCCGAGTTCTCGGTGGAGGAGCCCATGGCGAACTCATCCATGTTGGTCTTGCCGACGATCACTGCCCCCGCCTGCCGGAGGCGGGCCACCACCGTGGCGTCGTAGGGAGGGTGGTACCCGGCCAGGATGCGCGACCCGCAGGTGGTCTCGACGCCGCGGGTGACCATGTTGTCCTTGACCGCCAGGGGGATGCCGGCCAGCGGCCCGGGGTCGCGCCCGGCAGCGAAGGCGGCGTCGGCCTCAGCCGCCGCCCGCTCCGCCCCCTCGGCGTCGATGGTCAGGTAGGCGTGCAGCTGGGCCTCGGTGGCCGCCGCCCGCCGGCGCACCGCGCTCAGCAGGGCGGAGGCGCTCAGCTCTCCCGAGCGCAGGGCCGTCCCTGCCTCGGCGAGGGTGAGGTCGGCGGGGTCGCCGATCATGCCTCCTCCATGAAGGGAGGTACCCGGAAGTAGGGGCCCTGCCGGTCGGGGGCCTGGGCGAGGACCTCCTCCCGGTCGAGGGTCTCTTCCACCTCGTCGGGTCGGAGCGCGTTGAGCATGGGCAGGGGGTGGGCGGTGGGGGGAACCCCCTCGGTGGCCAGGGCCTGCACCTGGGCGGCGTGCTCGAGGATCGCCCCCAACTGCGCCCCGTAGCGCACCATCTCCTCAGGAGTCAAGGCGAGGCGGGCGAGGCGGGCCACCTTGGCGATGTCGATGTCCACGGGCACGGGGCCGATGGTACCCCCACCGGCGCAACGGGCCGTGGGTCACATTCCCCCTCCGCGCCACGCCTACGGCGATTGGCGCGCCCCCTCTCCCGCCCCAGCGGGAGAGGGCGGGGGGAGAGGGCTTCCTCTGTGCCCCGGGGAGGCGATCGGCGCCCTACCTCTCCGTCAGGAACCTCTTCAGGGCGAGGAAGGCCGTCTCCAGGCTGGCCACCGCCACCGACTCGTCGGAGCGGTGGCACAGGGCCACCTCCCCCGGGCCGTAGTTGACCGCCGGGATCCCCCGCTGCGACAGGCGGGCCACGTCGGTCCAGCCCTGCTTGCCGGTGCGACGGGCCCCCGTGATCCGGGCGAGCCGCTCCAGGTGCGGGTTACCGGCGGGGACCAGCGCCGCCGGGGCCCGGTCGAAGACCTCGACCTCGTCGGCGGGGGCGGCCGCCTCCCGCAGCCGGGCCTCGGCCTCCTCCAGGGTGACGGTGGGCGGGAAGCGGTAGTTCAAGTTGAGTTCGAAGCGGGCCGGGATCACGTTGGTGGCCAGCCCGCCGTGGGCGGTGGTGACGCTCATGACCTCCTGGAACTCGAGGCCACCGACGGTCACCGGGACCGGTGGGCGCCGGTGCAGGGCCGCCAGCCACTCCCCCGCCCGGGTGATGGCGTTCACCCCGAGCCAGGGGCGGGAGCTATGGGCGGCCTCTCCCAGGAAGATGACCCGGGCGTTGAGGGCGCCCTGGCAACCCGGCTGCAGTTCCAGGTCGGTCGGCTCGAGTACCACCGCCAGGGCCGCCGCGGAGAGCCAGCCCACGGAGACGAGCACCTCCTCGAGGCCGTTCTCATGGGAGGGGCCCTCCTCCTTGTCGTAGAAGACGGCACTCACCCGGTAAGGACCGGCGGCCACCTCGCGGTCCTCGAGCAGGGCGAGCATCACCGCCAGCCCGGCCTTCATGTCGGAGGCTCCCAAGCCGAAGACCCGGCCCTCCCGCAGCTCCGGGGTGGCATTGCCCTGGGCGGGGACGGTGTCGAGGTGCCCGTACAGGGTGATGAGCGTCCCCGGGCCGGGGTGGCCCACCACCAGGCTATTGCCCACCCGCAGCATGCCGTCGGCCCCGAAGCGCGGGCTGAGGCGGCGGGCCAGGGCGGTGCAGAGCGCCTCCTCCTCCCCGGTCGGCGATGCGATGCCGATCAGCCAGGCGAGGTCGTCGGCCAGGCTCACGCCTGCACCCCGAACACCCGCAGCGCCTCGTTCAATGAGGTCTTGCGGTCGGTGGACTCGGAGCGCTCCCCGACTATCAGGGCGCAGGGCAGTTGGTAGGTGCCGGCGGGGAACTGCCGCGGGCGCGTGCCGGGGACCACCACCGCCCGGGCCGGCACCCGGCCCCGGTACTCGACCGGTTCGGGGCCGGTGACGTCGACGATCGGAGTCGATGAGGTGATCACCGTGTTGGCCCCGAGGACGGCCCCCTCCTCGATGATCGCCCCCTCCACCACGATGCAGCGGCTGCCGATGAAGGCGCCATCCTCGATGATCACCGGCCGGGCCGACGGCGGCTCCAGCACTCCGCCGATGCCCACCCCGCCCGAAAGGTGGACGTGGCGGCCCACCTGGGCGCAGGACCCCACCGTGGCCCAGGTGTCCACCATGGTCCCGGTGCCGACGTAGGCGCCGATGTTGACGTAGCCGGGCATCACCACCACCCCCGGCTCGCAGAAGGCCCCGTAGCGCACCGTGCCCGGCGGGACCACCCGTACCCCGGCCTCAGCCAGGCCCTGCTTGGTGGCGATGCGGTCGCGGTACTCGAACGGCCCGGCTCGGAGTTCCTCCAGCGGGGCGATCCGGAAGTAGAGGATGATCGCCCGCTTCACCCACTCGTTGACTACCCACTCGCCGCCCACCTTCTCGGCCACCCGGATCTGCCCCCGGTCGAGGGCGGCGATGGTGGCGTGCACCGCCTCCTCGGCCTCCCCCAGCAGGGAGAGGTCCCCGTAGGCGCGATCGATCAGTGCGCGGGGCTCAGGCACGCCGTCAGCACCTCCACCGCCTGCTCGGTCTCCGCCAGCGTGGGCACCAGGGCGAAGCGGACGAAACCCTCGCCGCCGGGACCGAAGATGCGCCCGGGCGAAACCACCACCCCGCCGTCGAGCAGGCGCTCCGTGACCGCCAGGTCGTCCCCGACCGCCACCCAGAGGTAGATGCCGGCCCGGGACCCCACCACTTCGTAGCCCATGCTCGCGAACGCCCGCCGCAGCACGGCCCGCTTCGCGGCGAAGATGGTCCGTCGCTCGGCGGCGTGGGCGTCGTCGGACCAGGCGGCCACCGCCGCCGCCTGGACGAACTCGGGGGAGGCCACCCCCACCGAGGAGCGCAGTTCCTTCAGGGCGAAGATGGCCCGGGCGTCACCGACCATCGCCCCGCTGCGGTAGCCCGTCATGCCGGAACGCTTGGAGCAACTGAGGTAAGAGAGGACGTTGGGGAAACCCGGCCCGGCCACCTGCAGGGCGGAGGGCGGAGGCTCGTCCTCGTACAGATCGCAGTAGCACTCGTCGGCCAGCAGCAGGGCGTCCTGCTCCCGGCAAGCGGCCACCAGATCGGCCAGATCGGAGGCGTCGGTGATCGACCCGGTGGGGTTGTGAGGGGAACAGCTCCAGACGGCGGCGGCGCGCCGCCAGGCGTCGGCGGGGATATCGCCGGCCCGCAGCACGAAGTCCCCACCGAGCCGGATGCCCACCGCGTCGGCCCCGGCGAAGCGCGCCCCGCGCTCGTAGATCGGGTAGCCGGGCGTCCCGAACACCACCGCCTGGCCGGCTCCCGGGGTGACCAGGGCCAACGGGGTGGTGAAGATGGCCTCCTTGGAGCCGGCGGTGGGGAGCACCTGGGTCTCGGGATCGACCTCCACCCCGAAGCGGCGGCCGGCATAGTCGGCCACCGCCCGGCGCAGCTCCCGCAGGCCGGGGACGGTCGGGTACTGGGAGACGACGGGGACGGCCGCCTTGAGGGCTTCCGGGATGAACGAAGGGGTGGGCTCGCGGGGGTCGCCGATGGAGAAGTCCACCACGAACTCACCGCGAGCGCGCATGTCGCGGGCCTTCTCCTGCAGGGTGGCAATCGGGTAGGTGCCCAGCTCGTCGAGGACGGGGTTCCGTTTCATCGGCGCCACGGTAGCGGGTGCGCGCCGTACGGCGGCAGAGGCAGAGGACGGCGTCCGGGCGGCCTTCCGGCCCGGCTCAGCCGCTCGTGCCGAGCGCGGCCGGGCCCTCGGCCAGCAGCCGGCCGAACGCCGCCTCGTCGAGCGCCGGCACTCCCAGCTCCTGGGCCTTCTGGACCTTGGACCCGGGGGACTCTCCTACGACCACGGCGGTGGTCTTCTTGGACACCGACGAGGCCACCTTGCCCCCGCGGTCCTCCACCGCGGCCCGGGCTTGTTCGCGGGAGTACCCGGCGAGGGTGCCGGTGATCACCAGAGTCATCCCAGACAACAGGCCCCGGTCGACGCCCTCTTCCTCGGGGTCGGCCAGGCGCACCCCCGCCGTCGCCAGCTTGGCCACCAGGCGGCGGCTCTCCGGGTCGTCAGCCCAGACCCGCAGCGAGCGCACGATCTCGGGGCCGATGCCCTCAATGGCACCCAGCTCCTCCTCGGAGGCGGCCATCAAGGCTTCCAGGCTCCGGAAGCGGCGGGCGAGGGCCTGGGCTACCGTCCCGCCGACCAGAGGGATGCCGAGGGCGGTGAGCAGGCGGGCCAGGGGCCGGTCGCGGGCGGCGTCGATGGCGGCCAGGAGGTTGCCCACCGACACCTCGCCCCAGCGCTCCCGGCTGATGAGATCGTCCTTGGTGAGGGAGAAGACGTCGGCCGGGTCGGCGATGAGGCCCTCGCGCAGCAGCATGTCGATGGTCTTGTAGCCGAGGCCCTCGATGTCCATGCCCCCCCGGCCGGCGAAGTGGGACAGGTACTCCCGCAGCCGGGAGGGGCAGGCCAGGCCCCCGGTGCAGCGGGCCACGGCCTCGCCCGGGCGGCGGGTGATGGGGCTGCCGCAGAAGGGGCAGTCGGTGGGCATGGCCCACACCCGCTCGGCCCCGGTGCGCAGCGAGGGCATCGGCCCCACCACCTCGGGGATGACCTCGCCGGCGCGGCGGATCACCACGGTGTCGCCGACGCGCAGGTCCTTGCGGGCGATCTCGTCCTGGTTGTGCAGGGTGGAGTTAGTGATGGTGGCGCCCCCGACGAACACCGGCTCGAGCACGGCGTAGGGGGTGACCGCCCCGGTGCGGCCCACGTTCACCTCGATGGCCAGCAGGCGAGTGGTCTCCTCCTCCGGCGGGTACTTGTAGGCGATGGCCCAGCGCGGGCTGCGGGCGGTGAA
>CAYGYX010000022.1:0-29988 GCA_964354255.1 uncultured Acidimicrobiia bacterium | reverse complement strand
CGGGTAGGGCCGGGCATTGTACAACGCGCCCACCCCCCGGCCCGGTTCACCCGGGCTAGGTGGGCGGCGTCGCCGAGATTCACCAAACCAGCCACGGATCGCCGAGCCCGTCACGGTTCCCCCGGGCTAGGAGGGGGGCGTCGCCTGTCCGCTCACCGCAACGCAGGCTGCGGCCGTGCCGGTTGCTGTCGGCCGCCCTGCGCGTGGCCCGGGTTACCGCTGTCTGCACCATCCCTGCCTTCGATCGGTGCGGGAGGCGGTCGACCCACACCCTCGCCCGGAGCCGCATCGATGCTGCCGGTAACTGAAGCGGGGGGGACGTGGTCCCCGACTTCCTCCTGGTCGATCCCGACGAACACCAGCTCAGCGCCTTCGTCGAGAACCCCGAGCAGCGCGAGTTCGGTCCCGGATTGCTCCTGGACACCGTGCTCGCCCGCTTCAGGCAGCCCGGCATGGTTCTCGCCGAACAGTCCGGCGTCGAGCGCCTCACCGCAGCCATGTCTGCCATCGAGGCCGAGCTCCGGGCCACCCTGCAGGCCATGGACGAACCCACGATGCTGGCCGGCAGGCGGCGGCGTCCCACGACATTGAGCGTGGCAAGCTTCACGCAACGTGGGCGAACCAGCGGCGCACAGCCGAGCTGGCTATCCGCAGGTGCGCTCGCCCGTCCTTTCAGACCGCGGGCGACCGGCCGTTGGCATACGCGTGGACATCCCCGCTGCTCGCAGCGATCTGACGCACCCGCGCACTCGCGATCGAGCACTACGAGCTCACGGGGATGTGTCGCCGCATCGGCAAGGGACGGCGGCTGAGGATCCTCGCGGGGAGTCCGCTGACAGCCGAGCCAGCGGACGACCGATCCCGCGAAATCGAGGGCCTCATAGAGAAATGGGAGGCACACATTGAGGCCGCAGAGGCGAACCCGCTGGCGGTGCTCGGGCAGGTGCACACCACTGACGAGGCTGACGCGCACGAGGTGGAGATCGGAGCGCTGGTGCCGGTCGCAGTGTGGCGTCCGACAAGTGACACTGCGGATCGCCCGATCCGCGGCTCATCGTGGGTCGTAGGGGGCTCTGATGCCCTATCAGACGGGATGACCAGCAGATACGCCACCCAACGACGACTACGGGGTGGCATGCCTACTGCGCCGCCGGGTCAAGGGCCGCGGAGATCTGCTGGCTGGCACCCTACGGGCGGGCCTGGTGTGGCGTCAGGCGTCAGGCGGCAGGGTTGGCTGTGGCCGACGCCGCCGCCGCCAGAACACCAGCAGCCCGATCGCGGCCAGCCCCGCCACTGCTCCACCCGCCACGGCCCAGATCCACCCCGTCCCGGCCTCCTCCCCTTCGGGTGCGATCGTCGTGCCGGGCGTCGTGGAAGGCACGGCGGCGGTGGTCGTCGTCGGCGCCGCCGTGGTTGTCGTGGAGGGCACGACCGTGGGCGTATATGGCACGAACGAGTCGGGGGCCAAGCGGTCGTTGCGGACGTAATCCCCGGGGCTGAACACGAAGTCCATGTGCAGGACCTGCCCGGTGGCCTCGTCCAGGCCGAAGTCGACCTCGAACTGCACCTGGAAGCGTTCGCTCATCCTGTTCCAGGTGACGACGAAGAAGCTGGTCTCGCTCTGCGGGAAGAGCTCGTAGCGGTGGGAATCCGGGAAGACCATCATCAGCGAAGTGCCGTAAGGGACCACGCTGACCCATTCGCCCGGTGCCGGCGGCGCATTCTCGGGCGGGGCGTATTCCCCCACGTAGGCCGCCAGGAACGCCGGGTCCACCTCGACCCGCCGGGAGTGGATCAGGCTGTCATAGCCTTCTAGGGCCGTCCCATGGAATGCCTGTGCGGCGGGGTTGGGGGGAAAGAGCGTGGGCAGGTCGTAGGCATGGGCGCCTTTGGCTAGCTCCTCCTCCAGGTCGATGACGGCCACGTGCTCGTAGTCGGAGAAGTAGTACAGGTATGCCAGGCGGTTCGCTAGGTCGTAGACGTTGGTGTACACGGTCAGGGCCCGCGGTCCGGCCTGGTGGACCGCCGCCATCACGTCGCGCATGTACTCCACGGACAGGGCCGGGGAACTCCCCAGCATCTCGCTGGCGGTCCCATAGCGCGGGCAAGCACTGGCCGGGTCCTGCGACCCGATCGTGGACTGGTAAAAGTTGGTCGCCACCTGGTAGCCCCCGCGCTGGCGGAGGATCACCTGCGGCTCGACGATGGCCGACTCCCCGGTGGCGTCGCCGAAGAAGGCCTGCATCGACCAGGTCTCAGCGTCGTAGTACCTCTCGAACATGTCCACGACACACGCCACGGTCGGGCAAGTGGCTACGGCGTCGTAGATCAGGTAGTTGGTGCCGGGCCATAGTTCTTTGCCCTCGATCGGGATCGGGAGCTCTTTGGGCACCGTCAGGAGGTCGAAGAAGAGGCCCTGGTCGTTCATGCCTCCCTGGGCGCGGTAGTTTCCGTAGCCGAAGAGGACCAGGCCGAAGGTGCCCTCCGTCGCCGGGACGAACCAGACCTTGGTCAGCGGCTCGAGAGAGTCCTCGTTGTTGCCGCCCAGCATCTGCTGGCCGTCGGTGGCATAGACGGTGGTACAGCCCTGGCCGGGACCGAGAATCTCGCCACTCCATTCATCACTGCTCAAGAGGGGTGTGGCAGCCGGGAGCGGCTCCGGCGCTGCCATAGGCTGGCTCGTCACGCAGCCCGCCGATGCGATCAACAGCCCAGCGAGGCAGAGTGCTGCCGGCAATCGTCTGCTCCACCGCCCCGGTGGCTTCGACCTCACCGGCCACCCTTCCAGCCGGGCACGTGTGGTACCGGTCATCGCGATCACCCCCCAACGACGAGCTTGCGATCCGACGCACCGCTCTTCGCGGGAGGTCGCCTGTCGCAGAAGCGTCTATCTACTGAACGCTCATGATCGCGCCGCTCCGGGTGGGGTGCAACGGGTTCCTGGTCTCTCCGGCTAGGCGGGGTCGTTGGATTGTCCGTGACCCATCCACGACCATCGGATGCCCTATTCGACGCCGGGCTTCTCGGAAGGAGTCGCGCGCTCCTGCGGGCAGCTCAGCACCTTGAGGCTCCCGGGGTGGGAAGGGCGGGGTTCGGGTTCTTAGACGCGTTCATCGTCCTGTCTGCCCTGGCCCTACCTCTTCTCGAAGGGATGGTTGCCAGCACACCACCCAGCGCGCATTGTCATAGCAGCTGGACCTACAACCGGGGCCCCGTCAGACCGACGACGACATCGGTCTGGGCGGTGCCGTTGAGTGTGTCGGCACCGGCGGTCCCCACCCTGGTGGGGGTTCTGCCGAAGCAGGTGGACAGCGATGTCGCCGCGTCTGCGCCGATCGCCAGCATCAACACGGAGACGCTGAATGCAACAACAGCCTGCCGGGAAGGCAGGAGTCGCCCTGTGATCGCGACCCCCATTTCGTTCTCTGCCTCGCAGTTGCGGACAGAAGCCCGCTCACGCTGAGAACGACCCTACGCGCCATTCACCCGGCGAGCAGCCCGCGCCGCCCGGCCCGGTCCACCCGGGATGACGCTGTGTCCCGAACCCGGGCACGACGGCGAACGCGGTGCGTCCACCGCCCGGCCGAGCGTCGATGGGGGCTGGGCATCGAGGCACCGGGGGCCCGATCCGGCTGCCCGGCAGAGCCGGGCCCGCTTCCCCGCGCGAGGACGGGAAGAGGCAACACCCTACTTGCTATTCTTGTCTCTAGGACAACTAGCACAACCTGGCCGCCTCGATCGTCGTTGGGAGCACCCATGAGAAGACCCCCTAGCGCCCTCCTGTTCGTCCTCGCCCTGCTCGCCGCCGCCTGCGGCGGCACCACCGTGGACCTGGCCCTGGAGGTGACCGGCCCGGGAGGGTCGCTGACCCTGGACATGGACGACCTCAAGGACCTGCCCGTCACCGAGGGCTGGGGGGGCTTCGTCTCGAGCACCGGGGAGATAACCATCCCCGAGCGATTCCAGGGTGTCTCGCTGGCCGACCTGGCAGACCAGGTGGGAGGCATTGAGCAGGGCACGGGCCTCACCGTGCTGGCCAAGGACGGGTACGCCATGACCCTCTCCTACGACCAGGCCATCAACGGCGCCTTCATCGCCTACGACCCGAGCACCGGGGCCGAAATCACCCCCTCGGGCCGGCTGCGCCCCATCATCGCCTACGCCCGCGACGGCGAGCCGATCGGCGACGACGGCCCCCTGCGCCTGGAGGTGGTGAGCGACGAGCGCGACCAGGTGGTGGACGGCCACTGGACGGTGAAGTGGGTCACCGCCATCGAAGTCAAGCCCCTGGGCGTGGAATGGACCCTCGAACTGGAGGGTCTCACCGACGAGTCGATGGACCGGGGCACCTTCGAGTCGGGGGCCAACTGCCACGAGGCCTCCTGGACCGACGACGAAGGGCACGTCTACACCGGCATCCCCCTGTGGCTGCTGGCCGGCCGCCTGGACGGGGGCAACCCGCACGGGGACGACGCCTACGACGATGCCCTGGCCGAGGCCGGCTACACCATTGAGGTAATCGCCGCGGACGGCTACCGCGCCACCATCGAGAGTGCCTCGTTCCACCGCAACGACGCCATCCTCGTCGCCAACCAGATGGACGGGGAGGCCCTGTCCGAGGACGAGTTCCCCCTCCGCCTGGTGGGCGAAGGGCTGACCGGTGGGCAGATGGTCTCCCAGGTGACGGCCCTCGTCGGGCACTTCGATGGGGAAGAGGCCGGAGACGACGGTGAGGCCGGCCAGGCCGTCCCGGCCGGAGACGCCGCCCTCGCCATCGCCGGGGCGGTGGCCCAGGAGGTCACCCTGTCGGCGGCCACCGTCGGTGAGTTCGAGGTGGTCACGGTGACCGTCGAGCACCCGGAGGACGGGGATCTCAACTTCACCGGGGTGCGCCTGGGGGAGCTGCTCGAGGCGGCCGGACCCGACGCGGGGACGGCCACCTTGATCTTCACCGCCTCCGACGGCTACTC
Organism: uncultured Acidimicrobiia bacterium; assembly: GCA_964354255.1. GTDB lineage: Bacteria > Actinomycetota > Acidimicrobiia > Spongiisociales > UBA11373 > VGBK01. The sequence continues at coordinate 25,018 of CAYGYX010000022.1, read as the reverse complement.
CATCCGGGTGGGCCTGGCCGACGCCCGCGCCTGCGCCGACTGCCTGGTCGCGTTCCACGAGGAAGGCTTCGACCTGGCCATGCCCGACATGGAACTCGGCGCCTGGGTCAAGGACGTGATCTCCATCGAGGTCCAGTAGAGGCGCAGACCCAACGCAGAACCCGAGACACAGATAGGAGCGACATGCGCAAGGCAACCATCCTGCTGCTGGCCCTGCTGCTGGCCCTGGCCGCGGTGGGCTGCGGCGACGAGGCCGCAGAGACGACCACGACGGCCGCGGTCACGACCACCGCGGCGGCCACCACTGCCGCCGCGGCCGGCGAGGCCGTCCTGACCGTCGGTGAGAGGACTTTCACCATGGCCGAGCTCGAGGCCCTCGGGGTGGAGACCCTCACCCTGGAGCACCCGAGCCACGGGCCCACGGACTACACGGGAGTACGCCTCACCGCCGTGCTGGCGGCGGCGGAGCTGAACGAGGCAGCGACCACCCTGACCATCGTCGCTTCCGACGGCTTCGAGTTCGAGGCTCCGCTGGCCGACGTGCTCGCCTGCACCGACTGCCTGCTCGCCTTCGACGACGACGGCACGCTGCGCACTGCCATGCCCGGCATGGAGGGCAAGGCCTGGGTCAAGGAAGTAGTCGAGATCGTCGCCAGCTGAACATGACGACCCGCCGCCTCCCGGCGGCCCCATCCCCGGCCGCCGGGAGGCGCACCACGCTGCGTACCCGCGCCGCCCTGGCGCTGGTCCTGTCACTCGCCCTCGCCGCCCCGGCCTGCTCTTCGGGCGGAGGGTCCGTGGTCACGGTGCTCTACGCCGGGAGCCTCATCATCCCCTTCGCCGCCCTCGAGGAGGCCTACGAGGCCGTCCACCCCGGAGTGGACGTGCAGATGGAGGGCCACGGCAGCATCCAGGTAATGCGCCACATCACCGAGATCGGCGACCTGGTGGACGTGGCGGTCACCGCCGACGGCGCCCTCATTCCCCTCCTCATGTACTCCAAGGACGATCCCGATAGCGGCCTCCCCTACGCCGAGTGGTACGTCGAGTTCGCCACCAATCGGCTCACCCTCGGCTACACCCCCTCCAGCCGCGGGGCCGACGAGATCACCGCCGACAACTGGTACGAGGTGCTGGGGCGCCCGGACGTCACCCTCGGCCTGGCCGATCCCCGCCTCGACGCCGCCGGCTACCGGGCGCTCATGGCGCTGGCCATGGCCGAGGAGGAGTACGGGCAGCCCACCCTCTTCTTCGACCTGGCCGGCTCCCGCCTGCGACCCACCGTGACCAGGCGGGAGGAAGCCGGACGCACCGTGATCGTGGTGCCGGAACTGCTCGAGCCGCGCTCCGGCTCCGGCCTGCTGATGCGGGGGGCCAGCATTCAGTTGATCGCCCTGCTGGAGTCGGGCGACCTCGACTACGCCTTCGAGTACGAGAGCGTCATCCGCCAGCACGGCCTGGAGATGGTCGCCCTCCCCGACTCCCTCAACCTGGGCGCCGACGCCTGCCGCGACGAGTACCGGCAGGTGCAGGTGCGCCTCGACTTCCGCCGCTTCGCCTCGGTCGAACCGGTCTTCGACGGCGACGTCATCCGCTACGCGGTGACCATCCCCACCAACGCCCCCAACCCGGAGGAGGCGGTGCGCTTCGTCGCCTTCCTCCTCGGGCCGGAAGGCCGGGCGATCATGGAGGCCAACCAGCAGGAGATGCTGACGCAACCGGAGGCAGACCACCATGAAGCTCTCCCCGACGCTCTCCAGCCGTTCGCCGTCCCGGCGCCGTAAGCGGCCCGCCGGGTTCACCATCGGCATGGTGGCGGCGGGGTCGCTGCTGCTGCTCTTCGTAGTGGCCCCCCTGCTCAGCCTGCTGCTGGGGACGGCCCCCGGGGCCCTACGGGAGACGCTGCTGGACGAGGAGGTGCGCCGCTCCCTGGTGCTGACCTTCACCGCCGGGGCCTGGGCCACCCTGCTCGCCCTGCTGACCGGGGTGCCTCTCGCCTACCTGCTCGCCCGCCGCCGCTTCCCCGGCAAGCGCTGGGTGGAGGGGGTGGTCAACCTCCCCATCGTCGTCCCCCACACCGCCGCCGGCATCGCCCTGCTCACCGTGTTCGGGCGGGGCGGCCCGGCCGGCCGAGCACTCGCCCCGCTGGGGATCGGCTTCACCGACGCCACTGCCGGCATCGTGGTCGGGATGCTCTTCGTGGGCCTCCCTTTCCTGGTCAACGGTGCCCGCCAGGCCTTCGAAGGGGTCGACCCGGAACTGGAGGAAATGGCCGCGGCCGACGGCGCCTCCCCCTGGCAGGGCTTCTCCCGGGTCACCCTCCCCCTGTCCTGGCGGGGCATCGCCTCGGGAGCGGTGCTCATGTGGGGACGGGGGATCAGCGAGTTCGGGGCGGTGATCATCCTCGCCTACCATCCCAAGATCGTCCCGGTGCTGGTCTACGAGCGCTTCACCGCCTTTGGGCTGGAGGCGGTGAAGCCGGTGGCGGTGCTGCTGGTGATCGCCTCGCTCGCGGTGTTCGTAAGCCTGCGCCTGCTGGTCACCCGGCGGGAACGGTTCCCGGCGGCGAGAATGCCCCGGGGAACCTGAGGAGCCGGCTGTGCCCACCCACCGACCTCCGCTACACCAGCAGATCGCCGAGTCGCTGCGGCGGCGCATCGCCGCCGGCGACCTGGCGCCCGGCGAGCGGCTCCCCCCGGTGCGGGAGACGGCCGAGCGCTGGGGGTGCGCCCCGGGCACGGCGGGACGGGCCTACAGGCAACTGGCTCAGGAAGGCCTCATCGAGGGCTACGCCGGCGGGGGCACCCGGGTGCGGCCCGGCCCCCTGCCCCCCCGCGAGCCCGGTTTGGCTTGGGCCGGGCTGGTGAACCGGGCCGAGGGCTTCCTGCTGGAGGCGCTCGGGGAGGGCCACGACTCCTCCCAGGCGGAAGCGGCACTGGCCATGGCGGTAGCCCGCTGGGGCGACCTACAGCGAGAGCCCGCCCCCACTTCCCCGCCCACCCCGGGGGCAGAGGGTCTCCGCTTCGTCGGGAGTCACGACCTCGCCTTCGAGTTGCTGGGAGGGATGCTCGGACGAGGAGTGATCGCCTCCATCGAGTACGCCGGCAGCCTGGGGGGCCTCATCGCGCTGGCCCGCGGCGAGGCCGACCTGGCCGGCAGCCACCTGTGGGACGCCGCCACTGACTCCTACAACCTGCCCTTCATTTCCCGACTCCTCCCCGGCCGGCGGGTGGCATTGCTCACCCTGGCGCACCGGGCGCTGGGGCTGATCACCCCGCCCGGAAACCCGCAGTGGCTGGCCGGCCTCTCCGACCTGGCCAGGCCCGGGGTGCGCATCGTCAACCGCCAGCCCGGATCGGGGACCAGGGTGTGGCTCGACGCCCACCTGCGCCGGGCCGGGGTGGATCCGGCGGCGGTGGTTGGCTACGAGCAGGAGGCACCCACCCACCTGGCCGTGGCCCGGGCGGTCCACGAGGGCCAAGCCGATGTCGGCCTGGGCATCGCTGCCGCCGCCAACGCCTACGGCCTCGGCTTCCTCCCCCTGGTCACCGAGCGCTACGACCTGGTGTTCCCGGAGGAGGCATGGGCGACACCGCCCGCCCAGGCACTACGGGAGGCGGTGCGCTCGGCCGGCTTCGCCGCCGCCGTCGCCGACCTCGGTGGCTACGAGACCTCGGGCACCGGCCAAGAGGAGTGGGCGACCAGCTGAAGGCGACTGCCGCCGGGACCCCACTCCCCGCCAATCACCCCCTCGGTCAGGTCAACCCCCACCTGCCCCCACACCGCCACCATCGACGAGGTCACCGGTTCCCCCCTGCCGATAAGTCGAGAACGAAGCGAGGTCCGCGCCACCCAGCGCGCCGGCCCCATCCCCGCTGCAAGTAGTGTGCCGCCGAGGCACCGACTGCCCCAATAGCCCGGAGGAGTCTCTCACGATGCTGCACCACCACCCTCTGCGACGCCCGGCGCTGCTGTTGGCCGCCGTCCTGCTGGTGGTCTCGGCCGCCGCCTGCGGCGGCGAGGGGGAGGGGGGTGGGGCGCTGATGGTCACTGATGCGCTGGGGCGCACCGTGGAGTTGGCCGGGCCGCCGGAGCGCATCACGGTGGCCGGGCGGGGCGGCCTGCTCGTCGTCGATGCCCTCTACCTGTTCCCGGTGGGGAGGGAGCGGCTGGTGGCCCTGGAAGAGCGGGGGCAGAACATCCAGCCTTTCCTGGCGGTGGTCGACCCTGATTGGGGGGACAAGATCATGCTCGAGGGGAACGCCGGCGTCGAGCAGATCGCGCCCACCGACCCCGACCTGGTGGTGGCCAAGAGCGCCATGGCCGAGGCTCTTGGGGAGCCGCTGGCGGCGGTGGGCATCCCGGTGTTCTACGTGGATTTGGAGACCCCCGAGACCTACGAACGCGACCTGACCGCCCTGGGCCGGGTGCTCGGCGACCCCGGCCGGGCGGAGGAGGTGCTCGCCTTCTACCGGGAGCGGCTCGACCTCATCGCCGCCGCCACCGCCGGCCTCGCCCCCGGCGACCGGCCGTCGGTGCTGGTCGTCGAGTACAGCGACGAGGAGGGTGCGGTCGCTTTCAGTGTGCCCCCGGCCGGCTGGCTGCAGACGACCATGGTGGGACTGGCCGGCGGGGACCCGGTGTGGACCGAGGCCGCCGAGGGTGGCGGCTGGACGGTGGTCGGCTTGGAACAGATCGCCGCCTGGGACCCCGACCAGATCTACCTGGTCGACTACGCCGGCGACTCCGACGGGGTGGTCGAAGAACTGAAGGGCGACTCCCGCTGGCAGGCGCTGGCCGCCGTCCGGTCGGGCAGCATCTACGGGTTCCCCGGCGATTTCGTCAGCTGGGATCAGCCCGACCCCCGCTGGATCCTCGGCCTCACCTGGCTGTTCGCCAAGGTCCAGCCCGACCTCGCCGGCGACATCGACCTCACAGACGAGATCCACGCGTTCTTCGAGGAGATGTATGTGCTCGACCCGGCGGTGGTGGAGGCCGAGGTGATCCCCCGCCTGTTCGGTAGCCTGCCCTAAGTGACCGCGCCGCCGGCGCCGGAACGACCGTCCCTCGCCAGGGCACTCTGGCCCCTGGGCCTGGCCCTGCTGGTGGTGCTCGTCGTCTCTCTGTTCATCGGGCGTTACCCGCGCCCGGGCTTCACCCCGCCCGGCCTGCTATGGGAGGACGAGCTGGCCGCGCGCCTGGTGTTCTCTCTCCGCCTGCCTCGCCTGCTGGCGGCGATGCTGCTCGGCATGACCCTGGCCGGGGCGGGGATGGTGCTGCAGACGGTCTTTCGCAACCCGCTGGTGGAGCCGGGCTTCCTGGGCGTCTCCCAGGGGGCGGCCTTCGGAGCTGCCCTGGGCATCCTCACCCTGGGGTCCACGGCACCCCCGCTGGCTACCGAAGCCATCGCCTCGGTGTTCGCCCTGTCCGGGCTGGCGCTCTCCTACGCTCTGGCCCGCCGCCTCCACTTCGGGGGCTGGGTACTCCGCCTGGTGCTCGCCGGCATCGCCGTGTCGGCCCTGTTCTCGTCGGGGGTGGGGGTGCTCAAGTACCTCGCCGACCCGTTCACGCAGTTGCCCGAGATCACCTTCTGGCTGCTGGGCGGCCTCTCCGGCCTCACCTGGGCCGGGCTGCTCTACCTGCTCCCCTTCGTTGTCCCCGGGCTGACCGTGGTGGTCCTCATGCGCTGGCGTCTCAACCTGCTCGCCCTGCAGGACGAGGCCGCTTTCTCGCTGGGGACCTCGCCGGCCCGGGAGCGGGCCCTGGTCCTCGTCGGGGCGGTGGCGGCCACCGCCGCAGTGACCGCGGTGAGCGGTATCGTCGCCTGGGTGGGGCTGGTGGTGCCCCACATCGCCCGGCGCGCCTTCGGCGCCGACAGCCGGGTGGCCCTCCCGGCCTCGCTGCTCATCGGGGGGATCTTCGCCGTGCTCTGCGACGACCTGGCCCGCACCCTGTTGGCCGGGGAGATACCCCTCGGCATCCTCACCTCTTTGCTCGGGGCGCTCGGGTTCGCCCTCCTCATGACCCGGGCGCGACTGCGAGTGTCGGCATGACCGCGAGTGCCGCCGTCTCTTTGCGGGGCCTCCGCTTCGGCTACGGGCCGGAGGGGCCCGAGGTGCTGCGCAGCCTGTCGCTGGACGTCCCGGCGGGGACGGCCACCGCGGTGCTCGGCCCCAACGGGTGCGGCAAGACCACCCTGCTCCATGTGGTGCTCGGCTGGCTGGCGCCCCGGGCAGGGGAGGTCCTCATCGACGGGCGCCCGCTGGTGGAGATCCCCCGGCGGGAGCGGGGCCGCCTGGTGGCCCTGGTCCCGCAGGCGGAGCACGTCCCCTTCGACTTCTCGGTCCTCGAGTACGTGCTCATGGGGCGTACCCCTTACCTGGGGGTGCTGGGCATGCCGAGCGAGGAGGACCACCGCCTTGCCCTCGAGACCCTGGAGTCCCTGGGCCTGGGCCATCTCTGGCGCCGGCCGGTGCCGGAGCTGAGCGGCGGCGAGCGTCAGATGGTGACCCTGGCCCGGGCCCTCGCCCAGCGGACCCCCATCCTGCTCCTCGACGAGCCCACCGCCCACCTCGACCTGGGCAACAAGGGGCGCCTGCTCGACACCCTGGCGGGGCTGGCCGGGAGGGGAACGACGGTGCTGTTCACCACCCACGACCCGGAAACGGCCTCCCTGGCGGCCCGGTTCCTGGTGCTGATGCGGGGCGGGCAGGTGCTCGACGCCGGGCCGCTGCGGGAAGTGCTCGACGCCGAGCGCCTCAGCGCCACCTACGGTGTGCCGGTACGGGTGGTCGAGGTAGACGGCCGGCCGGTGGTGCTGCTCGGCCGGGGGGACAAGTGATGCCCGCGGCCGGCCGACCCGCCCGCTTCCTGGTGACCGGCGAGCGGGGCGCCGGCAAGACCCTCTTTTGCCGGGCGCTGGTGGAAGCCGCCCGGGCCTTGCCCGAGGCGCCTGAGGTGGCCGGCGTCGTCTCGTCGCGGGTGTACGAGGGGGAAGGGCAGGTGGGGATCGAGGCCGAGGACCTGCGCACCGGCCGCCGCCGCCGCTTGGCCGCTCTCCGCTCTCCGGGTGAGCCTGCCCTGAGCGAGGCCACCAAGCTCTGGCGGTTCGACGAGGAGGCCCTGGCCTGGGGAAACGAGGTGCTGCGGTCGGCGGCCCCCTGCGACTTGCTGGTCGTGGACGAACTGGGCCCCCTGGAACTCGAGGAAGGCCGGGGCTGGCTCGGCGGGCTCGAGGCGGTGGACTCGGGCGCCTTCACCGTCGCCGTGGTGGTGGTGCGGCCTCGCCTTCTGCCGGAGGCCCGGCGCCGGTGGCCGGCGGCGGAAGTGCTCGAGATGGCGGGGCCTGCCGGGGCGGCCGCGGCCGCCGCCCGCCTGGCTCGCCGCCTGTTCCCCCCGGCCGGCCCTCAGGCGACGTCGCGGTAGCGGAGCAGACCGGCGACCGAGGCCACTGCCAGCACGGCGATGACCAAAGCCTTGGCCACCGCCCCGCCCGCCCCCGGCCGTACTGCCCCGAGTAGGTCGGTGAGGTAGACGCGGCTCGCGGGCACGAGGCCGGCGTAGGCGCCGAGCCCGATGCGCATCAGCGAGACGGTGGCCAGCGAGGTGACGGCAGTGGTCATGCCGCTCTCCCAGATGAAGGCGTACACGAGGCCGATGAGCACCGCCCGCTGGGTCAGGTAGCCGAGGACCAGGAAGACCGACACGTAGGACAGCGAGGAGAGGGCCACCGCCAGGAGCAGGGGCCCCAGCGTCCCCCAGTCCGAGAAGCGCAGGCCGAGCACCACCGACATGCAGGCGGCCCCGACGCCCACCACCGCGAGGGTGGCCAGCCAGGCGCCGAGCAGCTTGGCCGCCGCCAGCAGCGAGCGGGGCAGCGGCCGCAGCAGGATGAAGGAGAGGGTGCCGTCGCGCCGCTCGTCGCCCAGGGCACCCGCCCCAAAGACCAGGGAGGCCACCGGCAGCACGATGAAGAACAGGATGGTGACGGGGGCATCGTGGAAGACCTCCCGGGCCCCGGCGACGGTGCGCTCCTGGGCGAGCAGCGCGACCACCACCACGGCGGGGAGCAGCCCCATGAGGGCGAGCGGGATGATGCGCCGGCCCCCCAGGAGCTGCCGCAGCGTGGCCGCCAGCAGGGCGAGGAAGGCCCTCATCGTCCCCTCACCAGGTAGCGGAAGACGCTCTCCAGCGAGAGGTCCTCGGGCTCGAACAGCGAGAGCCGGGTGCCCAGCGAACGGGCCAGCGGGGGCAGGGAGCGCCCCAGGCCGGTGAGGTCGGCGGTCTCTACGGTGAGGATGTGGCCCCGCACGGTCACGCTCTCAACCGCCCCCGACTCCAGCAGGGCGGCGGCCAGGCGGCGGGGCTCGTCGGCCTCGAGGCGCACCCGGTAGGGGATGTCGGTCATCGCCCGGCGGATGGCGGCGACGTCGCCGGCGGCGGCCAGCTTGCCGTCGACGATGGCCAGCACCCGGTCGGCCAGGCGCTCCACCTCAGCGAGGACGTGGGAGGAGACCACCACGGTGCGGCCCTCGGCCCCCAGGCGGCGGAAGGTGGCGATGAGGTGGGCGCGCTGCACCGGGTCGGTGCCGTTCAACGGCTCGTCGAGCACCAGCACCGGGGCGTCGTTGACCAGGGCGGCTGCCACCTTGGCCCGCTGGCGCATGCCCTTGCTGAAGCCGGAGATGGCCCGGTCGGCCGCATCGCCCAGGCCCACGGTGGCGATGGCCCGTTCCACCGAGCCGGGGCCGGCCCCCGCCAGAACGGAGGCATAACCGACGAACTGGCGGGCGGTCTGGAAGCCGTAGACGGCGTCTTCCTCCGGGACCATGGACAGCGAGCGGTACACCTCCGGGGAGTGCCGCGGGTCGCGACCCATCACCGTCACCGTGCCGTCGGAAGGCGAGAGCAGCCCGACCACCATGCGCAGCAGGGTGGTCTTGCCCGCCCCGTTGGGACCAAGGAGGCCGGTGACCCCGGGGCCGAATGAGCAGGTGAGATCGGACACCGCCACCTTCTGCCCGAACCATTTGGACACCGCGCGCACTTCGATGGTCGGGTCCGCCACCCAGGAGGGGGAGGGGGCGGTCACACCGGCCTCCGGTAGCGGCGCACCACCAGCACCGCCGCGAGCAGGGTGACCACCATGATCACCGTCAGCGATACCCAGGGGTCGAAGCCGGCCCGCTGGGGGACCAGATGCCCGGAGGAGACCCCCATGATCCAGTCCTTCACCACCACCGGGTGCTGCTGCAGGGCGAAGAGGCCGAAGGGGTCGAACCCCGCCTCCACCACCAGCGCGCTGGTCGCCGGGCTGGATAGGGCCATCACCCCGATGAAGGCGCCGGCTCCCAGGGCGGGGCGCTTGCTGTAGGCGGCGAAGAGGAAGGCGAGCGGGGCCAGGGCCGCGAAGTACACCACCGAGGCCACCGCCGTCTGCCACAGGTCCCCCCAGTGGCCGGCCACGTAGGAGCCGAAGCCGTCGTCGGAGACCCAGGCCCGGCCGAAGAAGAGCACCAGGTGGGGGAAGTACATGAAGGCGAACACCACGGTTGCCAAGGCGGCCGCCCGGCCCGCCAGGTAGTCGTTGGTGGCCAGGGGCCGCGAGGCGTACACCTGGAGCACGCCGTGGGCCCGGTCGGGCACGAGCAACTCCCCGGCGGCGAGGGCGATGAAGAGCAGGGCGATGGTGCCGGTAAGGTCGAAGTACTGGGCGTGGGAGAAGAAGTCGACCTCCTCCACCCCGATCTCCCTGGTGAACACGGTGATGCCGATGAAGAAGACCGCCGGGATCACCGCGATGGCGAGCAGGCCCCAGGGGAGCACCTTGGCCCGCGCCCGGCGCCGCAGGCCGAGGACCCGACGCAGGCCGTCCCGGTACAGCGCGCTCAGGGCCCCGGGGCGCCCGAGGCGCTCGCCCTCGTGCGGCCGGTAGCCCAGGTCGTAGACGACGCCCTCAGCCATCGCCGGCTCCCTGGAGGAAGACGTCCTCGAGAGTCGTGCGGCGCGAACCCAGGCGGCGCAGCGCCGTCCCGGTGGCCGCCAGGGTGTCGCGGACCAGGTCGAAGGGGTCCCCGGGCGCCTGGCGCACGACGATGGTGCCGCCCATCACGTCCACTTCGGCGCCGGCGGCGATGAGGGCGGCGGCCAGGGGGGCCGGGTCGTCGAGGACTTCGACCGCCACCTCGCCGGTGGCGGAGATCTCGGTGAGCGGGCCGGAGCGCAGCACCCGGCCCCCGTCGAGCATCACCACCCACCGGCAGGTGCGCTCGATGTCGGTGAGCACGTGCGAGGAGACGATGGAGTTGATGCCGAAGCTCTCCAGGCGGCCGATAAGGCCGAGCATCTCCTCGCGCCCCTCCGGGTCGAGCCCGGCGGTGGGCTCGTCGAGGAGGACCAGGTCGGGGTCGTGGACGATGGCCTGGGCCAGCTTGGCCCGCTGTTGCATGCCGGTGGAGAAGCCGCCCATGTGGCGGAAGCGCTCCTCGTGCAGGCCCACCAGGCCGAGGATGTCGCTGGCCCGCTGGCGGGCGGCCCGGGTGGGGAGGCCGGCCAGCTCGGCGGCGTAGCCCAGGAAGTCGGCCGCCGTCTGGTCGGGGGGAAGGCAGGCGCTCTCCGGCATGTACCCCACCCGGGAACGGACCGCCAGGGCCTCGGCCGGGATGGATCGGCCGAGCGCCCAGACCGAGCCCGTGCCGGGGCGGAGGATCCCCAGCAGCAGCTTGAGCAGGGTGGTCTTGCCGGCGCCGTTGGCCCCGACCAGGCCGATACAGCCGGCGGGCACGTCGAGGTCGACGTTGTGCAGGGCGACGATGCTCCCGTAGGAGAACCCGAGGCCCCGGGCGGCGACGATCGACTCGCTCACCGGGCCAAACTAGCGCGGCCGGGGGGTTGCTTCGGCGGTCCCTCCGGCTAGGGGACCATCTCGGGAGCCGGTCCGGCGGGCGGCGGCTCGGTCTCGGCGCGCTCGGTGAACACCACCCCGGCGAGGATGAGGGCGCCGCCGAGCCCAACCACTGCCGTCACCTGCTCGTCGAGGAGGAGGGCGCCGCCGGCGAGGGCGATCACCGGGATGAGGTAGCTGGGGAGCGACGCGGTGGTGGCGCCGACCCGCTGCAGCATCCAGAAGAAGAGCAGGAAGGGCATGAACGTGCCGATCAGGGCCATGTAGGTGATCAACCCCCAGCCGGCGGCCGAGATCCCGGTGGGCAGCCCCTCGACGGCCAGCATCGTCGTGACCAGCACCACGGCCCCCAGGGCAAACTGCGGTCCGGCCAGATCGAGGACGTCGTGGTCGGGGGCGTGGCGGCGAGCGTGCACCCCGCCGAAGGCGGACACCACCACACCGGCCAGGGCCAGCGGCACCGCCAGCCCGGGCCGGCCGCCCTGGCCGAGCCCGGACTCCCCGGTGGCGATCAGTACCGCCACCCCGGCCACCGCCAGGGAGAGCCCGAGGGCTCTGCGTCGGTTGAGCGGCTCATCGGGCAGCAGGAAGTGGGCCCACACTGCCGTGGCCAGTGGGATGTTGGTGATGAGCAGGCCGAGGAAGCCGGCCGAGGCGTGCTGCACCGCCAGGGTGAAGAGGATGTAGGGGGCGGTGATGTTGGTGACGCCGAGCAGCGCCCCGAGGCGCCACAGGCCCAGGCCGGGCCAGGGCTGCCGGCGCAGCGTCCGGTAGGCGAACACCGCGGCAGCGGCCATGAGGGTGCGCACCCCGATGATCGTGTATGGGCCCAAACCCTCCCGGAGAGCGGCCCGGGTGGCGATGCCAGCCGTCCCCCACCCCAAGGAGGAGATCACGATGGCCGCCCAGATCCTGGCTCGCACGGGCGGGGAGCCTAGAGCCGGGGCCTGCGGCGGAAGGGCAGGTGGCGTCGGCGGCGCCGGGGTTCGGCAGCCGGGGCAGCGGCACCAGCCCCGAGGCGCTGCCGTAACTCGTCGCGCTCGTCGCGCATCTCGGAGAGGCGCTCTCGGAGGAAAGTGGCTTCGGTCTCGGCGCGGGCGGCGCGCTCGCGGGCCTCAGCGAGCTGCTGCCCGGCCTGGTGGAGGTTCCCCAACTGCGCCACGATGCGGTCCCAGGCATCGCGGGGCACGAGCATCGCGTTGCCGTCGGCAGTGGGCCCGGCCGCAGTCCGGGCCCCGGCTCCTTTGCGCCGCAGACGCGCCGCTACGGAGGCCGGTGTGGCCAGCCACCGGCGTCCCCGGGGACCGTCGCCCATCACCGCATCTATTTGGCCAGCACGGCTCCAGGCGCGCAGGGTGGGAATCGACACCCCGTAGCGCTTGGAGGCGTCCTGCAGAGTGATGCGGGCGGGGGCGGTGGGGCGGTCCTCTATAGGGCGCCGCGCCGGAGTGGTCTCCGGGGCGATGCCGGAGGAGGGGGGGCGGCGGACTTTGGGCTTGCCACGCTCCCAGATCGAGGTGGGGTCTGTGGCCACGCATTGGCTCCCACGAGTTGAGTGGCGGTCAGCATAGAGCCGCCTCGGCAGGGCACTTCGTGGGATAATCCCGCCGTGACCGGCCGCTCCATTCCTTCGGAAGAGGAGATTCGGGCATTGGTGCGCCGCGTCGTCTCCGCGGTGCTTGCCGAGGGGGACACCGCCGGGCCGGCGGCAGGATCCCCGCCCGCAGTCCCGGAGCCGACAGGCCAGGGTGCCGCCATCGCACCCTCTTCGGCCCCTGGGGGCGGCGCCGGCAAGACCATCGCCATCGGCGCCGACCACGGCGGCTTCAATCTCAAGGAGAAGCTCGCTCTTCGCCTCCTCGAGAAGGGCTATGCCGTCGAGGACTGCGGAACCAACTCCACGGAGTCCGTCGACTACCCCGATTTCGCCGTTCTGGTGGCGGAACTGGTTGCCTCGGGACGCTGCGACTGGGGCATCGTCGTCGACGGCGCCGGGATAGGCTCGGCCATCGTGGCCAACAAGGTGCCCGGCGTGCGAGCCGCCCTCTGCTACGACGTGTCGACGGCCCGCAACAGCCGCGAGCACAACCACGCCAACATCCTGACGCTCGGCGCCGGGCTCATCGGGGAGAATCTGGCCTGGCAGATCGTTGAGGCCTGGCTGGGCACCCCATGGGGCGGGGGGCGCCACGCCGCCCGGGTAGCCAAGATCGGCGAGATCGAGCGCCGCTACCTTGCGGCAAGGGCGGTCTCATGAGCCAGGACGTCGAGTCCATCGTTGAGGCTGTCACTCGCCGGGTCCTCACCGCCCTCACCGGGGAGGCTTTCGCCCAATGCCTGCTGTGCCCGGGCGACTGTGCCTCACATTCGTCGGGGAAGGTGCGCGAGGTGGTGGCAGCGGGGGCCTCGCGCATCTCTTTCAACGGCAGCGGGGCCGACGTGCCTACCGACCTTGCCGGCTTCATCGACCATACCTTGCTGCGGGCCGACGCAACCGCTGCCGACATCGATCGTATGTGCGACGAGGCCCGGCGGTGCGGATTCGCCGCCGTGTGCGTCAACCCGTCGTGGGTCAAGCGGGTGGCCACCAACCTGCGGGGCAGCGAGGCGGTGGCCTGCTCGGTGGTGGGTTTCCCCCTCGGAGCCCACACCCCGGCGATCAAGGCGATGGAGGCCCGCCAGGCCATCCGCGATGGTGCCCGCGAGATCGACATGGTGATTGACATCGGGGCCCTCAAATCGGGTGACTACGACTTGGTGGAGCGGGACATCGCCGGGGTAGCCGACGCCTGCCGCGAGGCGGGGGCAGTGTGCAAGGTGATCATCGAGGCGGCCATGCTCACTGATGAGGAGAAGGTCGTCGCCAGCCGACTCGCCAAGCGGGCCAAGGCCCATTTCGTCAAGACCTCTACCGGCTTCGGCCCCGGGGGCGCCACCGTGTACGACGTAGCGCTGATGCGCGAGGCGGTCGGCCCCGAGATGGGGGTGAAAGCGGCTGGGGGTATCCGCACGCGCAAGGAGGCCGAGGAGTTGATCGCCGCTGGCGCCACGCGCATCGGTGCGTCGGCCGGGATCGCTATCGTCAGCGAGTCGGGAGGAGCGGGGTGAAGAGCGACGTCGATCTTCGCGGCTATTCCTTCCTGGATAGCCTCCAGCCGCAGTACGCGGCCTTCCTCGGCACCGTGGCCCAGGGCTTCCTGCCGCTGGCCAACGACGCCTCTCTAATGGTGGAGATCAGCCCCGGCATTGAGATCAACCGACTCACCGACGTTGCCCTCAAGGCAACCAAGGTGAAGCCGGGCATGCAGATCGTGGAACGCTACTTCGGGCTACTCGAAGTCCATTCGCCTGAGCAGGCCGAGGCCCGGGCGGCGGGGGCGGCCATCTTGGCAGCCATCGGTGCCGACGAGATGGAACGCATCAAACCGCACATTGCCAGCAGTCAGATCATCCGCCGAATCGACGATCACCAGGCTCAGCTGATCAACCGGATGCGGCACGGCCAGATGCTCATCCCCGGCCAGACCCTGTACGTGCTGGAGATGGAACCGGCTTCGTACGCGGCCATCGCTGCCAACGAGGCGGAGAAGGCCGCCAACATCAACATCCTCGAGGTGCGCTCCTTCGGGTCACTGGGGCGCGTGTACCTGGGCGGGGAGGAGCGCGACATCGACGTCGGCTGGCGGGCGGCCGTGGCTGCGCTTGAGGGAATCGACGGCCGTCCCATGGAGGGCGGCAGGTCTTGAGTTAGCGAGGGACTAGGCAAGGAGAGCCCATGGCAGAAGCACTCGGCATGATCGAATGCCGCGGTTTTCCGGCGATGGTCGAGGCCGCCGACGCGATGGTCAAGGCCGCCAAGGTGGAGTTGGTCTCCTACGAGAAGACCGGTGGCGGCTACGTGACCGCCATCGTGCGCGGCGACGTCGCGGCGGTCAAGGCGGCGGTCGAGGCGGGGTCCCGTGGAGCCGAGAAGGTCGGCGAGATCATCTCGACCCACGTCATCGCCCGTCCGCACGTCAACGTCGACCTGGTGCTTCCGCTCGGCCGCAGCGACGAGGCCGAAGCGGAGATCGCCGGCTGAGCGGCGGGGCGGCGCATGCTGTTGGGTCGCATCGTCGGGACGCTGGTCGCCAGCCGAAAGGAGGGGACCCTCGAGGGTCTCAAGTTCCTCGTCCTGCGCCAGATCGACGTCGACCGGACCGAGACTGGGGCCTACGTCGTGGCCGCCGATGCCGTCGGGGCCGGGGTGGGCGAAGTGGTGCTGTATGCCACGGGGTCCAGCGCCCGCCAGACCGTCTACACCAGGGACCGGCCCGTCGACGCGGTGATCATGGCCATCGTCGACACCTGGGAAGTGCACGGCGAGACTCGCTACCACAAGTACCGGGAGTGAGATGAAGCCCGGGCTCAGTGCCGAGGAGGTCTATGAGACCATTGCGCGGGTGCGCCGCCGCCTCGGGGGGACTGCCGAGGCGATGCCGGAGCGGCCCCGTGTGCCAGTCGAGGTCCCCGAGGCCGAGCTCGGCGATGGTATCCACGCCACAGTGGATCGGGCGGTGACAGCGGCCGAGGGTGCCTGTGCCGGGTACCAGCGCCTCGGGTCGGAGATCCGGGTAGCGGTCGTGGCCTCGATTCGCAAGGCCATGGTGGCCAACGCCCGGCGGTTGGCCTCCATGGCCTACGAGGAGACCGGGCTGGGGCGGGTCGAAGACAAGGCTCGCAAGAACCTGCTCGTTGCCACCCGCACCCCGGGGCCGGAGGACCTCGAGCCGATCATCAAGACGGGTGACGACGGGATGATGTTGACCGAGATGGCTCCGATGGGCCTCGTGGCCTCGATCACCCCGAGCACCAATCCGACGGCAACGATCATCAACAACACCATCGCCGTGGTCTCCGGGGGTAACGGCCTCGTCTTCAACGCCCATCCCAGCGCTAAGGGGGTGTCGGCGGAGTGCGTGCGGGCCATCAACCGGGCCGTCCTCGAAGCGGGGGGGCCGGCGGACTTGATCACCGCGGTGGCCTGGCCCACCATCGAGACGGCCCAGGCGCTCATGCGCCACCCGAGAGTGCGAATGCTGCTGGTGACCGGTGGCCCGGCGGTGGTGCGGGAGGCGCTGAAGACCGACAAGCGAGCGGTCACTGCCGGGCCGGGCAACCCCCCGGCGGTGGTCGACGAAACCGCCAACATAGAGCAGGCAGCCCGGGACATCGTGGCCGGGGCATCCTTCGACAACAACATCATCTGCATCGACGAGAAGGAGACCATCGTCCTGCGCTCGGTCGCCGATGAGCTGCTTCGGGCGATGGGGCGCCACGGCGGAAGAATCCTCAAGGAGCATGAGCTGCGCAAGGTGGAGCGGCTGGTCTTCTCGTCGCTGGGACCGCCCAATCGGCCCGGCATCATCGACGGGAAGTGGATCGGTAAGGACGCGGGGGTCATCGCCCAAGCCGCCGGCGTCGAGGTCGATGGCGACCCCCGGCTGCTGGTGGCGGAGGTGCCCGCCGAACACAGCCTGGTGTGGACCGAGCAGATGATGCCAGTCATGCCGGTGGTGCGGGTGGGCACTGTGGAGGAGGCCATCGACCTCGCTGTGCGGGCCGAGCATGGCAACCAGCACACTGCCTCGATCCACTCCACCAACGTCTCCACCATCACCCGTATGGCTCGCACCATCAACGTGAGCATCTTCATCGCCAACGGGCCTAACTACGCCGGGCTGGGCCAGGGTGGCGAAGGATTCAGCTCGTTCTCTATCGCCAGCCCCAGCGGCGATGGCATGACGCGGCCCCTCACCTTCACCCGAGAGCGGCGCATCTCGGTGGTGGGGGCGCTGAGGATCGTATGAGCGACGCCCGCCACCCCGCCCTCGCTCTCCTCGAGTTCGGCTCGGTGGCCGCCGGGATCATCGCCGGCGATGCCATGATCAAGCGGGCACCCCTCTCCGGCCTGTGGGCGGGCACGGTACAGCCGGGCCACTACCTGGTGCTGGTCACCGGCGACACCGCCAGCGTGGGGGAGGCCATCGACGCGGGGGTGTCGGCCTCCGGGGAGGCGCTCCTCGACCGGGTGTTCCTTCCCGACGTGCACCCCGATGTGGTCAGTGCCATCCGGGGGGCTGCGGTGGCGGGCTCCATCGAGGCCCTCGGCATCGTGGAGACCGCCTTCGCCGCCTCCACCATCGAGGCCGCCGACGCGGGTGTCAAGGGCGCCGCCGTGGCCATCGTCGAGCTGCGGGTAGCGGACGGCTTGGGGGGAAAGGGGTACGTGTTGTTCGGGGGGGCGGTGCCGGATGTGGAGGCCGCTGTGGAGATCGGGTCGGGGCGGGTGGCCCCGTGGCGCCTTATCCGGGCGACGGTCATCGCCCACCTCCACCCGGAGATGACCGAGAACATCGAGGGCGCCGCCCGCTTCGGGGAGCGCGTCGGCCGCGACCTGCGAGGTCCGGATGCAGCTCGGTGAGGTGATCGGGACGGTGGTGGCCACCGTCAAGTACCCGGGCCTGGAGGGGGTGCGCTTCCTCATCGTGCAGCCCCTCGATCGGGAGCAGCGCCCAGTGGGCCGGCCCGTGGTGGCCGGGGACGGGGTGCACATGGCGGCCCCCGGGGACTTGGTCTACTTCATCGGGATCCGCGAGGCGGCCCTGGCCATGCCGGAGCCCTTCGTGCCAGTCGATCACGCCATCTGCGGCATCGTCGACCACGTGGAGCGACCGTGAGGATCGCGCGGGTCGCCGGCACGGTGGTGTCCACCATCAATGTGCCCGTCTATGACAGCCGACGCCTCCTCATGTGCGACCTGCTTGACGATCGGGGCAACGACACCGGCGGGTACATCATCGCCGTCGATGCCGTCGGGGCCGGCTACATGGAGACGGTGCTGGTGCTCGACGAGGGAAACGGGGCCCGCCAGGTGGTGGGGGACCCCGGCGCCCCCATCCGGGCGGTGGTGGTCGGGATCATCGACCAGTTGGTGGTCGATGGCGAGGCGCGCCCCGTGGCCTGATTGCGGGCGACCCGGCCGTCGGTATGCTCGGCGCCGGTGAGGCGCTTCTTCACCCTGGCTCTGGTCTTCCTGGCGGCTGCCTGCAGCGCCGGCGGCGGCGAGTTGCCCGCGACCTCATCCTCCTCGACGACGCCGGTCTCCACCACCCCCACCACCGATCCCGGCACAGAGTGCCGGCGCCTCGCCGAGGATGCCGTGGCGTACCTGGAAGACGTGGTGGCGGAGCTGGACGGCATCACCGCATCGCAGCTCGCCGACCGCGCGCAGTGGCCCGACGCCCTCACCGATCTCGAGGTACGGGGTGAGGAGCTGGACCGGCGGGTCGCTGACCTGGGGTGCGACCTGGGGGCGGTGCAGCAGGAGGTGATCCTGCGGGCGTCCGAGCTCCAGGCGCAAGGCCCCGTGGCGCGGCTGCTGCTCGATCTTCTGCTGGGGCGGGCCGGCTGAGGGCCTAGGCGTCGAGCCGGGAAGCCGCCTCGCGATCGAGCAGCCAAACCGCGTCCCGTGACTCCCGGCTCACCCGGGAGGCGGGCAGATCGGCGTCGCCGGTGAGCACCCGGGCCACCACGGTGGCCTTGCGCCTGCCCGTCGCCAGGAAGACGGTGCGCCGGGCCGCGGTCAGCAGCGGAAGGGTGGCAGTCAGCCGCCACGAGTCCACCTGGGGGACCCAGGTGGCCACGAAGCCCTGCCGGGCCTCCTCGAGCGCGGTCGTCCCTGGGAAGAGCGAAGCGGTGTGACCGTCCTCGCCCAGCCCGAGCACGACCAGGCCGGGCTGCAACCCCCGCGGGCCGAGGGGCAGGAACTCCGCCAGTTCGGCCTCGTAGGCGGCGGCGGCGGCCGCCGCGTCGTCCTTCCAGGGCACCGGGTGGAAGGCGGCGGGCACGTGGTCGAACAGGGCGCGGCCCACCATCCCGGTGTTGCTGGCGATGTGGGTGGGGGGCACCGCCCGTTCGTCGGTGATCCAGGCGTGGACCCGCCGCCAGGGGAGATGGCTTCGCCGCAGGCGCTCGTAGGCGCCGCGAGGGGTGGTGCCCCCCGCCAGGCCCATGGTGGCTAGGGGCGCGTCGAGACGGGCCCAGGCGGCAATCTCCTCGGCGGCCGCGTCGGCCAGGTGGTCGGCGTCGGGGAAGACGCGCACGCGCATGGCCTACCTAGCCTAGGCAGGCGGGCGCCGGGCAGGGCCGAGAGAGGGCAACCAGGGGGATCCCCTTTCGCGGCTCCCGGCCTGCCTCGAGGTGCCGCACCGCCCCGCAGTTGATCGGCGGCCGTCGCGGCGAGCGCTCGGTGGGAATCGGCGAGGAGCGCTGCACCGCTCCCGGGCCGGTTCGTCCTCAACGGTATCGGAGGGCGGGGACGGCTCGGCCGATGTTCCTCCGAACCAGGGGGCCTAGGCGCTACCCTCAGCTGGCTGCGGAGGTGCGATGACTCTCGCCAAGTTGGACAAGCGCCTGGGGGACCTCGATGCCCGCGCCGACGACCTCGTCGCTCGGATGCAGGAGTCGGCGACCGGGTACCTCAAGGCGATCACCCCCTGGGTGGCAGGCCGCCTTGAGTCGGACGTCGCTGCCGGCGTGGCGGGTGCTCCCGATGTCACCGCCGACCTCGGCGCCGATGGGATGCGCCGCCTGAGGGCGGGACTCGACGATCTCCGCACTGCCACCCCCGACCTGGTGGGCAAGCTGGTCGGCGGCCCCGGGGCGTGGCCTCACCGGTGGGAGCGGGCATCGGGAGCGATCGCCGAGGGCCTCTACGGTGCCGGGGCAGACGAGGTTCTGATTCCCCCGTTTCTCGACCGGCGCCTGCGCCTGCTCCTGGGGACCTCCGGTCGCTTGCTCGCCCGCCACGGCTACGAGCGGTACGTGCGTCGCACCTTCAACCGGGCCTATGTGCGCTCGGACTACTTCCCGCCCGAGTACCTCGCCCGGGAGCTCGAAGGCCACGAATCCTTCCACCCGCTCCTGGCAGAGTATGGCGGCCTCTGCGACAGATACGCCGGCGTGCTGGGGGATCTTCGAACGGCGGCCCGGGAGCGCTCCGCGAGGCTTGCCCAGGATCTCTGGAAACACTGATAGGCCCGCCGGCGCCGGCGGGCCCGAAGGCGCTCGCCGGGCCCACTTCCACCGGTGGCGAGTGGGAGGGGGTCGAGGCAGAAGAGCGAGTGAGTTGAGTGGCGCTGGCTGCGAGAGGGGCTGGCAGGCGTCCGCAGCTGGGCCCAGGTTGGGCAGGCGCCCGAGCGAACCGCCCGCCCGATCAGGGCCGCTTGCCGGCCACGAACGAGCGCAGGACCGCCCGGTCCCGGTCGTAGGAGAGCAGGTGGAGCGCTCCCTCGGAACCCAGCCAGCGAACCTCATCGACCTCGGGGTTGGGAACGAACTCCCCGCCGGTGGTGGTCATCGCCCAGTAGCGCACCAGCTTGCGGCTGCCGTCCCGGTCGGTGTACTCGAGGGTGGCAATCTCCTGCCCCAGCAAGCACTGGTAACCGGTCTCCTCGAGCACCTCGCGCAGGGCAGCTTCGGCGGCGGGCTCACCGTCCAGGGCCTTTCCCTTGGGGAAGGACCAGTCGTCGTAGGCGGGCCTGTGCACCAGCAGCACCTCCAGCTTCCCCCCCTCGCCGCGGCGCCCGACCAAACCGCCCGAGGCCACCACCACCCCCGAGACGGCGACCGCCCGGGCCGGGTCGGGGGCCGCCCCCCGGGCTCGCTCCAGGCTCAGGGCCTGCAGGCGGAGGTGGGTGCTGAGGCCGCGGTCGGTGGGCACCTTGGACCAGGTGCCGGTGGGGCCCAGCTCCCAGGCCAGGGTGTCGTCGGCCAGACAGACCCGGATGATTTCCTCGAGGCGCAGGCACAGGGACGGCTCGTCGATGGGGGTGACCGCCTCGACCCGCCGGTCCAGGTTGCGGGGCATCATGTCGGCCGAGCCGATGAAGTAGGCCGCCCCGGGGCCTTCCCCGAAGCGCAGGATCCGCGAGTGCTCCAGGTACTCGCCGACTATGGACCGCACGCGGATGCGCTCGGAGAGCCCGGGCACTCCCGGCCGCAGGCAGCACTGCCCCCGCACCACCAGGTCGATCTCGGCCCCGGCGGCTGCGGCGGCGTAGAGCTCGTCGATGATCTCGTCGTCGACCAGGTGGTTGAGCTTGAGGACGATGCGCCCCTGCGGCCCGGCCTGGGAGCGGATCCGCTCGATCACCCGGTGGCGGAGGGCGGTGGGGGCCACCAGCAGACGGCGGTACTGCTGGCGCCCGCTGTACCCGGTGAGCACGTTGAACAACTCGCTCAGGTCGGCGCCCAGGTCCTCATCGTCGGTGAGGAGGCCCAGGTCGTCGTAGAGGCGGGCCGTCTGCGGGTTGTAGTTACCGGTCCCGATGTGGCTGTAGCGCACCAGGCGGCCGCCTTCCCGGCGTACGACCAGGGCTACCTTGGCGTGGGTCTTGAGGCCGGCCACCCCGTAGACGACGTGGACCCCGGCTTCCTCGAGCAGGCGGGCCCAGGTGATGTTGGCCTCCTCGTCGAAGCGGGCTTTCAGCTCGACGAGGACCGCCACCTGCTTGCCCTCCCGGCCGGCCTGCATCAGCGACTGGACGATCGAGGCCTCGCCGCCGGCCGCCGGGTCCTCCGGCGCCGAGGTGCGGTAGAGGGTTTGTTTGATGGCCACCACCGCCGGGTCGCGGGCGGCCTCGGCGATGAAGGCACCCACGGAGGTGATGAAGGACTCGTAGGGGAGGTGGACCAGTAGGTCGCGGCGGCGGATGCGGTCGAAGATCGAACCGCCCTCCGGGTCGGCCAGGGCGGGCTGGGTGGTGGGGGACCAGGCCGGCTCCTTGAGCTCCGGCCGGTCGAGGCCGTGGAGGGCCCAGAACCCGCTCAGCGACAGCAAACCGTGCACCGGGTAAACCCCCGCCTCGTCGAGCCCCAGTTGGCCGGTGAGCAGGTCCAGTACGTCGCGAGGCATGCCGGCCTCCACCTCGAGTCGCACCACCCGCGAGAACCGGCTCCGGGTGTGGAGCATCTCCTTCATGGCCTCGAGCAGGTCGTAGGCTTCGGCTTCCTCCACTTCCTGCTCGGCGCTCCGGGTGACGCGAAAGGCGTGGTGGCCGACGATGTCCATACCGGGGAACAGGGTGGGGAGGTGGGCGGCGATCACTTGTTCGACGGGGACCAGCCGCCCCTGCGCCCCCACTTCCAGGAAGCGGGGGAGGAGGGGGGGTACCTTGACCCGGGCGAACCGGCCCTCCCCGGCGGCCGGGTCGTGCAGGGTGACCGCCAGGTTCAGGGAGAGGTTGGAGATGAAGGGGAAGGGGTGGGCCGGGTCGAATCCCAGCGGGGTGAGCAGGGGGTAGATGTCGCGCTCGAACACGGTGTAGGCGGCGTCGCGCTCCTCCTCGTCGAGGTTTCTCCAGTCGACCAGTTGGATGTCGTGCTCGGCCAGGACGGGGATCATCTGGCGGGCCACCAGGCGCTCGATGCGGGCCGTCAGGGCCAGGCAGCGGTGCCGGATGGCCGCCAGGAGGGCGGCGGGGCTGGGATACCCGGTGACCTCGCTGACCCCGGCGGCCACTTGTTCGCGCAGGCCGGCGACCCGCACCTGGAAGAACTCGTCGAGGTTGGAGGCGACGATGGCGACGAACTTCGCCCGTTCCAGGATGGGGAGGTTGGGGTTCTCGGCGATGGCGAGGACCCTGTCCTGGAAGTCGAGGAGCGACAGCTCGCGGTTGAAGTAGCGGGAGTCCACAGCGCCCTTCTGGGGGTGGGGGGATTGGGGGGATCGTCGAGACATCGACCCGGTATCGGGAGGGCTGAAGGGCTCTCCGGCTACCCCTCCTCGAGAGCGATGATCTTGCCCAACCGCCGGCGGTGCCGTTCCTCTCCGGTGAAGCGGGCGCTGAGGAAGGCGAACAGGATCTCGCGGGCCAGGGCCGGCCCGATCACCCGGCTACCGAGCGCCACCACATTGGCGTCGTCGTGCTCCACCATCTGGTGGGCGCTGTAGGTGTCGTGGGCCACGGCGCAGCGCGCCCCGCGCACCTTGTTGGCGGCGATGGAGGCGCCGGCGCCGGACCCGCACACGACCACCCCCCGCTCGGCGAGGCCGGCGGCCACCTCCCGGGCGACGGCGGCGGCGAAGTCGGGGTAGTCCACCGGCTCCGCGGAGTCCGTGCCCAGGTCGGTGACCGAGTAGCCGGCGGCGGCGGCGGCTCGGATCAGGGACTCCTTGAGCAGGTAACCGGCGTGGTCGGCCCCGAAGACGACGTGCATGCCGGCCAGGGTAGCGGCCCGCCTCGGTCCCTTGCCATGCCTCTCCGAGGGGGGTGCCGGCCGTAGAATCGGCCCCGTGGAGCAGTTGGTGGTCACCGGGGGAAGCCCGCTCCGGGGGACGGTGGCGGTGCGCGGGGCCAAGAACGCCGTGCTCAAACACCTGGTGGCCTGCCTCCTGGCCCCGGGCGGCCACCGCATCGAGAACGTCCCCGACATCCTCGACGTGAGTGTCATGTGCCGGGTGCTGGCCCACATCGGGGCCACCACCCGCCGCGATTCGGGGGTGCTGGACGTGGAGGTCCCCGAGGACCTCCTGCCCGAAGCCCCGCTCGGCCTGGTGCGCCAGATGCGCGCTTCCATCCTGGTGCTCGGCGCCCTGCTCGCCCGCTGCGGAGTGGCCCGGGTGGCCCTGCCCGGCGGCGACGATTTCGGGTCGCGGCCCATCGACCTGCACATCGACGGGTTCGAGCACATGGGTGCCAGCTTCGAGCTGTCCCACGGGGTGCTGCTCGCCTCCGCCCCCGACGGCCTGCAGGGGGCCGAGGTCTACCTCGAGTTCCCCAGCGTCGGGGCCACCGAGAACCTGCTGCTGGCGGGGGTGATGGCCCGGGGCCACACCGTCATCGGCAACGCCGCCCGTGAGCCGGAGATCGAGGACCTGGCTTCCTTCCTGGTCGAGATGGGGGCCAGGGTGACGGGGGCGGGGACCTCCACCATCGAGATCGAAGGCGTGCCCCGGCTGGCCCCCGCCCGGCACCGGACGGTACCCGACCGCCTCGAGGCGGGCACCTACCTGGTGGCCGGGGCGATCACCCGGGGGGAGGTCACCGTGACCGACTGCGTGCCCGCCCACCTCCGCATGGAGCTGCGCAAGCTCGAGGAGGCGGGGTGCGAGGTGGAGATCGGCGAAGGCCGGGTGACCGTGCGCGGCCCCGAGCGGCCCCGGCCGGTGGATTTCGCCACCCTGCCCTACCCGGGCTTCCACACCGACATGCACCCGCAGATGGTGGCGCTGCTCACCCTGGCGGCGGGCACTTCGGTGATGACCGAGAACATCTACGACTCGCGGTTCCGCTATGTGGGCGAGTTGAACCGCATGGGGGCCGACATCACCACCGAGGGCCAGCACGTGGTGGTGCGGGGAGTGGCGGGCCTGAGCGGCTGCCCGGTGGAGGCGTGGGACATCCGGGCCGGCGCCGCCGTGCTGCTGGCCGGCCTGGCCGCCGAGAACACCACTACGGTGGCCAATGCCCAGCACATAGATCGCGGCTACCAGAGCCTCGATGCCGGGCTGGCGGCACTGGGCGCCCGGATCCGCCGTGAGACGGTGGAAGGCTGAGCGGCCGACGGGCCATCGGGAAGGCCGGTTAGGCTGGGGCGACCCGTATGATGGGAACTATTAGCAAGCTCCCCGTGTTGGAATAACGATGATGACCGACACCCTGCCCGCCACCGAAGAGGCCGAAGCCGGCGAGTCGCCGGCCATCGACCTGCAGGCTCTCACCGACACCATCGACTACATCCGCCCGGCCTTGCAGGCCGACGGCGGCGACGTGGTGCTGCTCGGGGTGGAGGGGGGAACGGTCACCCTGCAACTGGTGGGGGCCTGCGGCGGTTGCCCCATGGCCACCCTGACGCTGACGGCCGGCATCGAGCGCATCCTGCGCGACCGGGTGCCCGGCGTGACCGAGATCGTCGCCGTCTGATTGCCTCTCCCGCGGGGGCGGGTGAGAGACGCGTGACTCCCCCCTCTGGCCTGCGGGGTTCCCCCTCCCGCGGCGGCGGGGGAGAGATAGGAGCCCTCACCCCCCGCCCTCTCCCGCTGGGGCGGGAGAGGGGGCCGAAGCTGCGCAG
>CAYGYX010000021.1:0-30167 GCA_964354255.1 uncultured Acidimicrobiia bacterium | reverse complement strand
CCTAGGGAAGGACCCCGCTTCCCCCCGGGTCGGGGCTGGGTGGCTCCGGGTCGTCGTCGCCGCCCCCACCGGGGTAGCTGCACACACCCACCCGCCGCACCTCAGGCCCCGCCGAGTAGGTCCAGGTCCACTTCTCGGTGGTGCGGCTGCCGTCCCCATGGGTGATGTAGCGGAACACGTCGATGGTGTACCCGGCCTGGGCGGCCACCTTCACGTAGGACTGGCCGCAGGACAGCGCCGTGTCCGTCTCGATCACCACCCGGCTGGTGTTGTAGAAGTTGCGCCTGGCGCTCGCCCCGGCGGTGACCTGGCGGCCGTCGTTGTCGCCCCAGACCTTCACGGTGATGCTGGTCCCCCGGAAGCCGGCGTGGTGGGTGGTGATCAACACCGGGTGGTCGGTGTCGTTGCGGAACACCACATCGGGGCGCGGGTAGCCCATGGTGGCCTCCCGCCCATCGGGGTAACGGGCGAAGTCCAGCGAGTGAGGCTGGTGCTCGACGTCCTCCAGGCCGGCGAAGAAGACCGCGTTGTAGATGGTGGTCCCGAACTGGCTGGTGCCGCCACCGATGTTGTCGGCGTAGCCGCAGCACTGCACGTAACCACCGATGATGGCCCCAGCCGCGCGATAGCCCTTGGCGGCGGTGCGCTGGCCCACCGTGGCATTGACCGAGAAGGTCTCGCCGGGCATGACCACGTGCCCGGTGATCGTGTCGGCCATCAGCTGGATGTTCACCACCCGGTCCTGGCAGCAGTCGTGGTAGGTGGTGAACTCGCCCAGCAGGTAGGCCCCCTCGAAGGCGAGGGCCTCCGCCTCGGTGAGGTAGCGGCGGATGCCCGCGGCGTCCGTCCCTCGCTTGCCGGTGTCGACCAGGTTCTCGCCGAGCCCGCCGTCCATCTGATCGAGGCTGGGGTACTCGCTGCGGAAGAGGAAGTCCCCTCCGTCACCCCCGTAGAGGCGATCGGCGCCGGTGCCCCCATGCAGCACGTCGCCGTCGGGGCCACCCTGCAGCCCATCCCGGCCGGGGCCGCCGGCCAGGGCGTCGTTGCCGGGGCCTCCGTCCAGGGTGTCGTCGCCGGCGTCCCCATAGATCACGTCCGGCCCTTCGCCTCCCTCCAGGCGATCGGCCTCGCCGCCGCCGTAGAGGCTGTCCCGACCCGGCCCGCCCAGCAGCGTGTCGGCCCCCGGTCCCCCCAGCAGCGTGTCGTCGCCGGGGCCGCCGTCCAGCGTGTCGGCTCCCCCACCGCCGCAGATGACGTCCCGGCCGCCTCCACCCGAGATGACGTCCGGCCCGGGCGTGCCCAGGATGACGTCGGGGCCCGCGGTGCCCATCACCGGTCCGGGCGGGGCCGACGCGGCGTCGATGGTCACCGGCAGCCCTCCGCAGGCGAGCACCACTTCGACCCGGAAGGTGGCGGTGTCCCGCCCGCCGTCCCCGTCGTCCACCCTCACCGTCGCGATGTAGGCCTTCCGGGCCGCGTACCGATGGGTGAACGAAGCAGTCCCCCCGGTGACGTCCTCCAGGCGGTCGGTCGCGCCGTCGCCCCAGTCCACCACCACCTCCTGCGTGTCGGCCGAACCGGGATCGGTGAAGGACACCGAGAGCCGGAACGGCTGGCGGAGAGGGGCGAGGGTGTCGGGCAACGGGCCCAGCACCGGGGGGGCGTTGACTACCGTCACCTGAGTCCCGCGACTGACCGGGGAGGTGCCCGGCCCGGTCACCTGTACCCGCACCGGGTAGGTGCCCTGGTCGGCGTAGGTATGCGCCGCGATGATGGTGTAAGGAGGACCGGCGGGGGCGGGCACCACGGAGATCGGCCCTTCCCCCCAGGCGAAGCTGAACCGCTCGGGGCCGGCCGAGCCGGCGGCGTCGAACCGGACGGTGACCCGGGCCGGCGATCCCTCCAGGACTAGGCCGGCAGGCGGGGTCAGGGTCAGGGGGGAATCGACGCCCGCGGCGGCCTGGGTGACCAGGAGGGCAGCGGCCACCAGGGAGGCGGCGAGCAGGGCGGGGAAAGATCGGCGCATGAGAGGTGGGGAGGTTACCGCGGGGCACCCGAAATGCATCAAGGCGGCCGCCGGCCCGGCCCTGGTCGCCTCACCCCTCAGCGGTGCAGCGCGCCACCAGCACCTGCAGGGCGCGCGCCCGGTGGCTGATGCGGTTCTTCTCCGCCTCGCCCATCTCGGCCAGCGTCCGGCCCTCGACCTCGAAGACCGGGTCGTAGCCGAAGCCGCCTTCCCCGCGCTCTGTCGTGGTTATGCGCCCCTCGAGCATTCCCTCCGCCGTCATGGCGTCCCCGCCGGGGTCCGCCAGGGCGACCACGGTGCGAAAGCGAGCCCGGCGATCGGCCGTCTCGCGAAGAGCGGCCAGCAGGGCACGCCGATTGGCGGCGTAGTCACCGTCGGGCCCGGCGTAGCGGGCGGTGTGGACGCCCGGTCCCCCACCGAGGGCAACGACCTCGAGGCCGGTGTCGTCGGCCACCGCCGGCATCCCCGTCGCCCCCGCCGCGGCCCGGGCCTTGAGCAGGGCGTTCTCCTCGAGGGTGGCGCCCGTCTCCACCACATCGGGCCAATCCCCACTCACCACGACCTCGACCTCGGGAGCGACCGCGGCGAGCACCGCCCGGACCTCCCGCACCTTGTCGGGGTTCTTGGTGGCCACCACCAGCCGGCGGGGAAGTCCCACTAGAGACCCAGCGCCCGGCGCTGCTCGGCCACCAGGCCGGCCACGCCTCGCGCTGCCAGGTCGAGGAGGGCGCTCAACTGCTCCCTGCTGAAGGGCCGGCCCTCGGCCGTGCCCTGCACCTCCACCAGGCCGCCGCGACCGGTCATGACCACGTTGAAATCGACGTCGGCCCCGACGTCCTCGTCATAGTCGAGGTCGAGGAGCAGGTCCTCGCCTACCAGCCCCACGCTGACGGCAGCGCAGTGATCGGTGATGGGGTTGGCGGCGAGCATCCCCTGCCCTACCACCCGGGTGAAGGCATCGTGCAGCGCCACCCAGGCCCCAGTGATGGCGGCGGTGCGGGTGCCGCCGTCGGCCTGCAGGACGTCGCAGTCGACCCGCACCGTCCCCTCCCCCATGGCCGGGCGATCGACCACCGCCCGCAGCGCCCGGCCGATGAGGCGCTGGATCTCCTTGACCCGCCCCCCGCTGATGGCGGTGCGGGGCACCCGCTCCGGGCTGGACCCGGGGAGCATGGAGTACTCCGCGGTCACCCAGCCCACCCCGTCGTCGCGCAGCCAGCGCGGCACCTCCGGATCGAAGGAGGCCGTGCACAGCACCCGGGTGCGCCCCATCTCGATGAGCACCGAACCGGGCGTCATCTCGGTGTAGTCCCGCACGATGCGCACCGGGCGCAACTCGCCGGCAGCTCTGTCCTGCCTCATACCTCCACCTCCAGGCCGGGGGCGGCCCACTCCACCGGGCCCCCGAAGACGGCGGCGGCCTCGGCCACGGAGCGTTCTGGTTCCAAGATAGGGCCGAGGTGCGTCACCAGGAGGCGGCCCGCCCCCGCCCCCCGAGCCAGAGCACCGGCCCCGGCCGCGGACAGGTGGTACGGCCAACCGGCGGCACCCTGCTCACCCTGGAACGTGGCTTCGCAGAGGAGCAGGTCGGCTCCAGCGGCCAGGGTCGGCAGATCACCACCCGAGCCGGTGTCGGCGGAGTAGACCAGCCTCCGCCCACCGTGGGCGAAGGAGACCGCCAGGGTGGGCACCTGATGGTCGGCGAGGCCAAAGGTGATCTCCAGGTCGCCCACCGAGACCTGATCGTCTCGCCCCACCGTGCGCCAGTCGAAGACCCAGTGGAAGGAGTGGTCCTCGCCGGCCCCCAGGAACCGGGCCAGCCCGGCGGCCAGGCCTTCGGGCCCGAAGGCGGGCAGTCCCGCCCGCGGAGCGGGCCCCAGGCGCAGCAGGCTGAACAGCGAGAAGACATCCGCGCAGTGGTCGGGGTGAGCGTGCGTGACCAGCAGGGCCGACAACCTCGAGGCCCCGCCGGCCTCCTGCAGGGCCATGACGGTCCCCGGCCCGGCGTCGAGCATCACCACGGTGTCCCCTGCCTCGACCAGATACCCCGAACAGGGACGGCCGGGGGTGGGATAGGTGCCGTTGGAGCCAAGGACCCGCAGCCTCACAGCAGGCGAGTGTAGGGGGCAACCCCACCCGGGTCGGGGGCCGCCCGCTCCCGGCCGCTCGGCGACGTTCGCCCACCGACGGTTCAGGGCATCGGATGGGCGGCGAAGAACTCCCACAGCAGCACCGAGGCATCCACCGAGTCCGTGGAAGCTCCCCAGCCGGTGTCCCGGCCCGAGCCCGGCCACCCGTGGCGGCCGCCGGCCACGGTGTATAGGAGGACCTCGGCGCCGGCGTCGCAATCGTCCCAGAGCACGCCGGTGACGTCGGCGGCAAGCGCCTCGGTGCCCGGGTCCGATCCGCAGCCGTTGCGGCCGGCCCACCCGGTCGCCCAGTCCTCGACGGCGGGCAACAAGGGGGCCCATCCCTCGTAGGGCACGATCGGGTCGTCGGTGCCGTGGAAGGCGATCACCGGCACCGGCCGGCCGGGTGAGCAGTCGCCCGTCGGGTACGCCGCCGCCACGGCCCCCACCGCCGCCACCAGATCGGAGGCGTCGCAGGCGAGGCGGGCCGCCATCCCACCCCCGTTCGACATGCCGGCGGCATAGACACGCCCTCGATCGACGTCGACCGCTTCATCGAGCAGGGCCACCAGGTCCCGGGTGAACAGGACGTCCCGGTCCCCCCGGCGAGGATCGGCCCGCCACGAGCGGGGCAGACCGGAGCCCTCGGGGTAGGCCACCACAAAGCGGTCCTCCTCCGCCAGGGCGCTCATCCCGGTGAGCTCCTCCACCTCCCGGGGGCTCGCCATGAAGCCGTGGAACACGATCACCAGCGGGGCCGGGCGGGCCGCCGCCTCGGGGACGACCAGGACGAAGTGCCGCAGCAGGCCGCCCGAGACCACCTCACCGTCGTAGCGACCCGGGCCCTCGACCACCAGTGGGGCGGCGACTGGCTGCGCGGTAGTCGGGGGGGCGGTGGTCGTGGTTTCTCCCCCGCCCCCTCCGCAGGCCGCCACCAGGACGGCGGCCACGGCTAGCACGGCCAAGACCGGCTGGCGGCGCCGGGTCACTGCCACCGGTGGGGCAGCTGGCTGGCTCCGGACGACACTGCCTGTGACCAAGGCGGCCCCTCCGGCTCAGAACCCGGCCAGGTGGCGCCGCAGCACGTCGAGGCCCACCGAGCCGATCTCCAGCACCCGGGCGTGGAAGGCCTTGCGGTCGAAGCCGGGCCCGTGCTGCCGCTGCGCCTCGGCGCGCAGGTCGCGAATGGCCTGCTGGCCCACCTTGTAGGAGATCGCCTGGCCGGGCCACCCGAGGTAGCGGGTCATCTCCGACCGGGCTACCTCGGGGCTCTGGGCGGCGTAATCGATGAGCATCTCGACCCCGGCGTCGAAGGTCCACTCCTCGCCGGGGTGGAACGGCTGGCCGCCGGGGATGGGCAGGCGCAGGTGGGAGCCGATGTCGATGACCACCCGGCAGGCTCGCAGCATCTCCGACGCCAGCTTCCCCATCAGGTAGTCGGGCTTCTCCAGGTAGCCGAGCTCCTCCATGAGGTCCTCGGCGTAGAGCGCCCAGCCCTCCCCGCTGCCCGGGTACCACACCAGCAGCTTCTGGAAGCGGCTGAGGCGCGCCGCCGAGGCCAGCTGGATGCCGTTCTGCAGGTGGTGGCCGGGGAAGCCCTCGTGGTAGGCGGTGGACACCTGGTCGAACAGCGGAATCACCTGCTGCTCGCCGATGGCGAACCACACCGTCCCGGGCCGGGTGAAGTCCTCGCTGGGCCCCACGTAGTAGGCGCCCAGCGCTCCGCCGGGAGGGGCCAGCTTCACCTCGATGCGCCGAATGGGGTCCGGGACGTCGAAGTGGACCCCCTGCAATTCGGACAGGGCGGCCGCCTGACGCGCCTGCATCAGGTCGCGGAACTCGGCGGGCGAGGCGGCGGCCCGGGCGGGGTCTTCTTGCAGGAGATGGAGGACCTCGGCCAGCGACGCCCCGGGGCTGATGGCGGCGGCGGTCTCCTGCATGCGGCGGAGAAGGCGACCGACCTCCGCCCAGCCCCATTCGTAGGTCGCGCGCAGGTCGGGGCTCGAGCCGAGGAAGCGGCGGGCCAGCCGGCCGTACCGATCCTCACCGACCCCATCCTCCTCCCGAGCCGACGGCAGGTAGTCGGCCTCCAGGTAGTCGGCCAGGGCACCGAAGGCGGCGCGGGCCGCGGCGATCCCCTCCACCACCCGCCGCCTCAGAGCCTCATCCCCCAGCGCGGCCCCTTCCCACTCCGCGGCCAGGCGCAACAGGGTGGACTCGGAGCCGGCGGCATGACGCGCCTGGCGCACCCCTTCGGCGGCCTGGCGCCGGGCCACCGCCAGGCCCCGCCGCCGCCCGTCCTCCAGGCGCCGCCGGTAGGCGTCGGCGGCCGCCGGCAGCCCCACCAGGCGGGAGGCCACCGCCTCCCACTCCTCCCGGCTCCCCTTGCCCATGTGGTCGAAGACGTCGCGCAGGTGCTGCAGGGTGGAGTCGAGGTTGTTCAAGTCCCGCAGGTGCTCGTCGGTCGCGAAGCGAGTCAACTCGTCCCCGATGGCGGCCCCAGCCACCTCGGCGGCGAGAGCCGCCCAAGGGTCGGCGGCCACTTCGGCCGCGCCCACCCGGGCCCTCTGCCCCTCCAGCGCCCGGCGCTGCTCCTCGTACCCCTCGGTGCTGAAGTCGTCCCACAGGTGGTCGTAGCCCCGGATGCCCACCATGGTCGCCAGGCAAGGCGACAGAGCCGCCGTTTCGTCGACAAGGGCATCGCAGAGCGCGTAGATGTCCTGAGCCACCGGCAGCCTCCGTGTCGCGAGCGCCACCGACCCTAGCCGCCCGGGGCGACGCGCTCAGCAGTTCCAGTCGGCCTGGCTCATGATGACGGCGTCGTCCTCCGGGCTGTGCAGGATGGCCGCCGCACCCATGCCCGAGATCAGCTCCCCGATGACCGGGTCCCAGTCGTAGGCGATGCTGGACACCTCCCAGACGGTGCCGTCGGTGCTCGCGGCCCTGGTCACATTGATCCCATCAGCCCGGCAGGTGACGCCCGCCAGCTCCATGCCGGATCCTCGCAGCGGGAACTGAGCGAGCGTGCCGCCGCCCTGCCGGACGGCATCGAGGCTGCAGCCGTACAGCGCGTAGAAAGTGGCCACCCGGGAGGAGGGTGAAGCGATCGACTCAGCTATCGCCAGCTCGGCGGGACCACCCAGGTCGACGCTCTTGGCGTTGATCACCCCGGGCCCCGGCGTGGGATCAGGGGCCGCCGTCGAGTACCCGTAGGACAACTCCATGCGGGCCCAGTAGGTGCCCTCGGAGTCCCTGTAGACCAGGAAACGATCGTCGGCTCCATCTCCGTCGAACTCACCCATGACGTCCACCGCGATGGTGGCATCCCCGGGGAGAGGTCCCGCACCGGGGCCGGCGCAGGCTCCGAGCGGCAAGGTGGTGGTCGTCGAGGTGCTGGTGGTGGTCGTACTGGTCGTAGTGGTGGAGGAGGTCGTGGTGGAACTGGTGCTCGTCGTCGTGGACGAGGACGAGGTGGTCGAGGTGGGTTCCGAGGTGGAGGTGGTCGTCGGAAGCGAGGTCGGTGCCGCCGTCTCGTCCCCCCCGCCGATGACCAGGACGGCGATGAGCACGACCAGCAGCACGGCGATGAGCACTCCCAAGCCAATGAGGGTCTGCACCTGACGCGGGGTCACGCCGTCTCCTTTCCCCTCAGGCTACGCCGGACCCGCCCAGCGTGCCCGACACCGGCGGCGGCGTAATCTGCGGGCACCGCTATGGCCGCACCGTGCCTGCTCACCATCATGGGCTCGGGGGAGATCACCGCCACCATGGTCCCGGTGCACCGGGCCGTATTCGAGCGCTTCCCCGGCCGGCCGCTGGTGGCGGTGCTCGACACCCCCTACGGCTTCCAGGAGAACGCCGACGAACTGACCGCCCGCACGCTGGACTACTTCCACACCAGCCTGCCCATGGCAGACGTCGAGGTGGCCTCACTGCGGTCGGCGAGCACCCCGGCCCCAGCCCGGGAGCGGGCGCTGGACACCCTGCGGCGGGCCCAGGTCGTCTTCTCCGGCCCGGGCAGCCCCTCCTACGCCCTGCGGGTCTGGGCTCGCACCCCGGTGCCCTCCCTCCTGGCCGGCAAGATCACCGGCGGCGGTGCCCTCACCATCGCCTCCGCCGCCTCCATCACCCTGGGCCGCTTCTCCCTACCCGTCTACGAGATCTACAAGGTGGGGGCCGACCCTCATTGGCTCGACGGACTCGACGTCCTGGGTGCGGCGGGCATCTCCGCCGTGGTGGTACCCCATTGGGACAACGCCGAAGGAGGCACCCACGACACCAGCCGCTGCTGGATGGGTGCCCGGCGGTTCGAGGGCCTGCGCTCCCGGCTGCCGGCCGGGGTGGCGGTCCTCGGCGTCGATGAGCACACCGCCTGCCTCCTCGACCGAGCAGGCGGCCGCCTCACGGTGGCCGGGAAGGGGACGGTCACCCTGATCCTGGGCACCGACAGCACCGTGCTCACGCCCGGCGACTCCGTCCCCCTCGCCCTCCTCGGCGCGTCGGTCACTGGCGGGTCGATAGACACCCCCGCCCCCAGCGCTCCGCCCTCCTTGGCCTTCATCGAGGAGGCCTTCCGGGCGGCAACGGAGACCGGGGACGCCGGGGCGGCTCTCGATGCCATCCTCTCGCTCGAGGACGCCCACCAATCCTGGGGCAAGGAGGCGGCCGCCGCCGCTCACTCCTCTCTGCTGGGCATGGTGACCCGCTTCGCCACGGCCATGGCCGGGCTCCGCCTCGACGACACCGCTCGCGCGGGGGCGGTGGAGGCTCTGCTGGAGGTCCGGGCCCGGGCCAGAGCCGATGGGCGCTGGCATGATGCCGATGCCGTCCGGCGGGCCCTCAGCCTGCTCTCGGTGGAGGTCCGTGACACCCCCGGCGGGACGGTATGGGAGGCCGTGAGCCCCTAGGACGGGCCGCCAACCGCCCCCCCGGGAAGGGTGGGCCGCCCGTTGTGGCCGGGGAGCAGGGGGCGCAGCACCAACCAGGCGGCCATCTGCACGACGACCACCAGTCCCGCCACCGCCGCGATCGACCAATCGTAGAGGGCCCCCAGCACCGCTCCCCCGGCCAGGAGGGCAAGGCCGTAGGCCGTGTGGAAAAAGCCGTAGGCAGTGGCCGGGGGCCCTTGCCCCCTCAGGTCGGCCACCGCCGCCCGCAGCGTCGATTCCTGGATGCCCATGGCTCCGCCCCAAGCCAGCGCTCCGAGCCACAACAACCCGGCAGCGTCGCCGAACACCATCAGCGCCGTCACCGACAACAGCGGCAACACCGCCAGGACCCCGAGGCCTCGACGGTCGTAGCGACGCCCCGCCCAGAGGGCGGCCAACGCGTCGACGGCCATCGCCGCGGCGAACAGCAGAGGCACCTGGGCTTCCGCCAGCACCGGCCTGCTCACCGCATGAAAAGCGATCAGCGGAAAGGGAGCCAGGCCCCCCGCCGTCAGGGCCACGAAGGCGAGGTACCTCCGCGCCTGCCGCGGCACCCGCCCCTCCGCGCCAACTTCGGCTGTGCCGAAGGAAGCTCC
Source organism: uncultured Acidimicrobiia bacterium (assembly GCA_964354255.1). GTDB lineage: Bacteria > Actinomycetota > Acidimicrobiia > Spongiisociales > UBA11373 > VGBK01. The sequence continues at coordinate 20,488 of CAYGYX010000021.1, read as the reverse complement.
CGGCGACGGACCGGGACCCATGACCCGCCGCGCCACCACGAGGGCGGGGAGAAGAAGCACCCCCGGCACCGCCACCGCGAAGAAGACCATCGGGTAATCGCCGTCCCGCCCCGCCAGCACGGCCGCCGCCAGCAGGGGCCCGAGGACGGCCCCCGCCTGGTCCAACGCCTCGTGGAGGCCGAACCCCCATCCCCTGCCCAGGGGGCGGGAAGCTTCGGCGAGGAGAGCATCGCGGGCCGGCGAGCGCACCGCCTTGCCCAGGCGCTCAGCCATCACCATCACCAGGGCCAGGTCGACCCTCCCCACCAACCCGAGGAGCGGCACGGCGACGATGGTGAGCCCGTACCCCAGGAAGGTCATTGCCCAGTACGCCGTCGTCCGGTCGGCCAGCCAGCCCGTCGCCACCCGCAGCGCGCTGCCGGTGAACTCCCCCACCCCGGACACCAGCCCGACCATCGCCGCGGAAGCCCCCAGCGTCCCCAGGTAGGGGCCCAGGATGCTGCGGGCTCCCTCGTAGACCATGTCGCCGAGCAGGCTCACCAGCCCGAAGGCGACCACCGCGGTCATCGCCCGCCGCCTCGCCGCACCCGAGTCCCTCAGCATGCGACGGCCTCCCTTCCCTCACCGCCGAGGAGGGTACCGGCCGCGCCCCCTCGACCTACCCCGACGGGCAACCCGGGACGATGACCGCCCGCTCGGCCTTCGCGGCTGACGGTGACAGCGCTCAGGGGAGCGGTGAGAAGATGCCCCCGGGCGCCAGACAGGCGTCCACCACCGGCCAGACAGCCAGCCAGCCCACCAGCGCCACCACCCCGGCCAGCAGCACCGCCCGCAGCGCGAGCGTCCAGATGCTGCCCGGGGCGCGGATCTCCGGCAGCCGGGTGCGCCACGGGACCCAGTTGCCGACGAGGCCGATGGGAACCTGGGCGAAGCCGGAGGTCCCGCCCAGCGCCAGCTGCCCGCCGGCCCAGGCGGCACCCACCGACAACTGACCGAGGGAGAAGATCCCCAGGCTCAACTGGCCGATGGCCACCACGCCCCGCGCCAGCTGCCCGACGGCCAACACCCCCGTGGCCCCCTGGCCGATGGCGATCACCCCGGTGGGAAGCGCCCCGATGGCGATCACCCCTACCGGCTGCACGCCGACGGAGAACAAACGCATGCCGGCAACGCTAGCGGGGAGGCCCGCGCCGGAGCCCCGGGGTGCCTTCGGTCCCGCCCCAGGCGGCAGGCTTCCCGGCCGGGCCGAAACCCTCACCGGCTAATCTCGGACCCCCCACCGCAGCACCACCGCCATCCGCGACCCGTCGAAAGGCTCGCCTGTGCCATTCCCACCCCCACCCACGGGAGGGTTCCCCGAGGAGCGCGTCGTGTGGGTGTTCGGCCACCCGCGTTCGGGCACCACCTGGCTGGGCCAGTTGCTCGCCGACGGCCTCAACCTGAGGCTCTGGAACGAGCCCTACCTGGGGCAGTTCCTGGCGTTCACCAACCTGCTCAGGGACAACGAGCCGGCCCGGTTCGAAGACCCCACCTTCTGGATGTCCCATCCCCAGGAGGAGCACTGGCGAGCATCGCTCAACGCGTTCTTCATGGATGTGATCGCCAGGCAGGGGGGCCCTGAAGCCGGATTCGCCGGCCTCGCCATCAAGGAGCCCAACGGCACGGTGGTGGCGCCACTGATCGTCAAGGCCATGCCGCGGGCCAAGTTCATCTTCATGTTGCGCGACCCGCGCGACGTCATCGCTTCCCTGATCGACGCCCGCAAGCCCGGGTCCTGGATGAGCGAGCGGGTCCAGGAGGAGTTCAACCGCACCAAGGTCGTCAACCAGTCGATCAAGCGCTTCCTGCGGATCGCCGAGGGGCTCCGCCAGATCGAGGCTCTCGCCCCCGGCCGGCTCTACGAGATGCGGTACGAGCGCCTGCGCCGCGATCCCTTCGCCGAGATGAATCACCTCGCCCACATCCTGGGTCTACCCTGCGATGAGGCCGCGTTGCGCAAGGCGATCGATCGACACGACTACGAGCGGATCCCCGACGAGCGCAAGGGCCCCGGCCGCTTCGTGCGGACCGCCCGGGTGGGCGGGTGGCAGGCCGAGCTCGAGGCCGGGGAGATCGCCGCCATCCACCACCAGCTCGGCGCCTTCCTCACCGAGCTCGGTTACCCGATCCCGGCGGGCGGCGAGGGCAGATGAGGGCCATGTCCAAGGCGGCCACACCGGCCCGGCGGGCGGCGCTCCCATGCTGATCACCACCCGCTTCGTATTCGTGCACATCCCCAAGACGGGGGGGGACTTCATTCGGCGCATCTGCCACCGGCACCTCCCTGCCGATTGGGTGGTGCCCACCACCATCGCCAAGCACGGGCCCGACGTCGAGATCCCGGAGCAGTACGGCGACCTACCCCGCTTCGCGCTGGTCCGCAACCCGTGGGACTGGCACGTTTCGTGGTACCACTACCTCCTCGGCGCCGGGCGCCCCGGCGAGCATCGAGACCGGGTGCGGGTCATCAACCCCTGGTTCGTGGAGCTGTCCGGCGATTTCACACTCGACTTCGCCACCACGATGCGGCGCCTCTACGACCCCGCCCGTGCCTCGACCTTCGCGCCCCAGTCCCAGGTGCGCCTGGCCGCCGAGGACGGGGTGGACCTGCTGACCATGCACCTTCGCCGCCAGCTCGGGGCCAGCCTGGCCGAGGAGAGGGTCACCATGGGCCACTTCGAGAACCTGCGCCGCGACTTTGCCGCCTTCCTCAGTGCGGCGGGCGTTCCCCTCTCCGACCGGTTCCGCCTCGACCTGTTCGAGCGCCCGCCCGTCAACCGCTCGCAGCGCTCCCGCTTCCAGGACTATTACGACGACGAACTGCGCGATCTGATCGGGCAGCTGGCGGCGGGCACCATCACCCGCTACGGGTACACGTTCGAGGACCCTGGCCCCGAATCGCATCAGGCCGACCCGGCGACACTCCCCCAGCCAGCCGTAGGTGCGGACCGGGCACCCGACGACCGCCGTCTATCCTGACTCGAAGCTTCCCGACCGGAGGATCGATGCCCGCCGAGCCTGCCCCAGCCGGGGCCGAGGGTGACGCCCCGCTCCTGATCCTGGGGGGGCACCGCTGCGGCACCAGCCTGGTGTCGGGCCTCCTCTGGCAGGCCGGGCTCCACCTGGGAACCCTGCTCTCCGCCGGGCCCGACAACCCGCGCGGTTTCTTCGAGTCGGTGGACGTGCTCGAGGCACACGAGGCCATCCTGCGGGCCCAGGAGCGGGACTGGACCTGCCCTCCCCACCGCCTCGATCTCAACACCGTCGCGCTGGGACCGCTGACTGAGGTCATCGAGGAGCTCGCCCGGCAAGGGCACCCCTGGGGGGTCAAGGATCCCCGCCTGCTCTTCCTCCTTCCGGCGTGGGCGCAGATCATCCCGGCCATGCGCATCATCGGGGTCCTGCGACACCCCTCGGCCGCCGCCGCCTCGCTCGAGAAGCGCAACGGGTTCAGCCCCCGGGTGGCCCAGGCCATCGCCGACGCGCACACCGCCCGACTGGCGGCCCTGCAAGCCCACCTCGGGTTCCCCGTCCTGGATTACGACGGGCCCCGCCCGGTCTTGCTCGATCGGGTGCACCGAGTGGCAGAAGCCATGGGCCTGAAGTGGGACGAGGAGGCGGCCGAGGGCCTCTTCGACGCCGGCCTCCGCCACCAGCGTTCGCAGGGGCCGGGGGGCGGCGTCTACGAAGCCCTCCTCGCCGCGTCCCGCCAGGAGGTGCCCTGCCCCGTGCACCCATCCTGGGAGGTCGCCGAAGCCCTGGCGGCCATCCCGGAATGTGCCGTGGAACCCGTCCCGCTGGTGGTCGGCCCGGCCTTCTCCCCGCGACGCGACGACCTCTGGGCGTTCGCCTCCCAGAACGGGCCCACCGTGAGCCGGGTGCTCGACGTCGTGCCCGAGGGAGCGCGCCGGGAGCCTCTCCTGCACGGCGTGGATCGGGTCGAGATCGACTTCGCCTGGTCCGATGGAGACGGAAGGCTGGACGGTGCCGATTCCTCGGCTCGCTACTCCCACGCTCTGCTGACCGGGGTAGCCGAGACCATCGACGCCCCGGTGCTCCCCGGCCTGCTGGAGTGGCTGCGGGACGCCTGTATCACCGATGCGGTGGTGGGCCTCGACGCGCTGGTCGTGGACGAGACCGGCGTACCCCCGGTGAAGCGCTGGCCGCGCCTCAGCCTGACCTCCGCCCGCGCCGGCCCCCTGCACCACCATCACCTCGACGAGATCGAGGTGGCCGCCCTCGAAGCCGGCTGGCTCGTGGGCGACGTCTCGCCCGGCCCGGCCGGGCGCAGCCGGATCCTCCTGGTGAAGGAGCCGGGGCGCCGGGCACCCGGCTGGCTCACTTCCACCGAGCGGCGCCGCCGCCTGGCGGCCTTGCAGGAGCAGGCACGCCTCCTCGACGCCGAGGTGCTGGCCCTCAAGCAGCACTTGGAGCGAGAACGCAGGCGCAACCACCTGGCCTACGACGCCCTGCTTAAGGAGAACGCCGAGATCCGCCACATGTACCGCCAGCTCAAGGACGAGGTCCACCGATTGCGCCGCCTGAAGACCATCAAGGGTTGGGTCTCCTTCCAGGGCCGCCGCCTGCGGCCCGGCCACGTGGCCGCCGCCGTCAGGCGGCGGCGCAACAAGCCGAGCTAGCGAAGTGCCCCGGCTTCCGATCGACGTGATCATCCCGGTCTACAACGGCCACGACGCCGTCGCCCGCTGCCTGGCCTCCGTCGCCGTCAACACCCCCGGTTCGCACGTGCGGATCGTCCTGGCCGATGACGCCAGTCCCGACCCCCGCCTGCCCGGGCTGCTCGCCTCCTTCGCCGCCGCCGACCCGCGGGTGGTAGTAGCCCGCCGCCCGGAGAACCTGGGGTTCGTCCGCAACTGCAACCTGGCAATGCAGGAGGCGCCGGGGGACGTCGTGCTCCTCAACAGCGACACCGAGGTCCCCCCCGGCTGGCTGGAGCGCCTGGCGAGCCTGGCCCACAGCTCCGCTCGGGTGGGGTCGGTGACCCCACTGTCGGACAACGCCACCATCTGCTCGGTACCGCAGTGGCTGGTGGCCAACCGCTTCCCGGCGGGGATGGATACCGCCTTCCTCGACCAGGTAGCCGTTGTTGCGGGGACGGGCGAATGGCTGGAGCTCCCCACCTCAGTGGGGTTCTGCGTCTACCTGCGCCGGGACGCGCTGGCTGCCTGCGGCTACTTCGACGAGGGCTTGTTCGGAACGGGCTACGGGGAGGAGAACGACCTCGCCTCCCGCATGCGGGACCACGGGTTCCTCAACCTGCTCTGCGACACGGTCTTCGTCCGGCACGAAGGCGGCGTTTCCTTTGCCGAGTCGGGCAGCGGCAACCTGCCGGGCAATCTGGACCGCATCAGCCAGCGCTGGCCGGCCTACCACGACGTGATCCGCGGTTTCATAGAGCGGAACCCGCTGTGGGGGGTGCAGGCGCGTTTCGGCATCGAGCTCCTGCGCCGCAGCAAAACGCCCGGCCGGCGGCGCCTCCTCTACCTGGCGCACAACCCGCTCTGGTCGGGAGTGATCGGCGGCACCGAACTGCACGCCGGCGACCTCATCGACGCGCTCGGCGCCAGGGTCGATCCGGTGGTGCTCAGCTTCGACGACGCCGGCCGGGGCACCATCCAATGGCGGCCCGAAGAGGGGATGGTGCTCCAGTTCCCCATCCAGTTCGGCGCCGCCTCCGACCCAAAGGCCTGGGTGGAGCGCCTCCTGGCCACCGGGATAGACCTGATCCACCTCCAGCACACCATGCGGGCCCCGCTGGACTTCGTCGACGCCCTGCTCTATGGGGCCGCCCGGGAGGCCGTCCCGGTGGTCTGGACCCTGCACGACTACTTCCCCCTCTGCCCGGCGGCCCAGCTGCTCGACGCCGAGTCGGGTACCCCGTGCACCAGCCTGCCAGAAGGACCGCCGTGTGCCGGCTGCGAGGAGCGGGCACGGCGGCTGGCCGGCCTCTTCGTGGCCGAATGGCGGGACATCTACCGGTCTCTCCTCGGCCGGGCCGATCTCCTCATCACCCCTTCCGCCGCCGCCCGCCGCGTGCTGGTCTCCAGCTTCCCGGAACTCGAACCGTCGATCAGAGTGCGCCCGCACGGTGTCCCGCCCGGTGAGCCCCTGCCACCTGCCGCCGACGGGCCCCGGCGGCAGGTGGCCGTGCTCGGTTACGGAGGACGGCACAAGGGCGACGGCCTGCTCGAACAGGTCATCGATGCACTCGCCGAGGACGGGGTGACCTGGCATCTGCTCGGACGAGAGCGGTTCGGCTCCCGGCCCCGCCGCCAGGTGGTGCTGCACGGCACCTATCGGCGCGAGGATCTGCCGCAGCTACTGGCCGAGTCACGAATCGACCTGGTGCTGCTGCTCTCCCCGTGGGCGGAGACCTACTCGTACACCCTCTCGGAAGCCTGGCGGTTGGGACTACCGGTGATCGGCTCGAACCTGGGTGCCATCGGGGAGCGGATCCGGGCACATGGCGGCGGGCTGGTGGTGGACCCGTGGGACCCGGGCGCGGTGGCCGCGACGCTGCGCGGCCTCTTCGCCGCGCCCGCCGCCCTCGCCGAACTCAGGCAGCAGGCGGCCGCCATCGGCCGGGCTCTGCCCACCCTCTCCGACATGGCCGGTTCGTACGAGGCTCTCTACGCTGAGTTCGTCTCCTCGCCGCGGCCGGCCGTCGCGGATCCCTTGATCACGGCGCCCGACGCGGCGGAGATGCAAGGCTGGATGGGCTCCTTCCGCTCCCCTCTCCACGCCTGAAGGGCGGGTCTCGCTGGGGTGCCCATCGGCTAGCCTCCGGCGCGTGGTGCCCGAACCTCAGCCGGAGAAGGGACCCCTGCGGGTAGACGAGGAGCTGCTGCGGCGGCAGCTCCAGGTCATGCTCCAGATGAGCCATCTCCGCCGCTTCCTGGTGATCGGGCGGGGCAAGTCGGGCACCACCTGGCTGGGCCGCATCCTCAGCTCCCACCCCGGCATCTTCCTCCGCGGGGAGCGCAAGCTCGTGGAGAAGACCGCCCCTTACACGCCGATCCTGCGCCACCTGCTCAACGAGCGGGTCATGGCGAGCTGGGGCCAGCACACCTCGTTCCGGTTCGGCCTGGAGCCGGCACGCCTCGGCCCGGCCTTGTGGCGCGTGGTCGACGACTACCTGCTGGCCGCCACTCTGGTCTCCGCCGAGGTCGAGGTGGCCTCGCTGACCCATCTCGGCGACAAGCTGGCCCTGCTCCGCGGCCGCGACGTCCAGGACATCCTGCCCAACCTCGACCTGGCCCATCCGGACTACCGGGCCATCCACATCGTGCGCGACGGCCGCGATGTGGCCGTCTCGGGCTTCTTCCACGTCTACCGGAACCTGGTGGTCAAGGGCGGCGAGACCGAGGGCGTCGTCAAGGAGAACGTCGAAGGGGTACTGCGCGGCGAGGCCGACCGGCTGTTCACCGACGATCATCTACGGGTGCGGGCCGAGTCGTGGAATGTCGTCGCCACCGGCATCGACGACCGGTTGCGCAGCCAGTTGGGTGAGCGGTACTTGCTCATCCGCTACGAGGACCTGCTCGCCGACCGCCACGCCGCCGTCGAGCGGATCTTCTCCTTCATCGGCGCCGAGCACACGCCGGCGCTGGTGGACGAGGTCATCGAGCGCACTTCCTTCGAGCAGATGTCCGGGGGGAGGAGCGCCGGGCAGATGGACGTGCGCAGCGGCCGGAGGAAGGGCACCGCCGGCGACTGGGTCAACTACTTCACCGCCCGCGATCGTGCCCTCTTCGCCGAACTGGCCCAGCCGGCCCTGGAGCGCTTCGGCTACGAGCCCGATGCGGGCTGGGCGTCCGGCCGTTAGCTCGCGCGGTCACTCCGCGGCGGTCATCTGCTCCAGGTAAGCGGCGATCGAGGGCAGGCCGGTCAGCTTGTCGTGGAAGAAGTTGTTGACCAGGTTGATGACCCGTTCCCGGGCCGCCTCCACCGCCCCCGAGCGCCGGCCGGACTGCCCTTCACGGGAGATGGCGTCCCGTAGCTGGAGGAGGAGGCGCACGATCTCCTCCTCCTCCGCCCCCTCCAGCGCCCGCAGCACGTCGATGATGAGCTCGTCGAGCTGGGCCAGCACCGTGTCAGTGGAGATGGCCGAGCCCGGATCCGACGCCTCCTCGACCGTGCGGATGACGGCGTGCACCTGGTAGAGGACGGCGGTGGGCTCGTCGAAGAGCTCACGCAGGAAGGCAGCCTCCTCGTAGCGCCCGCTGAGCCGGAAGACGTTGTACATGCGCTTGGCCGCCTTGCCGTAGTTGCGGGGATCGTGGCCCACGTACTTGCGCACCTCCCGCTCCAATTGCGCCACGTATTCGGCCAGGGCGTCGGCGGAGACGTGCTTGACCAGCTTCGAGAAGACCGGCACGGACTCCGCCTCCAGGTAGACCTCCTGGAAGTAGGGGTCCAGGTAGCCGTCGAGCGGGGTGATGGACCCGTCGGGGGCTTCCCAGGTGACGTCGAGCATGTTGGAGGCGTTGGCCACCTGGTTGCGCACCGGGTCGGCCACCACCCAGTCGAGCTTGCACCAGCCGGGGTCGGCGGCGACATCGTCCCAGGTGACCTCCACCGGGTCGCCCCCGGTCGTGCGCCCCGCCAGGCGGCCCGCCCCGATCTCCGCCGGCTTCCAGGCGATGGGCGTCCCCGCCCGGCAGAGCCTCCCCTCCCGCTCGACGTCCTGCGGGTAGTTGCCGAACTTGACCTCGATGAGGCGGTAGGTGTCCCCGGACAGGGTGGCCAGGGCCTTGTCGCGCATGAGGGCGGCGAGGCGGCGGCAGGCGTCCTCACGGGTGGGGGCGAGGATGTTGACCCGCTCGAAGTAGTCGCAGTCGCCCGGGTAGGTCTGGATCTTCGACTGCGCCGCCGAACCGGACAGGGCCAGGGCCGTCTCCACGCCTGCGGAGTCGTCGAAGCCCACCAGGCGCCCCACCGCCCGGAAGTGGGCCAGGTCCGCCGGGCTGAAGTCGAGCATGGAGACGCGATGCCCAAAGACCCCGGCGTCGACGTCCACGACCACCTGGCCGCTCTCCCGGGCGGCGGCGATGGCCCCGAGCCACTGCAGGGCATCGCCCTCGTCGAGTTCCACGCCGAGGCGGCGGGCAGAGGCGACGATTCGCTCCAGATCGCCGGCGGGAGTTGTTTCAGGGCTCATGTTGCAGACTCCTTGACGCGTGGCGGGAGGCGCCTTCGGCGAGGATACGACGAAGCAGCTCGGCCTGGATGAGGGCGTCCTCGAGGGCGTGATGGGGCAACTCCCCGGCCAGGCCGTACCGGGCCCCCACCTCGGCCATGGTGGTGCGCGCCCAGGGCTCGCCGGTCACCCCCATGTAGAGGGCCTTGATGTCGAGGGCGGCATGCCCGAACGGGTTGGGCACCCCGGCCCGGCGGAAGTAGTCCGTCACGAACATCCAGTCGAACGGGGCGTTGAAAGCCGCGAACACCGGACGATCACCAATCGGCACTACCCCTTCCACCCAGGCGGCGAAGGCGCGCATCACCTCGTCCGGCGCGAGGCCGTGCGCGACGAGGTGGTCGAGCGAGAGGCCGCTCACCGCCAGCGCGACCGGGTCGGCCTCCAGCGTCGTGGGTTGCAGTTCGGCGTAGAAGGTGGCCGTCGGGTCGTCGACCAGGCAGGCCCCGAGCGCGAGCAGGGAGTAGGAGAGCGGTACCGGCCCCGCCGTCTCGACGTCGACGGAGATGTAGGCCTCGGGCACGGGTAGGCACGCTAGCGCCCCCCGGGGGACACGCTCGACGCCTGCCCGGGCGGCCGCGGAGAGCAGACCCGGCCTCCTCCGAATGCCACCATGGAGGCATGCGCCGCCTCCTGCTCGCCGCCTGCCTGCTGCCGGTAGCGGCCTGCGCCTCGTCCCCTTCCCCGGATGGGTCGGCCCCGGTGCGCGTCCTGGTCGCCGGAGCCGTGGACTTGAGCGGCGCTGCCTCTGCCGTCGCCGCCGCCGACCCCGAGGGCCTCCTGCGCGACATGCGCTTCGTCGTCCGTGGCGCGGACCTCGCCCTGGCCGGGCCGCTCCGCGCCGCTCCGGCGCCGGGCGCGGCCGACCTGCTCGCCGGGGCCGGGTTCGACGCAGTCCTGACCGCGGACGAGGTGCCCTACGTCGCGAGGCTGGGCCCGGCCGAAGCCTCACTTGCTCCTGCCGGCGGGGCCTACCAGGTCGGGGACCTTCGAGTGGTCGTGCTCTACGCCGACGCCGGCAAGGCCGGGGCCGGAGCCTGGTCCCGGCTCACCCTGGCCGACCCCGCCGCCGACGCGACGATCGTGCTGCTCGACGGCCCCCCCGCCGCGGCGGCCGCCGCGGGCCGCGACATGACCCGCCTGGGTGCCGACGTGGTGGTCCTGTTGGCCGGTGCCGATGCTCCCGTCGAGGTGGTCGAGTCTCCCGGCGGGCGCCGGTGCGTCCTCGCCTCGGGCCTGGGGCCACTGCTCTCCGGCGGCGACGATCCGGCAGGCCGTCGCGGGACCCTGCTCGAGGTGCTCGTCGACGGCGCCGGTGTGGCCGCCTACCGGCTGGGCCGCTCCACCTCCGGCGACCGGCGGGCCCACTTCACCGGTTGGGACCTCCCGGCGGGCGACGCCGCCCTGCTCGACGGCGAGTGGTGGGAACTGGCCCGGCTGGTGCAGCCGGCCAGGCGCGAGGTCCCCACCGATGCCTCAGCCTTCGGAGGCGGCGACGTGACGACGGCGGCGGTCGGCGACGTCACCGGCGACGGGGTCGAGGACATCGTCGCCGCTTACCGCCATCCCTTCCGGCCCAATGCGGTCGGCGAGACCTGGCCGGGAGCCGTGCCGGTGGATTCCCTAGGGCGCAGCGCCCACCTGGGGGTGTTCGACCTCGCCTGGGAGCCGCTCTGGGCCGCCGGGCGCATCCCCCACCCCGTGGGGGCCCTCGCCGCTTGCGACGGGGCAGTGGCCCTCGCCTACACCGGGCTCGACGACCCGCAGGTGGTGGCCACCGGCGCTGCAGTCTGGGAGGGCCTCGGCCTGCGGTCGATCGCCGAGCTGCCCGGCCCCGGCACCCCCGGGTGCGCCGACGTCGACGGCGACGGGGCCCTCGACCCGGTGCAGCTGGATCGGGCCGGCTGAACCTGCCGATCGACCCTTGCCGCCCCATTGGGCCCCGCCGACACTGCGGGCGGACCACCCTGAGGAGCGCTCGTGTGCCGTCTTTCCCGTCTCTCCCTCGTCCTGATCGCCTTCGCCTTGTTCGGCGCCTGCACGGGCCAGGCTGAAGAGGCCACCACCACGGCCGCCCCAACGACGACCACAACGACCACAACCATTCCCGGCGAGGGTGCGCCCCTCCCCACCGGCCTCCCCTCCAAGGCGGCCTTCGGCGCCTTCGAGGCCGTCCCCCTGCTGGGGGGCGCCCCGACCGTGCTCCCCGATCACCCGACCTCGCTCGACGGGGTCTTCTGGGACTTCAAGGTGCCGGAAGAGCTCCGGGGGCGCATCGTGGGCGCCGGCTTCGCCGTCGATCCCTCTTGGCCCAACACGCTCCTCCACCCCATCTACTCCTACACCGCCCGCTACGCCGACGGCGCGGTCTACGTCACTACCGACGCCGGGTACCACGAGTGGCACCTGGTGTTCTCCAAGGCGCTGCGGGACACCGAGGAGCAAGAACTGCTCCCCCTGGCTGAATCGCTGGTCGCCGACCTGGTCGAGGCGGCCCGGGCACAGCGGGCCGATCTGGACGGTTCCCCCCTCGCCACCGCCGCCGACGACGTGGCCCAGCATCTGGAGGCCACGGCCGCCCTGCTCAGCCTCGATGTCGGCGAGATCGGGGCCCGGGCCGCCGAGGAAGTGGCCCTGGCGGAACTCCACACCGCGTCGGCGACCTCTCCCACCCTGGGGGTCGAGGTCGACTACACCCTCTTCGCCCCGCGCGGCCACTACACCCGCAGCGCCGACCTCACCCGGTACTTCCGGGCGATGGCTCAGCTCGGTGCCACCCCCTTCCCGCTGGAGTCACCCGACGCCCTGCGCCGGGCGGTGCTGCTGAGCCGACTGATCACCGGCAACCCGGCCCGGCTCGATACCTGGCAGCGGGTCTACGAGACCACCTCGTTCCTGGTCGGCGCCGCCGACGACTACACCCCGGTGGAGCTGATGGCGGCGCTCGCCGCGGCGGCTCCGGAAGCAGCCGGCGATCCGGCGGTGCTGACCGACGACGCCGTGCTCGCCGCGGTCGCCGACCACCTGCGCGCCACCCGGCCGGTGCTCATCGACGCCGAGAAGGCGTCGGTGCGGACGATGGGGGCCCGCTTCGTGCTCGACTCCTTCCTGCTCGATCAGTTGGTGCATCCCCAGGTGTGGCAGCGGCTCGAGGCCTCGGTGCTCGACGTGGCCGCCGCCTTCGGGTCCGAGTGGGCCCTGGAGCGGCAGCGGGAGGCGGGCGTTCCCGCCGAGTACCCCGAGTACGAGGACCAGGTCGCCGCCCTCCGAGCCCTGGTGGCCGACCGTCCCCTCGACGACTGGGGTGGCACCGTCTACGACGCCTGGTTGTACGCCATCCTGCCGATGTGGCAGCCCCACGGCGCCGCGTTCCCCGACTACATGCAGACCGAGGCCTGGGCGGCCCGGGCGCACCAGGGGGGCTTCGGCTCGTACGCCGAGTTGAAGCACGACACCGTGCTCTACTCCAAGGAGGCCTTCGCCGAGGGCGACGCCCCGCTGCCACCGGCCCCGCCCCGCCACTGGGTGGAACCCGACCCGGTGCCCTTCGAGCGCATGGCCCAGGCGGCCCGCCTCCTCCAGGCCGGCCTGGTCGACCGTGACCTGCTGCCCGACGACACGGGGGCCCTCCTCGAGCGACTCATCACCATGCTGGAGCGCTTCGGCAGCATCGCCCGGGATGAGCTGGCGGGACTCCCCATCTCCACCGCCGACAACGACTGGCTGGCCGCCATCGGCAGCGAGTTCGAGGTGCTCTGGCTCTCCGCAGGCGAGGGGGAACCCGAGGGTGCCGGAGCCGGTGGATTCGCCGCCGACCCCGAAAGCCAGGCGCCGGTGGTGACCGACATCTTCTCGAACCCCACCGACGCCCTGCAGGTCGCCACCGGAGGCTTCGACACCATCTACGTGCTGGTGCCCAACGACGAAGGCACCTTCCAGGTGGCCGTCGGCGCCACCTACGCCTTCTACGAGTTCTGGGTGCCGCGAGGTGAGCGGCTCACCGACGAGGAGTGGCGGGCGATGTTGTCGAACGGGGAGGCGCCCGCCCGCCCGGAGTGGCTGATGGAGGCCCTGTCCGACTGAGGCGGAGCCGCGACTAGCCGAGGCCGCCGGGGAGCAGGCCCATGGCGCGGCAGGCCAGATAGGTGCCGGTCAACTGCTCCGGGGTCAGACGGGACGGGTCGAGGGCAACCGCCCCTTCCTTCAATAAGCGCTCAACGGGCTGCGACTGGCGTCGCGGGAGGCTGCCCACCCGGATCGAGAAGCCGTCGGCGAAAGCGAACCGGGCGCTCTCCAGCAGCGGGCCGCGCCGCACCGACACCCGTTGCAGATCGCCGACGGGGTACTCGCGCCGGCTCACCGCGCGCTGCCCGCGCAGCGATCGCTTGGAGAGGACGACCCGGTTCCCCCCGAACAGGATCACGAGGGGCCGGGCCCCGCCCCCGAGTCGCGTCCACCACGAGGCCTTCACCCCGAGCAGGCCGTACACCGGCCGCTCCTCGGGAGCAAGCCCCTCCAGGTACTCCCGGAAGGCCGCCAGATCCTCCGGCCGAAGCCGCTTCCACACCATCTTCCCCATGAGGCCCCCTGCTCGCCCTCAGTCGCGCCAGAAGGCGATGCCGATGGCCGAGGGCGGGTCGCCGCTGAGCAGGCGGCGCCAGCGCGGGAACCGGTCGGCGAGGCGCCGCGACCAGTCCTGCGACACGAGCAGCAGGGCGAAGATCAACAGGGCGAAGGGGGTGATCGGCAGGATCTGCGCCAGGTCCGGCCAGTGGGGCTGCAGTTTCAGGGCGGCCACGGCCAGCGCCCCGAAGAGGTACGCCCCGGTCGCGGCCCGCACCGGGTGCCACCCCCCGAAGATGACGATGGCCAGGGCGATCCAGCCGTAGTTCTGGGTAAGCCCCTCCCGCCAGCCGAGCCGGGCATCGAGGGAGAAGGCCGCCCCGGCGATGCCGCACAGCGCCCCGCCCACCACGGTGTAGACGTAGCGCAGGAGGTTGACCCGCACGCCCCGGGCATGGGCCGCCTCGGGCCGCTCCCCCACCCCCTGCAACTCCAGCCCCCGCCGGGTGCGGAAGATGAAGAAGTACCCGGCGGCGATCGCCAGGAAGCTCCCGTAGACCGACAGGTTGTGCTCGAAGAGCACCGGGCCCAGGAAGGGGATGTCGCGCAGGCCCGGAATCGCCAACGGGGGTACCCCCGCCACCCGTTGCCCCACGTAGGGGTCGCCCAGGAAGGAGGACAGGTCGGCGCAGAGCAGGGTGAGCACGAACCCGACGGCGATCTGGTTCAGCCGCAGCTCGATGCTGGCGAAGGCGATGAGCAGGGCCACCACCATGGAGACGGCCATCGCCACCAGGAAGCCCACCAGCACGCTGCCGGTGGTATAGGCAGCGGCGAACCCGGCCATCGCCGAGAGCATGATGGAGCCGTCGAGCGAGAGGTTGATGACACCCGCCTTCTCGGCGATGGTCTCCCCGACCACCGCGTAGACCAGCGGCGCCGCCGCGGCGATGATGGACGCCAGGGTCGCATCCATCGTCAGCCTCCCTCCGAGCCGCGCCGGCCCCGGTAGGCCCGCCGCAATTGCCAGCCCCCGGCGAGCAGGGTGAACAGCACCAGCACCCCCTGGAGCACTCCGCCCAGCGCCGAGTCCAGCTGCAGCTCGAGCTGGAACTGGGTGCTGCCCACGGAGATCACCGCGAAGAAGAGCGCGATGGGGGCGATCCAGGCCACGCGGAACCCGGCGAGCAAGACCACCAGGATGCCCAGGAAGCCGTACCCCCCCGACACCGAGGGCACCAGCTTGTGGTGGAACCCCGAGGCATGGAGGGCGCCGCCCAGGCCGGCCAGCGCCCCGCACAGGGCGAAGGCGGCCAGCACGTGCCGGTTGGTCGTGATCCCCATCAGGAACGCGCTGCGCGGGTTGCGGCCCACGGCTCGCAGCCGCAGGCCGAAGTGGGTGCCCTTCATCAGGAAGTAGACGAGGATCACCGCCAACACCGCCAGCGCCAGCGCCGCCCAGGAGGCGACGAAGGAGCCGGTGGTGGGCAGCCAGGCCTCCCTGGGGAACAGGTCGGTGCCGCTGGTCGAGGCGCTCCCCGCTCGCTTCCACGGCCCGATCACCAGGTAGACCACGAGGCCGGTGGCCACGAAGTCGAGGCCCAGGCCGCCGAAGATCTCGTTGACCCGGCCGTAAGTGCGGAGCAGCCCGACGAACAGGCCCCAGAGCAGCCCGCCCACGATGCCGGCCAGGGCGAGCAGCGGGATGACCAGGGCCGAGGGGCCGTGCACGGTACGGGCCACCAGCGCCCCGGCCACCGCCCCCATGACGATCTGCCCCTCGATGCCGATGTTCCACATGCCCGCGGCAAAGGTGATCACCAACCCGGCGGCGGCCAGGATCAGGGGCACCCAGGCCATGAGCGTGGAGGAGATGCCGCCGACGCTGCCCAGGGAACCCTTGCCGATGAGGCGCAGCGCCTCCAGCGGCGAGGCGTTCGCCGAGACCAGCAGCAGGGCCCCCAGCGCCACCGCCGTGGCCACCGGGAGGACGGCCTTGCCGGCCCGGCGGAGCACGGAGGCGGGTCTCACGGCGCCACCTTCCCGCCGATCAGGTAGCCGAGTTCCTCCCCGCTGGTATCGGCGGCCCGCAGCTCACGCAGCACCCTGCCGGCGAAGAAGACCAGGATCCGATCGCTGTAGCGGAGCAGCTCGTCGAGGTCGGCCGAGGCGAACACGATGGCGGTGCCCCGCCGGCTCCTCTCCAGCAGCTGACGCCACACCCAGTCGGCCGACTCCAGGTCCAGGCCCCGGGTGGGGTGCTCCATGAGCAGCACCCGCAGGCCGGGAGGCATCAGCGCCAGCAGCAGCCGCTGCTGGTTGCCGCCCGAGAGCTCGTCCGCGTTGGAGTCCGGCGTCCCCACGATGAGGTTGGCGCCGATGCGCGCCTCGGCGTCGGCCCGGGCCCCGGCCCAGTCGATCCGCCGACCCTTGGACCGGCCGGTGAGCAGGAAGTGCTCCGTGATGGTCAGCCCGCTGATCAGCCCCTCCTCGAGCCGCCCGGCGGGTAGGAAGTGGACCCCGGCTTCCAGGAAGTCCCGGTAGTGGGCCGTGCTCAGGTCTCGGCCGCCCACGCGCAGCGTCCCCGCCGCCGGCCGCGAGAGGCCGGCGCAGGTGCGCAGGAAGGGACGCTGGCCACTCCCTTCCAGGCCGGCGAGCCCGACCACCTCCCCCTCTCGCACCGTGAGGGCGTACTCCGCCGATGCCCCCCGCTCGCCGGGGCGCATCCCATCCAGCGAAAGCACGACCTCGCCCGGCGCGGTCCCCTCCTTCTGGGGCGGGGAGAGAACCCGGCCGAACATCATCTCCACCAGGTGCTCCGTCGGGCAGGGCAACGACGCCTCGCCCACCACTCTGCCCCGGCGCATCACCGAGACGGTCTGACAGAGGGCCTCGACCTCCTCGAGCTTGTGGGAGACGAAGGCCAGGATCATCCCCTGGGCGGCCAGGGCCCGGAGGGTGGCGAAGAGCCGCTCCTGCTGCGAGGCGGAGATGCCGGTGGTCGGCTCGTCGAGGATGAGCACCCGGGCGCCCAGCCAGAGCAGGCGGGCGACCTCCAGCTGCTGGCGCTCCCCGACCGTCAACGACCGGGTCGGGGCGGACGGGTCGAACTGGAAGCCGAAGTCCTCGCCGATACGCTGCAGCTCGCGCCCGGCGGCCGCCCGGCTCACCCGGCGGCCGCTGCCCAGCAGGAAGTTGTCGAGCACCGTGAAGGGCAGGAACACCAGCGGGTCCTGATGGAGCATGCCGATGCCGGCCCGGATGGCGGCCCGGGTGGAGCCCAGCGGCACCGGCTTGCCGTCGAGGAGCACCTCGCCGGCGTCGGGGGTGACGAAACCGGAGAGCACCTTCATCAGGGTTGACTTCCCCGCCCCGTTTTCCCCCAGCAGGCCGTGGATCGCCCCGGCCTCAAGATGGAGGTCGACCCCATCGCTGGCCCGCACGGCGCCGTAGCGCTTGTGGATGCCGCGCAGTTCCAGGCTCATTGCGCCCGGAGGCTAGAGGCGGCGCCCCTCGGCCGCCATACGGATGGGGGGAGGCACGGTGCCTCCCCCCAAATCGGTCCTCAGCTCGCGAGCGCTAGCCGGCCGAGCTGGCGCCCTCCATGCCTTCAAGGAGCTGCTCCATGAACCAGATCTGCACGTCGGTGGCCACTTCCTCATCGGCGAGGAAGGGGGTCCCGTCCTGGTAGTTGAGCGGCCCGGTGAACAGGTTGATCGACCCGTCGGCCAGACCGGCGGTGAACTCGTCGAGCAGCGCCCCGTTCTCCGCCGAGAGGGCCGGGCCCTTGATGAACCCGATCCCGGAGGTGTCGGGGTCGTTGATGTCGGCCCAGTCCGGCCCGAACCACTCGAAGTTTGCCGCGAACGTTCCGTTCATCACCGACTCGATGATGCGCTTGTACGCCGGGCCCCAGTTGAAGTAGGGAACGCCCAGGCAGATCTCGGGCGCCTCGTCGCAGGCCCCGCGATAGTCGTAGGGAATGGCCCACACGGTCTCCCCGGCAGCTGCCCGCTGCCCGGCCACCACCAGGCCCTCGGTGGTGTCGATGCCCGAGATCACCACGTCGAAGCCGTCGTCGAAGAACGTGTTAGCCACGAGCGTGGGGTCGGTGGAGAACCCGGGGATGTAGAACCAGAACCCGATCCAGTCCACGCGGAACTGGAGGGGCGGCGGCTGCTCGAACCCCCGGTAGTTCTCCCAGCAGTACTCGGCGCCCAGGTAGACCGAGCTGGCCAGGCGCAGGGTCTCGGCGTTAATCAGTGGGCCCAGGTAGCCGATCTGACCCGTCTGCGAGGTGAGGGCCGCCGCGCAGCCGGCGATCATCTTCCCGTACTCCATGCGGCCCATGGTGTTGCCGAGGTTGGCCAGTTCGGGGTGGTAGGCCTCCCCCGCCTCGGGCCAGGCGCTGTCGCCCGACGACCAGATCATCGGCACGTCCGGGTGTTGCTCGGCCCCGAGCAGGATGCCGTCCTTCATGTCGTCGGAAGTGGCGAAGATCAGGTCCGCCCCTTCGTCGACCATCTGGGTGATCACCTGGTCGACGGTGGTCTCCGGACGGTCGGCCGTGTTCACCTTGTCCAGCACGATCAGCTCAACCCCGAGCTGCTCCTGCAGGTAGACCCCGGCGTCGTAGTGCGCCTGGCTCCACCCGCGGTCGTTCTGCGGCCCGACCAGGATCATCCCGATGGTCAGCGGCTCGGGCGCCGCGGTGGTGGTCGTCTCCGCAGCCGTCGTGGTCGTCTCTTCGGCGGCCGTCGTGGTCGTCTCTTCGGCGGCCGTTGTGGTCGTCTCTTCGGCGGCGGTGGTGGTCGTCTCGCCCTCGTCGTCACCACAGGCGGCAACAATCAGGGCGAAGACGGCCAGCAGCGCTATCCATGTCCATTTCGTTCGCACGGTCCCTCCCATCGACGGGGGTACTTACTTACATCCTAGGGATTTGGGCAAGACGGGGCCGAGTGACCCAGCCGGCGGCCACCCCGGGGAACCCCGCCGGCGGCGCCCGGCGGCCGCCCGGGCCGGTCGTATGCTGGTGGGATGCCCGTAGACCACGCGGCGAAAGGCGGCGGCGGCCCTACCCGCCGGCCGAACGCCCTGCTCGCCGCCGTCCTCTCGGCCATCGTCCCCGGCACCGGCCAGCTCTACGCCGGACGGCGGCGCCGGGGCTGGGTCCTCCTCGGGATCAGCGCCGCCGCGGCCGTGCCGGCGGTGTGGTGGCTGGCCGCCGCCTACTTCGGCGACGGACTCCTGGAGGCCGCCCTCTCCCTCACGCCGGGCCGGCTGGTCCTCCTCGTCGTGGCCGACGCCGCCCTCTTGGGCTGGCGCGCCTTCGCCGCCGGCGACGCCTACTTCGCCGTCGCGCCCGCCCGACCCCGCACACCCTCCCACCTGGCGGCGCTCGCCGGGGTGACCCTGCTGTTGCTGGCCACCGGCTACCCCCACCTCTACGTGGGGCAGCGCATCCTGCTCGCCCGCGACTTGATGACCCACGACTTCAACCGGGATCCCGGCCAGGTCGCTCTGGAGGACGTGACCACGACCACGGCGGCGCCCGGCACCTCGACACCGGCGGCGTCCTCCTCGACCACCTCCCTCCCCCACCCCACCACCACCACCCTGTCCGATGTCTTCCCCGAGGAGGGCCGGGTGAACATACTGCTCCTGGGCGGTGACTCCGGGGTGGGACGGGAGGGGATCCGCACCGACACCATGATCGTCGTCTCCATCGACCCGGCCACCGGGTGGACCGCTCTGTTCGGCATCCCCCGCAACCTCATGGAGCTCCCCTTCCCGCCCGGCCACCCGGCCAACGGCGCGTGGGAGTGCGGTGACTGCTTCGGGATGATCGCCAACGAGCTGTACGGCTGGGGGCTGAGCCGGCCCGACCTGTTCGCCGGACCCAACTCGGGGGCCGGCGCCATGAAGGACGTGCTCGGGTACCTGTTGGGCATCGACCTCCATTACTACGCGTTGGTGGACCTCGAGGGCTTCGTGGGGATCATCGACGCCCTCGGCGGGGTGGACATCTACGTGCCCGAGCGGGTCTACGACACCGAATACCCCAATGTGGACGGCACCTACTCGGTGATCGACCTGCCGCCGGGCACCTACCACATGGACGGCGAGATGGCCCTCTACTACGCCCGTTCCCGCCAGGGGTCCACGGACTTCAGCCGCATGAACCGCCAGCGCTGCGTGCTGCAGGCCCTGGCCGAGCAGGCCGACCCGGTGACCCTCATCCACGAGCTGCCCACCATCGTGCCCGCCGTCGAGGAGAGCGTCCGCACCGACATCCCCATGGACGAACTGGCCGCGTTCCTCGACCTGCTTTCCAAGGTGAACACCGAGGAGATCGTCTCGATCCGGTTCATGCCCTACGCCCCGGAGTTCGACGGCACCCCCACCTCCTACATCGCCGACTGGACCCCGGACCGCTACCCCATCCCCGACCAGGCTTTCATCGCCGAGACGGTGGCCACCGCCCTGGGCCTGCCCCCGCTGGAGGCCATCGAGGTGCTCAACTTGCGCCCTCTCGACGATGTCTGCCGCGAACCGCTGAACGACCCGATTCAGCCGTAGACCGGCACCCTGGCCAGGCGAATGCCGAGGACGGCCAGCCCGACGGCCAGCAGCGCGGCGCCCCCGGCGAACCAGGTCCAGCCGGCC
>CAYGYX010000020.1:0-31041 GCA_964354255.1 uncultured Acidimicrobiia bacterium | reverse complement strand
CGGCGTAGAGGGCGCCGCGGATCCAAAGGGCGGACTGGTTGTGGAGGAGCTTGCCTGCCAGGGAGGTGACCACGAACTCGGGGATGACCACGTTGAGCATGGTTTCCCCCCCGCCGCGGCGAGCGGCCTGCTCCAGGTAACCCAGGACGGTGCCGGTGAGGTCGCGGTAAGGGCTCTCCACTACCTCGAGGGGAACCTTGACCTCATGATGGGCCCAGGCGGCCTCCACCCGCGCCCGCTGTTCGGGCTCGATCTCGACGTGCAGGGCGCGCACCGCGCCGGGGCAGACGGAGCACGCGTATTGGACGGCCCGCAGGGTGGGGGCGGTGACCTCGCTGACCAGCACGATCGCCTCCACTCGCCGCAGCGGGCCGCCCCAGCTGCGACCGGCCTCGAGGAAGGCGTCGGCCGTGTGGACCAGACGCTTGGCAACCAGGGTCAGCAGCGAAGAGGAACGAGGCCGACCCCGACGGCCGACCGGCGAGCAATTGAGGTCGGTCACCGCCATCCCGGACTCCTGACGGAGGGCCCACAGGATCGACGGCCCGCCGTTTCGGTGGGACAGGGCGTGGCGCCACCGGCCGGTCCTCACCTCTTCGGCGACCACGACGGTGAGGAAGGTGTCGGGGTCCGCTTCCCGCACCCGGCGCAGGTGGCGGCGCAGGGTGGCGGCCACGCCATCCGGTCCCGCCTCGATGTACCTGAGGGGGATTTCGGGGTGGCGAAGGTTCCACTGTGCCAACAGGCGGAGATCGTCGGGCTCCTCCGCATGCCAGGCCTCCAGCTGGTCGTAGTGGAGGAGACGGGCGAAGCGGAGCGCCCGGTCGAGGTGCTTGCCCGAGCGGGAGGCGAGCACCACCACCCGATGCGGGATGGGCCGATCGCAGGAGACGGGATGGGCCTGCCGTAGCCGGGAGGCCACCCACAGGTAGTGCCGGCGGATCGCCGCCATTCCGCCCACGAACAGGGGCACCGCGACGAGGATGATCCAGGCGCCGTGCAGGAACTTGGTGATCACGACCACCACCAGGACCACGCCCGTCACCGCCGACCCGACCGCATTGAAGACCACGGACCGCTGCCAGCCCTTCTCCCGGGAGCGGAGCCAGTGGCGCACCATCCCCGTCTGGCTCAGGGTGAAGGAGGTGAACACCCCCACCACGTACAACTGGATGAGCCGGCTCACCTGGGCGCCGAAGGCCACGATCAGCAAGCCGGCCAGCACGGCCACCACGAGGATGCCGTTGGAGAAGACCAGGCGGTCGCCCCGGTTGCGGAACTGGCGGGGCATCAGGCGGTGGCCGGCCAGGATCGCCGACAGGCGGGGGAAGTCCTGGTAGGCGGTGTTGGCCCCCAGCACCAGGATGGCCATGGTGGCGATCTGCAGGGTGACGAACCCGGCGCCCGTCCCGAAGACCGCCCGTCCTATCTGGGAGAGCACCGTCCCGTAGGTATCCAGGGTGCCTTCGGTGATGCGCACGTCGAACAGGTGGGCCTGGGTGCCGATCCCCAGGCCCATGGTGACCGCGATGGCGCCCATGATCCCCAGGGTGGTGGCGGCGTTGTGCGACTTGGGAGGCCGGAAGGCCTGTACCCCGTTGGCGATCGCCTCCACCCCGGTCAGAGCGCTGGCCCCCGAAGCGAAGGCCCGCAGCACCAGGAACAACGAAACCCCGGCCAACTCCGGGGCCAGTTCCGCCCCAGCCGACACCGCTTGGGGGCAGGAGCCGCCGAAGCAGCGCACGAAGCCGGTGCCCAGGGTGACCGCCACGATCACCACGAAGGCGTAGGTGGGGCCGGCGAACAGGGTGCCCGACTCGCGCACCCCCCGCAGGTTGGCCACCGTGATGAGGAGAACGAAGCCAAGGGCCATCGGCACCTTGTACCCGATGAGGGAAGGGGCGGCCGAAGTGATCGCCGCCACCCCGGCGGAGATCGACACCGCCACGGTGAGCACGTAGTCGGTGAGCAGGGAGGCCGCCGCCACCATCGCCGGGCGCAGCCCCAGGTTGTCGTGGGCGACGATGAAGGCGCCGCCCCCGTCGGGGTAGGCCCGCACCGTCTGGCGGTACGAGGTGACCACGATCACCATCAGGGCGGCGATCGCCATCGTCACCGGCGTGATGAACCCGAGGCCCGCTGCCCCGGCCAGGACCAGGATCAGCACCACCTCTTCGGTGGCGTACGCCACCGAAGACAGGCAGTCGGCGGAGAACACCGGCAGCGCCAGGAACTTCGGGAGCAGCTGCCGCTCGTGCTCCGCCGAGGAGATCGGCGAACCGATCAGCCGCTCCTTGGTGCGGGCCAGGATGGCGTTCATGAGAGGGTCAGACGCGGGGTGCCATCCCCGGGAACCAGGTTGATCACCCCTCCACCGTATGGCGGGCGAGGGGCGGTGTCGGCCGTCCTAACGGGTCCTTGACACGGGACCAGCAGATCCTGACGCCCCATTGACGGCCCGACGGTGCTATCGAGCTGACGCCTCCTAGTCGCCGGCGGCCCCGGCGGCCCTCAGGCGCCCCAGAATCCGAGCGGCGTGAGCCCCGTCCTTACGGAGCCTCGAAGCGATAGCCCATGCCCGGCTCGGTGACGAAGTAGCGGGGGCGGGCCGGGTCGGGTTCCAGCTTGCGGCGGATCTGGGCCATGAAGACCCGCAGGTAGTTGGTCTCGGTCTCGTACTGGGGCCCCCACACCTCATGCAGTAGCTGGCGCTGGGCGACCAGCTTCCCCCGGTGGCGCACCAGGACCTCCACCAGGTGCCACTCCGTGGGGGTGAGCCGCACCTCCTCGCCACCCTTGAGGGCCCGTTTCGCCGCCAGGTCGAGCAGGAAGTCGGGGGTTTCCACCGCCGCCGGTCCGTCCTCCCCGGCCGGGGCCGCCCGGCGCAGGGCCGCCCGCACGCGGGCGAGCAGCTCTCCGATGCCGAACGGCTTGGTCACGTAGTCGTCGGCTCCGGCGTCGAGGGCGGCCACCTTGTCTCGTTCCTGGTCCCGGACCGACAGCACCACGATGGGCACTGCCGTCCAGCCTCGCAGCCCCCGGATCACCTCGACGCCGTCGATCCCGGGCAGCCCCAGGTCGAGGACGACGACGTCGGGGACGTGGGCCGCCGCCCGTTGCAGGGCTTCCTCCCCGGAGGCGGCGAGGTCGACCTCATAGCCTCGGGCCCGCAGGTTGATGGACAGGGCGCGGCGGATCTGCGGTTCGTCGTCGACCACCAGCACTCGGCTCATACTGCCTCCAGGGCGATGCACACGGTGAGGCCCCCGCCCGGGGTGTCCTCCAGCTCGATCGTGCCCCCCATGGCCTCGACAAAGCCCCTGGCCACCGCCAGGCCGAGCCCGATCCCCTCTCCCCGGGGGCGGTCGCCGAACCGCTGGAAGGGTTCGAAGACCCGCCGCCGCTCCTCCTCGGGGATGCCCGGCCCCCGGTCCACCACTCGCAGCTCCACCCGGCCGGCGGCCTCGGAGGCTCCGATGCGCACCGGCCGGTCAGGGGGCGACCAGGCGACGGCGTTCTCGGCGAGGTTGGCCACCGCCCGCTCCAGCAGCGCCGGGTCGGCCCGTACACGAGAAAGCGTCTCAGGCACCTCCACCTCCACGAGCCCCCCCGCCCGCAGGACCGAGCGCAGCGCCCGGGGTACTACCTCGTCGAGGCCGATGGGCCGCAGGGCCAGGGAGAGAGCCCCGGCCTGCAGGCGGCTCATGTCCAGCAGATTCCCCACCAGCGAGTTGAGCCGGTCGGCCTCCTCCTCGATGGTGGCGAGCAACTCCTGCCGGTCGGGCTCACTCCAGGCGACGTCGGTCTGCCGCAGGCTGGAGACCGCTGCCTTGATGGAAGACAGCGGCGTGCGCAGGTCGTGAGACACGGCGTTGAGGATCGTGGACCGCAGCTCGTTGAGCGAGGCCGCCCGGGCGGCCGCCGCCGCCTCCTCCTCGAGTGCCCGGCCGCGCACCGCCGCCGCCAGCTGGGCGGCAAAGGCGGCGAGCACGCTCTCGTCTTCGGCGGCGATCGGGCCGCCCCGCAGGACCAGGATGGCATCCTCGGCGAGAGGCAGCGAGGTGGTGCCTTCACCCGGCTCGGTCGGAGGATGCGGGCCGGCGGCCACCTCGGTCCGCCACCCCGAGCCGCCGCGCCGCAGCACGGCCGCCGACTCGGCACCGAAGGTGGCACGGAGGTGATCGACGAGGACGGGCAAGGGGTCGCGCTCGCCGATGGTCAGCCCCGCCAGGTGGGAGAGGGCACCTGCCTCGGCCCGCGCTCGCGCCGCCTCCACCCGGCGGCGGGCGGCGCTGGCCACGAGCAGGCTGACCACCCCGCCCACCAGCACGAACACGCCGAGGGCGAAGGCGTTCTCGGCCGAGGCAACGTGGAACTGGTGCAGAGGGGGCACGAAGTACCAGTTGACGAGCAGGAAGGCAGCCACCGAGCCGAGCACTGCCGGCCACCACCCCCCTAGGGCGGCGATCCCAACCACCAGGCAGACGTAGAGGAGGAACACCGTCGGCAGGGCGAGGTGATCGCGCAAGGCGGTGAGCGCCAGGGTGAGCAGGGCCGGCCCTGCCGCCCCCACCATTCCGCCCAGCAGCTGGCGGCGCAGCGGGATGGCCGGCGGGCGCCGTCGCCGGGGCAGCAGGGCCGGGGCGGCAGCCTCCTCTTGGGAGATGATGTGCACGTCGATGGGACCGGCGTCGCGTACCACCCTGGTCACCACCGACCCCCGGAGAAGCTCGGCCAGCCGCGAGCGCCGGCTGGCCCCCAGCACCAGCTGGGTGGCGTTCTCCGCCCGGGCGAAGTGCAGCAGGGCGCTGGGAACGTCGTTGCCGACTACCTCGTGCAACGTGCCCCCGAGGTCGCCGACCAGTTCCCGCAGGTCGCGTTCCGCTTCCCCGCCGCCGCCCACCAGCCCGTCGTCGGAGACCACTCGCACGGCGAGCAGGTCCCCGCCGCGCCGGGCCGCCATTCGGGCCGCCCGGCGGATCAGGTGCTGGTTGGACCCCTGGCCGGACAGCGCCACCACCACCCTCTCCCTTGTCTCCCAGGGGCCGCGGATCTCGTGGCGGGCCATGTACTCCAGGAGCTCCTCGTCGACCCGGTCCGCCAACCAGAGCAAGGTCAGCTCCCGGAGGGCGGTGAGGTTGCCCTCCCGGAAGAAACGGCCGAGGGCAGCGTCCATCCGCTCCGGCGGGTAGATGTCGCCCCGGGCGAGCCGGCGGCGCAGCTGTTCGGGCGCCACATCCACCAAATCGATCTGGTCGGCGGCCCGGACCACCGCGTCGGGGATGGTCTCCCGCTGCCCGATCCCCGTGATGCGCTCGACCGTGTCGTTGAGGGATTCCAGGTGCTGGATGTTCAGCGTGGTCAGCACGGTGATGCCTGCCGCCGCCAGTTCCTCCACGTCCTGCCAGCGTTTCTCGTTCCGGCTGCCGGGGACGTTGGTGTGCGCCAGTTCGTCCACCACCGCTACCTGCGGCCGGCGGGCCAGCACGGCATCGAGATCCATTTCCTCGAACGAGGCGTCCCGGTAACGGACCTGCCGCCGGGGCACCACCTCGAGGCCGTCCAGCAGCGCGGCAGTCGGCAAGCGACCGTGCGGCTCGACGAAGCCCACCACCACGTCCTGTCCCCGCTCTTTGAGACGGTGCGCCACCCCCAGCACCGTGTAGGTCTTGCCTACCCCGGCGGCGTAGGAGAGCCAGACGTGCAGGCGGCCGCGCCGCGGTCCATCGGCCATGTTGCCCCCAGTATGCGGCAGATCGGTCACGGCGGAAGGTCAACCAGGGCCAGATTCAGCAGCAGAACGTTCACCCGGGGCTCGCCGAGGAAGCCCAGGGTACGGCCCTCGGCAAGCCGATCCACCAGCACCAGCACCTCGGCTTCATCCAAGCCCCGGGCAGTCGCCACCCGCGGGGCCTGGAGTCGGGCGTACTCCGGGCTGATGTGCGGGTCGAGCCCGCTGCCGCCCCCGGTGACCGCCTCCGCCGGAATCGGCCCGGTCCACGCCTCGAACTGGCGCACTGCGAGCACGGCCAGCCGGGCGGCCTGGGCGAGCCGGGGGTTGGTGGGCCCCAGGTTGGCGGGCCCGCTCATCGTGGGGTCAAAGGAGTCGGGACGCCCGTGGAACCACTCCGGCCCGGAGAACTCCTGGCCGATCAGCGAGGAGCCCACCACCTCTCCCCCCGAGTGCACCAGGCTACCGCCGGCCCGCCCCGGCATGGCCAGGCCGGCGATCGCGGTCACCGCCAGCGGATAGAGCACCCCCAGGAGCACCGTGAGCACCCCCAGGAGCCGAACAGCGGCAAGGATTTGGCGGCGCATCATGACAGCCGGAGCAGGGACACGACGAGGTCGATGGCCTTGATGCCCAGGAAGGGGGCCAGGATCCCACCCAGGCCGTACACCGCCAGGTTGCGCCGGAGCATGACCCGGGCGGGCTGCGGCCGGTAGCGGACGCCGCGCAGGGCAAGCGGCACCAGGGCCACGATCACCAGGGCGTTGAAGATCACCGCCGACAGGATCGCCGATCGGGGGCTGGCCAGGCCCATCACGTTAAGGGCGCCGAGGCCGGGGAAAGCCCCGAGGAACATCGCCGGGATAATGGCGAAGTACTTGGCCACGTCGTTGGCGATGGAGAAAGTGGTCAGCGCCCCCCGGGTGATGAGCAGCTGCTTGCCGATGGCCACGATCTCGATGAGCTTGGTGGGGTTGGAGTCGAGGTCCACCATGTTGCCGGCTTCCTTGGCCGCCACGGTGCCGCTGTTCATGGCGACCCCGACGTCGGCTTGGGCCAGGGCGGGGGCGTCGTTGGTGCCGTCCCCGGTCATGGCCACCATGCGGCCGCCCTCCTGCTCCCGCCGGATGAGCGCCATCTTGTCTTCCGGCGTCGCCTCGGCGAGGAAGTCGTCGACTCCCGCTTCGGCGGCGATGGCCTCGGCTGTGCGCCGGTTGTCGCCGGTGATCATCACCGTGCGGATCCCCATGGAGCGCAGTTCGGCGAACCGCTGCCCGAGGCCCTCCTTGACGATGTCCTTCAGCCGGATGGTGCCGAGGACCCGCGGCCCGTCGGCCACCAGGAGCGGCGTGCCCCCGGCGGCGGCGATGCCGTCGACGATGAGGCCGACCTCATCGGGTACCGCGCCCCCCTGCTCTTCCACCCAGCGCCCCAGGGCGTCGGCGGCCCCCTTGCGGATGCGCCTTCCCCCGAGGTCCACCCCGCTCATCCGGGTCTGGGCGGTGAAGGGCACCAGCACCGCCCCTTCCAGGGCCCGGCCCCGCAACCCGTAGCGCTCCTTGGCGAGCACCACGATGGAACGGCCCTCGGGGGTCTCGTCGGCCAGGCTGGACAACTGGGCGGCGTCGGCCAGTTCCGCCTCGGACACCCCGGGGGCGGTCAGGAAGGCGTCGGCCTGGCGGTTGCCCAGGGTGATGGTCCCGGTCTTGTCGAGGAGGAGGGTGCTCACGTCGCCGGCCGCTTCCACGGCCCGGCCCGATAGGGCGAGCACGTTGCGGCGCACCAGGCGGTCCATGCCGGCGATGCCGATGGCCGGCAGCAGGGCCCCGATCGTGGTGGGGATGAGGCACACCAGCAGCGCTACCAGCACCGGCACCGCCTGGCGGGCGCCCGAGTAGACGGCGAAGGGCTGGAGGGTGACTACGGCGAGCAAGAACACGATAGTGAGGCCGGCGAGCAGGATGTTGAGGGCCACCTCGTTGGGGGTCTTCTGCCGCTGGGCCCCTTCCACCAGGGCGATCATCCGGTCCAAGAAGGTTTCCCCCGGCTGCGAGGTGATGCAAACCACGATGCGGTCGGAGAGCACCCTGGTCCCTCCGGTGACCGAACTGCGGTCACCCCCGGCTTCCCGGATCACCGGGGCAGATTCCCCGGTGATGGCCGACTCGTCCACCGCCGCCACGCCCTCCACCACCTCGCCGTCGCCGGGGATCACCTCGCCGGAGGCGACCACACAGCGATCCCCGGGCCGGAGCAGGGCGGCGGGTATGGTCTCCTCGGTCCCGTCGCCGCGCAGCCGGCGGGCAGTGGTCTCCTTCCGGGCCCGACGCAGCGATTCCGCCTGTGCCTTGCCTCGCCCTTCGGCGACCGCCTCGGCCAGGTTGGCGAAGAGCACGGTCAGCCACAGCCACCCCACCAGGAGGGCCCCGAAGAGGCCCCAGTCGGTCGCCAGGAAGGCGGTGGAGAGCGCCGCCCCGACTTCGACCACGAACATCACCGGGTTGTGCCACAGGAGCCGCGGGTCGAGCTTGCGCAGGGCCGAGGGGAAGGCCCGCAGGAGGAGCCGCGCCGTCGTCACCACGGCAGGCCCTCCACGATGGGCCCCAGCGACAGGGCCGGGAAGTAGACGAGGGCAGTGACGATCAGGATCACCCCGGCCAGCAGCCCGGCGAAGAGCGGGGTCGTGGTGGGGAAGGTGCCCGGGCTGGGCGGCACCCGCCGCTTCGCCGCCAGCGAGCCCGCCAGCGCAAGCACGGGGATGATGGTGGCGAAGCGTCCCACAACCATGGCCGCCCCACCGGCGACGTTGTAGAAGGCGGTGTTGCCGCTGAGCCCGGCGAAGGCGCTCCCGTTGTTGTTCGCCTGCGAGGTGAAGGCGTAGAGCACCTCGGTGAGGCCGTGCGGGCCGGGGTTGAGGATGGAGGCCCGGGCCGAGGGCACCGCCAGGGCCACCGCCGCCAGGATGAGAACCACCGCCGGGACAACCAGGATGTAGAGCGTCACCAACTTCATCTCCCGGGGCTCAATCCTCTTGCCGAGGTACTCAGGCGTGCGCCCGACCATGAGCCCGGCAATGAACACGGAGAGGATGGCGAGCACCAGCATCCCGTAGAGGCCCGAGCCCACCCCACCCGGGGAGACCTCCGAGAGCATCATGTTGACCAGGGGCACCGCCCCGCCGAAGGCGGTGAGTGAGTCCATGGAGCCGTTCACCGCCCCCGTAGAGGTCCCTGTCGTCGAGGCGGCGAACAGGGAGGTGCCGGCCACACCGAAGCGGACCTCCTTCCCAACCATGTTCCCGCCCGCCACCCCGTCGGGGAAGGCGGGGTTGCCGGCAGATTCGAAATGCCACAGGAGCAGGGCCGAGGCCACCCAGAGCAACAGCATGACCACGGCGATCACGTAGCCCTGGCGGCGATCCCCAGCCAGCTTCCCGAACGTCCCGGTCAGCGAGAAGGGGATAGCCAACAGCAGGAAGACCTCCACGAGGTTGGCCAGCGGCGTCGGGTTCTCGAACGGGTGCGCCGAGTTGGCATTGAAGAACCCACCGCCGTTGGTCCCCAGTTCCTTGATGGCCTCCTCGGAGGCGACCGGGCCCCCGGGGATGACCTGAGTGCCGCCGGCAAGGGTGGCCACCTCCCGGGTCCCGTGCAGGTT
Organism: uncultured Acidimicrobiia bacterium; assembly: GCA_964354255.1. Taxonomy (GTDB): domain Bacteria; phylum Actinomycetota; class Acidimicrobiia; order Spongiisociales; family UBA11373; genus VGBK01. The sequence continues at coordinate 21,653 of CAYGYX010000020.1, read as the reverse complement.
CTGCACCACGCCCTGGGAGACCAGGAGTAGGGCGAAGGCGAAGGCGAGGGGGAGCAGGATGCGGACGCAGGCCCGTACCAGGTCCACCCAGAAATTGCCCACCGTCCTCGCCCCAGCCCTCGTCAACCCCCGTACCAGAGCGAGGGCGACCGCGAGGCCCACCGCCGCCGACAGGAAGTTCTGCACGGTCAGGCCGGCCATAGGCACGGCGTAGCCGAGGGTCTGTTCCCCCGAGTAGTTCTGCCAGTTGGTGTTGGTGACGAAGGAGGCGGCGGTGTTGAAGGCGAGGGCCGGAGGGACCGCCCCGTGCCCCAGGGACAGAGGGAGGCGGGCCTGCAGCCGCAGACCGAGGTAGAGGAGAAACACCGAGGTTGCAGAGAAGGCGAGCAGGGAAACCGCATAGCCGCGCCAGGTCTGCTCCGCCTCCGGGTCGATGCGGCACAGGCGGTAGCACCACCGCTCTACCGCCAGATGCCGCGGGGAGGTGAAGACCCAGGCCAGGTAGTCGCCGAGCGGACGGTGCACCGCCAGCAGAAGGACCAGCAACAGCCCGAGTTGCAGCCAGCCCGCCATCAGAACCTCTCTGGAAAGACCAGGGCCAACACCAGGAAGACCAGGAGGCCCACGGCCACCACCAAGCCGGCGGCATCGGCGAGGCTCACAGTCGCTCCAGCGCCCGAACGAGCAGCAGCAGCACCACGTACCCGACGAGGATCCCTACCACCGCAATCAGATCGGCCATCTCACGCCCCCAGCTGCGGGCTCGGCACCCTCCCACCGTATGCCTTTGCCGGGTCAGGGGGGCGAACCATGACGGGTCTCTTACGCCCCGGCCGTCGATCATGATGCCCCCCTAACGGCCGACCCGGGTGGTGACGTCCCCGCCGCACCCCCGGCCCGGCAAGCCTCACGACGGCTTGCCGGCGGCGGGGTCAGGGTGGCGAGCGAGCAGCAGGCCGGCACCCACCGGGTCCGGGCCCGGCCCTAGGTCGGTGAAGAGCCCACCACCTTTCGCCGAGGTGTGCTGGAACATTCTGGGATGCTTAGCGTCACAGGCCCCTCTCAGGACTGCGCCGCCACACGCCAGTGGCCTCGCCGAGCAGTGCTACCCGGTGTGGTACTCCTGCCTGCGCGGGGCGCGATCGGGTCACGTCCACGGGCGTGGTGTATGGGTGACACCGCATCGGCCTCTCGGTCGTGTTTGCGGTGCCGCGTCTTGAAAGGTCGGCGGGGTCCTTGGTTCCCGCGCGGTGAGCGCGCATGTTGGGCGCATCCTGTAGTGGGAGGTGCGCGGTGGCTACACCGTTGGGGTTGCGGCCGATCAGTAATGAGGAGGGGATGCGGCCGTTGCGGATGGTGCGGCGGGGGGCGGGCAACATCGTGACCTGGCGGCGGGCCCAGATCGTCCTGTGGGCCGCCCAGGGGTATCCGGTGGCCCGGATCGCTGAGATCGGGTTCACGTCGGAGGATCGGGTGCGGGGGGTGATCCACAGCTTCAACCGGGACGGGTTCTCGTCGTCTTCCCCGTCCTAGGCGGGGGGGCGGCCCCAGCACTTTGATGCTGGGACCCGAGCGGAGATCGCCCGGGTGGCGTTGGCCCTGCCTAAGACGCGGGGCCGCCCCTATACCCGCTGGTCGTTGACCAAGCTGGCCAACCATCTGGTGGAACTTCGACGCCCCCCGGCTTACACCCAGGCTACCCGTCACCCCAGGAGGCCGACTCGGAAAACTGCGGCCGGCCGGGCCGGCGACCGGCGCTACCGTCCCCGACGGGGCCCCGGCGATGCGCCGACGCCGGGCCGACCTGCCATCGGGCGCGCCGCCCGACGGGTCCCTCGTCTGGCAAACCACCCGGACGGCGGTTCCGTCGGGTCTCTGGACCCGACGGCCGCACCCTGGGCCGGCCGTTCGCCGTGGGCGTAGAGCGCTTGTCGGGGTCGGGCTAGCCCAGGCCCCGGGAATCCTGTTTGAGGGCAGTGTCGACACCGACGGCCGAGGCGAAGGCGAGCAGGCGCAGCGGCCCGCTCAGCGATGGGCTGACCTCGAGCAGATAGTCGTCGGCGGTGGTGAAGAGAGTCTTGGCCAGACCCTCCCAGGTCTTGGTGATGCGCCCCACCTCGGCGCCCCGCTCATCGACAATGGCGAAGTTCCACGCCCGCCAGTTCTCTGCCCGGATCTCGCCCAGCTTCCGGCCGGCGGCGTCGTGGAGGCCGAAGCGGATCTTGCCGAAAACGTTCTCCTGGCGGATGGTGCCCACCGACGCCCCGGAGCCGTCGCCGACCTCCACTGCCGACTTCACGATCTTGCGGGGCCGGACCAGTTCGAGAACCTTGGCCCCGGAGGCGTCGTAGGCGGCGAGGCGGTGGGTCATGAACTGGTCGAGGGAGGAGACGAAGCGGGCCAGCTTCTTCAGCTGCGACTGGCCCTCCTGGCGGATCACACCGATCTCGGCGCCGTTCTCGTCGCGGATCTTGTACTCGTTGACCAGCTCGATGAGCTTGGCCTTCTGGTTGATAACGACGCGGTTGTGGTCGAGGAGTGTCATGCCGCCACACTAGAGAGACGGGTGGAACTAGGCGGCCGCCGCCCCGTTGGGGAACACGTGGCCGCCCCAACGAGGCTGGCGGTCAGGTCGAGTGCGTCGCCAGCCGCTCGAGCACTGAGGCGGTCAGTTCACCGGCTTCCTCGACGTCGGCGTCGTCCACATCCAGGTGGGTGACCAGGCGGATAGTCCACGGGCCTTCGTCCAGGCACCAGACGCCGGCCGCCGCCAGATGTCGGACCAGGTCGGCGGCGGTCATCCCCGAGTCGCGGGTGTCGGCGTAGACCATGTTGGTCTGCACCTTGTCCAGATCGACCCGCAGGCCCGGCACCCGCCCCAGCCGCTCCCCCAGACTACGCGCCCGGCGGTGATCCTCGGCCATACGCCCAATGTTGCGCTCCAGCGCGTACAGCCCCGCCGCCGCCAGGATGCCGGCCTGCCGCATACCGCCGCCCAGCAGCTTGCGGGCCCGGACGAGCCGCGGGAGCAGCTCGGCGCGGCAGAGCACCAGCGACCCCACCGGCGCCCCCAGACCCTTGGAGAGACAGACGCTGACCGTATCGCAGGGCGCCGCGATCTCGGCCAGGGGCACGCCGGTGGCCACGTGGGCGTTCCAGATGCGGGCGCCGTCCAGGTGGAGCAGCAGCCCGTGGCGGTCGCAGAACTCGCGTACCGCCCGCATCTTCTCCAGGGGGTAGACCAGCCCGCCGCAGTGGTTGTGAGTGTTCTCCAGGGCGACGACCCGGGTAGGCGCCCAATGCGGATCCGCCTCCGAGTGCACGTGCTCCACCATGGCGTCGGGATCCAGCGTGCCGTCGGGAGAATCGAAGCAGCGCAGCTGCAGGCCGCTCAGCGCCGCCGCCCCGCCCTGCTCGTAGTAGATGATGTGGGCGTGGGCGTGCAGGAAGAGCTCATCGCCGCTGCGGGTCTGCGCGTGCAGCGCCGCCTGGTTGGCCTGGGTGCCGGAGGGGAAGTAGAGCGCCGCCTGCTTGCCGCACAGTGCCGCCGTGCGCTCCTGGAGTCGGATGACGGTGGGGTCGTCGCCCAGCACGTCGTCGCCCACCTCGGCTTCGAACATCGCCTGGCGCATACCGGCGCTGGGCCGGGTGACGGTGTCGCTGCGCAGGTCGATCGGTCGCCGTGGCATCCTCGTCCTCTCCCTCTCCCCCGCCGATGGGCCCCCGGACCCTCCGGCCCCAACGTAGCAGCCGCGCCCGGCGGGGCTCCGCCGGCCTTCACCCCCTGCCCGGGGTGGAGAGCCGGGGGGCGCCGACCCGGCCCGACGGCCGCCCTCAGGGCGTAGGCCGAACCCCCGACCTAGAGCGCCGGCACGTTACGCCGGAACGGCGCCTCGGCGTCCGGGCCCTCCAACTCCTCGGCGAAGCGCCGACCGTCCCACACCGCCGCGGCGATCGTCCCCGGCGCGCAGGCGTCCCCCACCGCTCTCACCTGAGGAGCGGGGCCGCTCATCCGCCCGCATCGCTCCAGCAGGCCCAGGGCCGGCTGCTCGTTGGGGAGCCGGGAGGTGACCAGCACCACCGCGTCCGCCTCCCGTTCGGCGGTTCGCCCGCTGAAGACGCAGGCGGTGGTCACCCCTCCCGCCCCGATCCGCTCCACCGACTGATGGGTGACGATCTCCACTCCCATCCCCAGCAGCCGGGCGGCGATGCGGTGCTGCTCCAGCGTGTGGTGCGTCCAGGCAGACACGTCGGCGGCGGGGGTGACCAACTCCACCCGGTATCCCTCGGCGGCCAGCAGTTCGGCCAGCACCCCGCCCAGGTAGTAGTGGTCGTCGTCGAACAGCACGACCCGCCGGCCTCCGGGTCGCGACCCGTCCATCAGGTCGTCGGGGGTGAGCACTTCCAGGGACGGGTCGATGTCGATCGGCCGCGCATGGCGGTAGCCGACGCCGTCCCGCCGCCAGGTCGATCCGGTGGCCACCGCGATGTGCCCGAAGGGGTGCTCGAGGATCTCCTCGGCGGTCATGGCGCTCTCCAGGTACACCTGCACGTTGGCGAGCCGGCGGATCTGGTCCTGCCGGTAGTCGAGCACCCGCCGCCAGGCCGCCAGGCCGGGCAGCCGGGCCTCCCGCGCCACCCGCCCGCCGATCTCCCGGCGCGCCTCGATCACCACCACCTCGGCGCCGCGCTTGCCCGCGGCCAAAGCTGCCTCCAGGCCGGCCGGTCCCGCCCCCACCACCAGCAACCGCTCGGGCGGGACAACCGGGCGGAACCGCTCCGGGTGCCAGCCCCGCCGCCACTCCTCGCCCATCGATGGGTTCTGGGTGCAGCGGATCGGCGCCACCGTGTAATCGCCGGAGACGCACATGTTGCAGCCGATGCACTCGCGGATCTCGTCGGCCCGGCCCTCGGCGATCTTGGCCGGCAGGAACGGGTCGGCGATGGACGGGCGGGCGGCGCCGATGAAGTCCAGCACCCGTTGGCGGACCATGCGCACCATCGTGTCGGGCGAGGTGAACCGGCCCACCCCGACCACCGGCTTGGAGGTGAGCTGCTTCAACCCGGCCACCCGCTCCTCGTGGGCTCCCTCCGGGCCGAATCGGGAGGGCAGGGAGTCGTCCTCCCAGCTGCCGACCATGAAGTCCCAGAGATCGGGGATCTCACCCACCATGCCCAGGATCCCCTCGATGTCGGCCCGGCCGATTCCCAGGTCACCGGCCAGTTCGTCCACCGCGATGCGGCAGGCGACCGCCGCCCGCCCTGCCACCGCCTCACGGGTGTCCTCCAGCACCTCCCGCAGCAGCCGTACCCGGTTCTCCAGCGGCCCCCCGTACTCATCGTCGCGCTGGTTGTAGCGGGGGGAGAGGAAGAACTGCAGCGTGGTGAGGGCGTGCCCGGCGTAGACGTAGACGACGTCGTACCCGGCGGCCAGGGACCGCTCCACCGCCGCCCGATGCCAGCGGCGCAAGTCGCGAATGTCCTCCCGGGTCATCCGCCGCGCCTGAACCGGGGCGTAGTAGTCGTTGGCCAGCACCCGGTGGCCGGGGCCCATGGGGGCGAGGCGGGTGTAGTAGTTGGGGGCGCTCATCCCGCCGTGCACCAGTTCGATGGCGGCCAGGGCCCCGTGGGCGTGGATGGCCTCCACTACCTGTACGTGGGCAGGGAGGTCGGCGTCGTCCCACAGGCGCCCCTCGACGAAGGGGGTGGGGTCCGACGACGGGTGGATGGAGACCTCCTCGGTGGAAACCACCGCCCATCCCCCTTCGGCCTTGACGCCCCGCATGGCGGCCAGGGCCGACGGGTCCCGCCAGCCCATGCCGTTGCAGTGCGGCACCTGGAAGAAGCGGTTGCGGGCGACGAGGGGCCCGATCGGCACCGGCTCGAACAGGAGGTCGAAGCGGGGGTCACCGGCCGGGGGCATCGCCGCAGCCTACCCACCCCCAGTCGACCCCACCGGGGTAGCGAGGGGTGAGACGGGTCCTGCCGGGCCGCCGGCCCAAGGGGCCGGCCTGAGCAGCTCCTGCCGAGGTGACAGCGGCCTGGGGCCGGCGCCCTCAGCGACGTTTGAGGAGCAGCACCAGGCCGGCGGCGAGGGCCAGCCAGGGGCCGGCGGCGAACTCCTGGGTGAACATCGCCCCCAGGCGCGGCCACACATCGAACCAGACCAGGTACCTGGCGGTCTCCACGAGCCACAGCAGGGCCAGACCGGCGGCGATTCCCCCCAACGCCCTCCGGTACCGGCAGAGCCGGCCCACGAAGAGCGTGGACAGTGCGGCCAGGCCCAGCAGCAGGAAGACAAGGCCGATACTGAACCAGCCGACGTCGGCTTCCACATTCCACAGGAAGGTGGCCGACGTGTTGAAGGCCGACGGCTCCCAGTTGGCCCGCCACGGCAGGAAGGCACTCACCGCCATCGCCGCCGCGAGGAGCAGGACGACACCGGATCGGGCGGGGACGGCCGACGCGCTCGCCACTGCTCCGGGGGCGAGCACCGCGTCCTCGTCGGGCGGCGGAGGGGGAGGCGGGATCTCGGCGACAGACGCCAGACGACGGCCGTCCACCCAGGCCTCCGTGCCGTCGGCGCTGCGGACGAGCGCCCAGTCGGCTCGCCGCTCCACCACCTCCAGGACGGCCCCGCCGGCGAAAGCCGCCACCTCGGGGGTGGATCCGTCGGGCTCCCCCCACCCCGGGAGCCCGCTCGCCGGGACGGAGTGGGTGCCGAGCCGCGCCGGGCCATCCGAGGGTGCAGGCCCGGGGGCGGGTAGCCCGACCCCGCCCACACCCGCCGCGGCTGCCCGGCGTCGCCCCCACCAGAGCCCGCCGGCGGCGACCGCGACGGCGGCCAGCGCCACCAGCAGCGGCAGCAGGAACCCGGCGCCGCCCGCCGGCGTCCCGTCGGCGTCGGTGGCCACGGCATCGGTCATCACATCGCCGACGGGCAAACTCACCTGGTAGTCCAGGAAGGGCCGGTACTCGTTGGCCTCGGCCTGCGCCCAGAAGCCTTCGGCGTACAGGTCGGGGAGCAGGGCCGGGAGGTGACCGTCCGCCCACACCACCATGCGCACCAACGCCCCGGTGCCCACCGGGGGCACCGCCACCGAGATGGTTCCCGTCTCCGGGTCGGGGGTCGTGGAGTAGGCGTAGCTCAGCCCGTCGCGCGGTTGGGGGTAGAGCACCTGCACCTGCACCCGGGCCGGCACGCCGGCCGTGTCGATCGCCGCCTGAAAGACCTCGGGCGCCAGGTAGTCGGCGCGCAACCGGCTGCCGTCGGGGCTGGTGGTACCGATCGGCTCCCCCGGGTCGTGGGCGCTGTTGCGCGGGGCCATGTCGGCGTACACGCCGTGCGCCACGAAGATGCCGTCGATGGCGGCGAGGTCGGCGGGGAACGCGCTGCGCAGCGCCTGGTACAACTCCGCCGTGTTCATCACGTGGCCCTTGGAGTACTCCGACGTACTCCGATACGCCAGGATCGCCTGCCAGACCTCGGCCGCGGTGCGGGTGACGCCGTCGTCGTCCCCGCTCCCCAGCCCGACCACTCTGACCCCGCGCAGGTCGGCCCACCCGAAGCCTTCGCGGTAGGGGATGTACGCCCGGCCGGTCGCCCCCGGCGGCAAGGTGTCCGGCTCGATGAAGCCGGCCACCCGGGTCGCCAGCAGTCCCCCTCCCTCGCCGAAGTCCCCGCTCACCGCGATGGAGCTCTGGGCCACGCCGGTGTCGTTGCGAATGTCGACCGCGACGGCCCCGCCGGCGGGGTGCCCGGCATCGACCCGGTTGGCGTACCTGACCACCGTCAGCTGCCGCCAGGCGGGTGCCGCATAGTCGGCGTCCCCGTCCACCATGTCCACCAGGATCCCGGCAATGGCCAGCTCCTCGTCCTTGCCCTGATTCCCGGTGACCAGCCGGTTGTCCTCCAGGTTGATCACTTCCACCGGACCCGGGTACAGCCACCACCGGGGGGCGCCGTCGGCATGACGGGCCACCTGGGTGGCGAACCACTCGGCGAAGCCCTCGGTCCAGGAGTCGGTGGACGCGGCGTTGCGATACCCGGCGTGGTTGGCCAGGCCGGGCATCGACGGCATGTAGCCCCCGAACGCATCGGCCATCAAGGCGTGCCCGAACTCGTGGTATTCGGCGTTGAGCGGACGCCAACGGGCATTCCAGGCAAGGCTGTCGGAGACGGGGAAGGCGAGGAAGGGCTGGCCTTGCTGCGTTTCGTCGTAGGAGTAGGAGCCCTGCCAGAACGCCGTGTCCAGGCATTCCCTCCCATGCACTCCCGGCGGGCTTCCCCGGCAGAACATGTACACGGGGAGCGGGGTCATCGTCAGCGGCGTGCCGAGCGAATCGGCGGCGAAGGCGTGGGCCTTGCGGATGCTCTGGTAGGCGAGCGCCAGGCTCCGCCACTCGTCGGCGCTCGCCGGGCCGGCCGCCACGGAATACTCGTCGCCGATGTCGGCAAAGGCGAAGTCGACCCGGCAGGTGGGGTCGGCCTCCACCGTCAGGGGGCCGCGGCGCACCTCGGGGAGCACCCCCTGGGGCCCGTACCGAACCTCGAAGCGCGCCGCGCCCTCCACCGCGTCCTGCAGCACCACCGCGACCACATAGCCATCCTCGGCCGGGTCGAACTCGTAGGCCTCCGCCAGGAACTCCAGGTCGGCGAACTGGTACCAGCCGTCCCCGTCGGTGACTCGCTGGTCGGCCACCTCCCCGGAGAGCAGCAGCCGGACCCGCAGACCCGGCATCGGCGCGCCCGCCTGGTCGGTGACCGTGCCCTGCGGCGCGCAAGAAGCGAGCTCGGGCTCGTCCGGTTCCATCGGGGGTTCCGTGGTCGTACTCGCGGGAGTGACGGTGGTGGCGGAAGTGGTGGTGGAAGTGGTGGTGGTCGCGGTGCCGGGAGCGAGGGCGGCCGCGGCCGCCGCGACCTCCCGGGCGGCGGCGACTGTGTCGGCTTCCTGGCCCCAGGCGTGGATGACAAAGGGCCCCACCAGGGCCAGGGTGTGGTCCTCGCCCTCCGACCAGTGCCGGGCCGCGTCACCGATGTCCAGCGGCTCGCCGGCGCTTCCCCAGCGGGCGGCGAGGCCCTGCGCTTCGACGTCGAAGGCGTTCCGCGCCGTCTCCTCCGACGGAGGAGGGGTGCCCCACCTGCCGAAGAGCTGGACGTGCACGAACAGGACTCCCGGCTGCAGGAAGACCTCGTAACTGCACGAGGCGATTGAGTACCCATGCGGGTTGCCGCCCGGCTCGTGTGACCCCGGCCCGTATCCCCCCTCGTACGCCGGGATCAAGTCGCACACTTCCTGGTCGGTGAAGGGGACCGTCTCAGCCCCCGCTGGGATCACCCCCAAGAAGGCGGCGACCGGCCCCGTCACGAGCAACCCGACGATGAGCACTGCCGGCCCGCCGGCCCTTCGGTGCCGCATGGCGGGAGTATCGCACGGGGGGTCACGCGCTACCGCGGCTCCGTCCACCCGGCCTCCGGCGCCGGCCCGTACGGCTGCAATCCGTCGGGAGACCCGGTGCCGACCTGCGCCGTTGGCCGCGCTGCCGCCAGACCCCCGATCCGGGCGTCGCCACCGCCGGGCCGGCCGGATCAGCGAACCAACTCGATGAGCACGCCGGCCAGCCCCCCGCCCAGTACCACCCAGGCCGAGTTGACCCGGAAGCGCACCAGGGCCACCAGGGCGGCCAGGGCGAGGGCGAGAGTCGGGATGTCGATGATCGCCCCCCGTCCGAGTTGGTAGGCCACCCCGGCCATCAAGCCCAGCGCTGCCACGTTCACCCCGTCCAGCCCCGCCGCCGCCCACGGGGATCGCCGCAGCCTGGGGATGAGCGGGTTGACGGCCGCCACGAAGACGAAGGAGGGCAGGAAGATCCCGATGGTCGCCACCGCGGCGCCGGCGAAACCGTGGAGCAGGTAGCCCACGAACGTGGCGGCGGTGAACACCGGGCCCGGGGTCATCTGCCCCACCGCCACCGCATCCAACAGCTGGCCCTCGGTGAGCCAGCCCAGGCCGTCCACCAGATCCGCCCGCAGGAAGGCCAGCAGGACGTAACCGCTGCCGTAGAGGAGGGCCCCGACCTTGAGGAACACCAGGAAGAGCCGGCCCAGGTCCACGGCCCGCTGGGGGTCGAGTTGGGTCAGGGCGGGGGCGACCGGCAGCGCCCAGGGCAACCATAAAGGAGAGCCCAGGGCCATCCGCCGCACGTTGCGCGCCACCATGTAGAGGGCGGCCCCTCCGAAGAGCACCACCAGCTCGTTCACCCCCACCAGGTAGAGGGCCAGGGCGGCGGCGCCGATCAAGGCGAGCCCGGGCCCCTTGACGGCGGTGCGGCCGAGGCGCACCAGCGCCTGCAGCAGCACCGCGATCACCACCGGTTCGATGCCGTAGAGCAGGGCCTGCCCCTGAGGGGTGGATCCGTAGCGCACGTAAAGGAACGCCAGCCCCAGGACGATCGCCGCCGCCGGCAGGATGAAGCACAGGCCGGCCACCAGCAACCCCCGCCAGCGGGCCCGGGCGAGCCCGATGTGGATGGCCATCTCGGTCGAGTTGGGCCCGGGGATCAGGTTGGTGGCCCCCACCAGGTCCAGGAACTGCTGATCGTCCATCCAGCCGCGGCGCTTCACCACCTCGTCCTGCATCATGGCGATGTGCACCGCCGGGCCGCCGAAGGAGACGACGCCCAGCTTCAGGAACAGCCGGGCCAGCTCGCCGAGGCGACCTCTCTCCGGCCGGCCGGGAGTCATCCTGCTAGGCAGGCGTCGACCTTCTCGCGGATGGCCTGGATGGCCCGCGGGTGGTCGTTCCAGGCGCCCAGGTTGACCAGGGCGACCTCCCCGGGGAGGCGCGCCCGGGCGAGTAGCCGGGGGGTGTCGTACTGGCTGTGCATGGAGTCGGCGCTGATCGCCGCCGAGAAGTAGAGGATCCTCTGCACCCCGCGTGCCGCCAGCTCCTCGGCCTTCTCCGCCGGGCGCGGCTCCTTGAACTCCATCCAGGCGAGGCTCAGGTTCTCGGGAGAGAAGCCCGCCTTCTCCAGCGCGGTGAGCACCCCCCGGCGGAAGGACATCTCCTGCTCGGTCTGCGTGGGCCAGCGCCGATCCCAGTCGTCGGGCTGTCCGTGGCCGACGAGGAGGACCCCTACCCGGGACCGGTCCAGGCCGTCGGCGGCCTGCTCCGTCCGCTCGACGAACATCCTGCGCAGCGTGGCCGAATCGTGCAGCGGCCCGCTGTAGACGACGGGGACGCCGAAGCGGTTCTCTACGTCGAGGGCGTCGATGAGCTCCTTGCCCTCGGCGGTGTGGTTGGAGACGGTGAGGAACACCTCGGCCACGACGATCCGGTCGGCCCCCTCGTTGAGGGCCCGGATCACCGCCGCGTCGGGCCGGGGCCGGTCGTCCAGGAAGCACAGGTAGAAGCGGGTGGTGGAGTCGCCGCGCTCCCGGAAGGACTGCTCCAGGGCGGCGAGCATGCGCTGGTGGGTGCGGCGGTGCTCGCTGCGCCCGATGCGCAGGTAGCCGGTGCGCAGGCGCTGCAGGAAGATGGGCCGGGCCACCAGCGGGACGAAGCGGATCTTCTGCTGGTCGAACTCCCGGAACTGGTTGATCCAGCCGATCGGGTCGTACGTCTCGGGCTCGCCGTGGGTGAAGTAGACCACCGCGGTGTGTCCGGCGCCCGGCTCGCCCGAGACCCGGGAGATGGGAGGCAGAGGGCGGGGGTCAGCGCGGGAGAGGATGCGCACCGCGGCGAGCAGGTAGGCGGCGAGGGCCAGGGCGAGCGCCACGCCGAGGCCGATCCACCGGTGGCCTGAGGCGGGGGCGAAGGCCAGGGCCAGCCCGAGGCCGAACAGGGCGGCGCTCCAGGCGAGCAGGTAGCGACCCATCCGCAGCGGATGGGTGGTCAGGCAGACGGTTCCCAGCGCACCCACGCCGACCGCCAGGGCGGCCACGGCGGCGTACCACGCGGCGGTCATCGAACCCCCATCGGCATCAGGAGGCAGCGATCATATTGGTGGGGCCGCCTGAATGCATGCCGCCAACGCTTCGCATCTGGCGCCCGGACGCCCACCGGGCCGGGTGCGCGATTCGAGACCCGGCACGGCCGGGCGCTCCCCGGCTACATTCCCCGCCGTGAGTGACGGCCTGCTGCTGCTCGGTCCGTCGACCGCCGATGCCGGGATCGGGGAGGAGGCCCGCCGCCTGCGGTGGCTGCTGGCTCAGGGGATCCCCGTCCCGGACACGTGGGTGGTCACCCGGAGCCCTATCGATGGGGGCGCGCCGGCGGCGGCCCTGAGCGGGCTGGGCGGTGAGGGCCGCTATGCGATCTGGCCCTCGCCGGGGGCACACGCGGAAGGGCCGGGGGCCGAGGCGCCGGCCGCCCCGGTGTTCGTCGCTCACTCGGGGCTGGCGACCGCCGTGGCCGAAGCGGGGCGCAACGGCTCCCCGGTGCTCGTGCAGGAGATACGGGAGGCCGTCGCCTCGGGGGTGGCCTTCTCCCGGAATCCGATGACCGGCCTCGACGAGGTGGTAGTCGAGGCGGTGGGCGGGCCCCGCGACCGGCCGGCCGCCGAGGCCGTCTCCACCGCCCGCTGGGTGCACCGCTGGGGAGCGTTCGTCACCTCGCCGGATCACCCGCTGCTGGCCGCCGCAGAAGTGAGGTCGATCGTCGAGCGGACCCGCCGGCTGGCCCGGGGATACGGCGGGCCGATCGCCCTCGAGTGGCAATGGGACGGGTCCCGGGTGTGGTGGACCCGGCTCCACCCCCTCACCGACCTCGACACGGTGACCGTCTACTCCAACCGCATCTCCAAGGAGATGATGCCGGGCATCATCAAGCCGCTGGTGTGGTCGGTGAACGTCCCCATGGTCAACGGGGCCTGGATCCGGCTGTTCGGCGAGCTGATCGGCACTCACGACCTCCGCCCGGCCGACCTGGCCAGGGCGTTCGCCTACCGGTCGTACTTCAACATGACCGCCATCGGCGGCGTGTTCCGCCTGCTGGGCATGCCGTCGGACACCCTGGAGCTGCTCCTCGGCCTGGAGGGCGGGGAGGCGCGGCCACGCCTCAGGCCGACCGCGGCCACCATGCGCCGACTGCCCCGCCTGTTGCTCGCGGCCGGGCGCAAGCTCGGCTTCGGCGCGGTGGTCCGCCGCGACCTACCGCAGCTGCGGGCCGAGTTCGACCGCTTCCCGGTGGGGAACCTGTCGGCGATGACCGACGAGCAACTGGCGGCCGACGTGTCCGCTCTGATGGAGGTGGGCTGCCGGGCCGCGTACTTCAACATCGTCACCCCGCTGCTGGCCAACCTCTACTCGGGCATGCTGCGCCGACGGTTGGCCGGCGCCGGGGTGGATTTCGCCACCTTCGACCTGACCGCCGGCCGCACCGACCTGGAGACCTACCAGCCCGGTCGCCACCTGGACCGGCTGGCCGAGCTGGTGGCCACCCTCGACCAGGCCACCCGGGAACGCGCCGCCGCCGAGGGCCCGGCCGCGCTGCCCGAGCGCCTGCGCCGGGAGTTCGACCGGTTCCTGGCGGCCTTCGGCCACCTGAGCGACAGCGGCAACGACTTCTCCTCGGTGCCGTGGCGGGAGAAGCCGGAACTCCTGCTGGCGATGGCCCTGGCCGGAGGCGGCCCGGCTGCGCGGCCGGAGCGAACCACCTGGGAGCAGGTCCGATCCCGGCTCGGCCCGTTGCGTCGGCCCGGCGCACGGTTCCTGTACGGGCGGGCCCGCCGCTTCGTCGTGTACCGGGAGGCGGTGAGCTCGGCGTACACCCTCGGTTACGGCCTGTTCCGACCCTACTTCTTGGAGATGGGGAAGCGCCTGGCCGAGCGCGGGCTGCTGGCCCGGCCCGACGACGTCATGTACCTCTACCTGAAGGAGCTCACCGGGACGCTGCTGGCGGGGGCAGGGGCCGGGCCGGTGTCGGCGCTCGCCGCCGAACGCCGGGCCGAGATCGAGCGGTTGCGCGACGCGGTCATGCCCGAGCTCATCTTCGGCGACGACTTCGTGCCCGCCGGCGCCGCCACCGGGGCGGTGCGGCGGCTGGCGGGAACCCCGACCTCGCGGGGCCATCACACCGGCCCGGCGCGGGTGATTCGCGGCGTCGCCGAGTTCGACCGGGTCCGCCCGGGTGACGTGGTGGTCATCCCCTATTCGGACGTGTCCTGGACCCCGCTCTTCGCCCGGGCGAGCGCGGTGGTGGCGGAATCGGGCGGCATGCTGTCACATAGCTCCATCGCCGCCCGGGAGTACGGCCTTCCCTGCGTGGTCTCGGTGGATGGGGCGATGCAGGTGCCCGACGGGGCCCTGCTCAGCGTGGATGGGTACACCGGGGAGGTACTGGTCGAGCCGGGGGGTGAGAGCGGTGGGCGGTGAGCTGACGCTGCCCCTGGCCGCGCTGGTGGGATACCTCCTGGGCTCGTTGTCCGGGGCCCGCCTGGTGGGCCACTTCACCGCCCCCGGCCGGGACCTCTCCCGCACACGGGTAACCCTCGATGGGACGGGAGAATCGGTGGTGACCGTGGGGGTGAGCTCCTCGATGCTGCTGGCCCGGGCCGGGGAGAGGGCGGGGCTGACGGCGGCGGCCATCGACATCCTCAAGGCCTTCACCCCGGCCATGGCGGCCCACCTCCTCTGGCCGGAGGGCCCGGAGGACGTGCTGGCGGCCGCCGGCGCGGTGGTCGGCCACGTCCTGCCGGTGTATCACCGGTTCGCCGGCGGCTTCGGCATGTCCCCGCTCATGGGGGGCCTGTTGGCCATTGATTGGCCTTCACTGCCGACAACCGTGGGCGTGGGGGCAGTCGTCGGGATCGCCCTGGGCAGCGCCTACCTGACCACTGATGCCTGGCCCATCCTGGTAATCCCCTGGTTCGCCTGGCGCGGTGACATGTGGGGACTGGGGTTCGCGCTGCTGGCCAACGGCCTCTACTGGTGGAAGAGCGCGGTGGAGGCGGTGGGGGCGGCCCGTGCCTGGCGGCGTGACCCGCGCCCCTGGAAAGAGCGGATCGCCGACGTGAAGCGCTACCCGGACTACTCGCCCCCCGAGGAGGACGGGCCCCCCGCGCCGGCCGGTCCGATCGGAGGACCGTGAGATCCATCTTGATTCCGCTCGGGATTGCCGTCGGGGGGTACTTGCTGGGTTCCGTCAGTTCGGCCCGCCTGGTGGGGCGCCGGGCCGTCCCGGGCGACGACTTGCTGGCCACCGACCTGCCCGTCCCCGGCAGCAGCGAAACCTGGACCTACCGGGGCGTCAGCGCCACCAGCCTGCTCGGCCGGGGACGGATCCGCTGGGGCCTCCTGGTCATCGTCCTGGATGCGCTGAAGGCCCTCATCCCCACCCTGGCGGTGCATCTCGCCTGGCCCGACGGGTCGTGGCACCTGGTGGCGGGGGCCGCCGTCCTGACCGGGCACGTCTACCCGGTCTGGCACCGCTTCCGCGGCGGCCGGGGCCAGGCCTGCCTGCTGGGGGCCATGCTGGTCATCAACCCCGTTGTCATCCCTGCCGTACTGGTGGCCGGGGCGATAGTCGGCCTGCTGGTCTTCACTTCGGGTTACGCGGCCCGGAACGGGTCGGCCTTCTTCCTGATCCCGTGGTACGCGATAGGGCAGGGATGGGGACCGGGCCTGTGGTTCTCCCTCTGGGTCTGCGGCATCTACATCCTGGCCATCGTGCCCGACGTGCGGGAAGAGGTACGCGTCCAGCGCGCCCTGGGCACCTTCTCCCTGGGCTATTGGGAGAGGCTGCGAACGGCGTGGGCCGACTTCACCGACCGGACGGCCGCCTGACAAGCACGCCGGCACCACCCGGCGGTGGCCGCGGGAACGGGTCGCCTCGCGGGACCCCAGCCGGATGGACGCATCGACGGGCAGCTGATCTCACGCCATCAGGTCGGTGGACCGACGGTCGGGGCGGGACGGCAGGCCGGTGGCCCGGAGGTGCGGGTATGGCGCGCCGAGCCCTCTCGCCGGTGCTGGTGGAGTGTGTCGGGTCGTTTCTGCTGCGGGGCCGCCCATCGCTCGACTCACCACCGTCGACGCCGGCCCCGGGGTGGAGCGCGCAGGATGCCGCCGGCCGGGGAAGGCGGTAGGCCCTTCAGTAGGCTGCCGGCGGGAGTGGGGGAATGACGCCGCGGCGTCTGCACTACATCGATTGGCTTCGGGCGCTGGCGGTCCTGTTCCTCTTCCCCCTCCACGCCGGACGCGTGTTCAACGTGGGTGAGGGCTTCCACGTCAAGGGGCGGCAGGTCTCCGCGCTGGCGTCACGGGTGTTGGCGTTTATCGACGGGTGGCACATGCCGCTGCTGTTCGTCCTGGTGGGGGCGTCCACCTACCTGGCGCTGGGTCGGCGCCGCCGGGGGGAATACGCCCGGGGAGCGAGTCAAGCGGCTGCTGGTGCCGCTCGTCTTCGGCATCCGGGTGCTCATCCCGCCCCGGACCTGGTACGGAGCCCGTTTCAACTCCGGCTACCGCTACTCGTACCTGCGCTACCTGGTCGGCGGCGACTTCCTCCACGTGGACTTCGGCCGGGATGACTACTTCGGTGGGCTGGGAACCGGCCACCTGTGGTTCATCCTCTACCTGCTCGTCTTCTCGCTGGCTGCGCTGCCCCTATGGGCAGGCCGGCACCAGGAGGATTCGCGGCTCGTGGGCCTCTCCCGGATCCCGGCCCACCCTGCCGGCTGGCTCCCGACCGGCCTCGCCCTCCTCGCCGCCGGCTTTCTCCCGGAGATCGGCGGGGATAACCCCTTCTACTGCTTCGCCTTCTTCGTCCTCGGCTATCTGGCGCTGTGCTCCCAGGAGTTCGTGGCGGCGGCGAGACGCTGGATGTGGCTCGCCATCCCCCTCGGGGTGGCGGGAGCGGCGGGGTGGGTCGCCTCCACCACCTGGCGTCACAGCCTGGCCGACCCTTCACCGGCCCTGACCGGGATCGACTTCCTCGGGACGACGACCTCCTGGCTGCTCATCGTCGGACTGCTCGGCCTGGGAAGCCGATTCTTCGAACGCACCTCGCCGAGCCTCGAGTACCTGGCCGAGGGCTCCTACCCGGTCTACATCCTCCACCAGACCGTCATCGTCGTGTTGGCCTTCTACATGGTCGGCGCGAACCTCTCCCGGGCCTGGCTGTGGCTGGTGCTTCTCGCCGCCTCCCCGGCAGGCACGTTCCTGTGCTACGAGGTCGTGCGCCGGTGGAACTGGCTGCGCTACCTGTTCGGGATGCACCCCCGCCGTGGCGGGGTTCCGGTGCAGCCGCCCGCCCACGGCCGGCAGGGGAGGCAGTCGGCGCCCTGACCCGACGTACTGCCGTGGCCTCTCTTCGCGGTTCAGATCGGGTGCCCAACCCAACGAACCGGCGGGCCGGGCTCCCGGCTCGGCCGGTCGGCTCCTCCCCAGCGCTCGGGCCCGGCGGGATCCGAACAGAGACCTCCGGCGACTTCGCGCCATCGGCGGACTGGACCCACCTGGCCCGGCAGGCACCCCTGTTCGGTCTCGGGGTCTTCCCGTTCAAGGGCCGGTAGCCGTCACCCTGGTAGACCTCATGCCGCGCGGGGCCGACCGGCGTAGAGTGGCTTCTCGGTTCGTGCCGGGGGAGGACGCTGCTTGAGGCCCAGGCTGCAACTACTCGACGAGGCGCTGATCGACCGCATCCTGGACGAGGCGCGCGACGTGCTCGCCACGATCGGCGTCGAGATCCACAACGACGGCGTCCTGGCGCTGCTCGCCGACCACGGCGCCCCGGTCGACGGAACGACCCGCCGGGTCCGCCTACCGGCGGTGCTCGTCGACCAGGCGCTCGCCGCCGCGCCGGGCGCCATCCGGCTGTACGACGTCCTGGGCACCCAGACCCACGACCTCTCGGGCAACAATGTGCACTTCACCCCCGGCTCGACGGCGATCCTGGTGCTCGACTCGGCGACCGGCACGATGCGCAAGCCGACGACGGCGGACTACGTCCAGCACGTCAAGCTGGTGAGCGGCCTCGCCAACCTGGCGGCTCAGAGCACGGCCCTCATCCCCGCCGACGTGAGCGAGACGATCCAGGACAGCTACCGCCTCTTCCTGAGCCTGCTCTACGGCGAGAAGCCGGTCGTCACCGGCGCCTTCACCGTCGAGTCCTTCGGCGTCATGCGCGAGATGCAGGTGGCCGTGCGCGGCAGCGCCCAGGCCCTGCGCGACCAGCCGCTCACGGTCTTCGCGTGCTGCCCCACCTCGCCGCTCAGTTGGAGCAACGTCACCAGCCAGAACCTGGTCGATTGCGCCCAAGCCGGGATTCCGACGGAGATCGTCTCGATGCCGCTGGCGGGCTTCATGGCCCCGGTGACCCTGGTGGGAACGCTGGTCGCGCACGCGGCGGAGACGCTTTCGGGCTACGTGATCGGCCAGCTCGCCGCCCCCGGGGCGCCGATCCTGTGGGGAGGCTCCCCCGCCGTCTTCGACGTGCGCTACGAGACGACCCCGATGGGCGCCATCGAGACCATGATGATCGACTGCGCCTACAACGAGATCGGCCAGCGCCTGGGCCTGCCGACCCAGGCCTACATCTCGCTGTCCGACTCCAAGCTGCTGGACGCGCAGGCCGGCCTGGAGACGGGGATGGGCGCCGTGCTGGCGGCCGCGTCCGGCATCAACAGCATCTCGGGACCCGGCATGCTCGACTTCGAGAGCTGCCAGAGCCTGGAGAAGCTGGTGCTCGACGACGAGATCTGCGGCATGGCGCTGCGCCTGGCCCGCGGCATCGAGCCGCGCGAGGATTTCCCCGCCGTTCCCCACTTCCTGGAGCTGCTGGCCGAGGGCCACCTGCTCATCACCGAGCACACCCGGCGGCACCTGCGCAGCGAGATCACCTTCCCGGGGCCGCTGATCGACCGCGCCAACCGCGCCCGCTGGCAGGAGGAGGGCTCGCTAACCCTCGGCGAACGGGCGCGGGCCGAGGTCGAGCGGCGGCTGGCCGGCTACCGGCCTTCCCGGCTGCCCGGCGACACCGCCCGGGAGCTGGTGCGCTTGATGGAGGCCGAGGCTCGCCGGGCGGGTATGCCGGCGCTGCCGGCGCGTGACGCATGAGGGAGGTTGTCCGCTTCGCAGCAGAGCAAGTCCGGCCCCCCGAGCAGGAGCTGCTGCGCGCCCAGGGCGTGGAGATGGGAACTTCGCTGCCGACCCGCGTGCGCGCCGCGTTCGACTCGGCCTGCGAGCTATTCGGGGAGCTGGCGGCACCGGTGGGCCTGGTCGAGGAGCTGACGCGCGAGGAGTTCCAGACGGTCTACCAAGGCGAGGGCAGCAACCCGCCGGTCACGCCGTTGCCGGAGATCGTGGCGCGCGGCGACGGCCTCGCCCTGTACGCGGCCACGGTAGGGGAAGGGGTCAGCCGTCGCATCGGAGAGCTGTTCGACGACCAGGACATGGCAGTCGCCTACCTGCTCGACGCGGTCGCGTCGGCGGCCGCCGACCGCCTCTCCGGCTGCCTGGCCGAGCGCTTCAGCAGCACCCTCGCCGAGCGCGGCGTGGCGCCGGACCATGCGAAGGTACTCCCCTACAGCCCGGGCTACTGCGGCTGGCACGTGAGCGGGCAGCGGCGGCTGTTCGCCCGGCTGCGCCCCGAGGAGATCGGCATCCACCTGAACAGCAGCTTCCTGATGACGCCCCTGAAGTCGGTCTCCGGCGTGCTCGTCGGCGGCACCGGTGATAGCCACCGCTTCCGGCCCGACTTCCCGTTCTGCGAGGCGTGCACGACGCGCGAGTGCAGACTGCGCATGGCGTCGGTCCGTCGCTGAGGCAAGAGAGGAGACCCATGGACGCAATGGAGTCGCTGGCGGAGGCGCTCGAGCGCGGCGACGATGCGGCCGTTCGCGACCGCACGCAAGCCGCGATCCAGGCGGGTCGGGCGCCGGCCTCGATACTGAACGAGGGCCTGCTCGCGGGCATGAGCGTCGTGGGCGAGCAGTTCCGCACCCACCAGATCTTCCTGCCCGAGGTGCTGCTCGCCGCCCGGGCCATGTACGCCGGCCTGGACCTGCTCAAGCCGCTGCTCCTTCGGGACAAGGTCCCGATGCTGGGCAAGGTCGTGATCGGCACGATCAGGGGCGACCTCCACGACATCGGCAAGAACCTGGTCGGCATCATGCTGCAGGGCGCGGGCTTCGAAGTGATCGACCTCGGCAAGGACGTGCCACCCGCCCGCTTCGTCGAGGCGGCGATCGAGCAGGAGGCTCCGGTCATCGGCCTGTCGGCCTTGCTGACCACCACCATGGTCGGGATGAAGGAAGTCGTCGAGATCCTGCGCGAGCGGGGCTGCCGGGGCAAGATCAAGACGATCGTGGGCGGTGCTCCCGTCTCGGCCGACTTCGCCCGCGAGATCGGCGCCGACGACTACGCCTTCGACGCGGCCAGCGCCGTCACCCACGTCAAAGCGCTGCTCGGAGTGGCCTGATGTCCCTCCTGCCTTTCCGCGAGCGTCTGCGGCGCGGCGACGTGCTGGTCGGCGACGGCGCCTGGGGCACCATGCTCATGGCGCGCGGGCTGACTCCCGGCACCCCTCCCGAGTCGTTCGTGCTCGAGCGGCCCGACACGATCCGGGAGATCGCCCGCCTCTACCTGGAGGCCGGCGCCGACCTGATCACCACCGACACCTTCGGCGGCACCTCGCTCAACCTGTCCGGGTACGGGCTCGCCGACCGGGCCGACGACATCAACCGGCGGGCGGTGACGCTGGTCCGGGAGATCGCCGGGGGGCGGGCCTACCTGTCCGCCTCGGTCGGGCCTTCGGCCCGCATCCTCACCCCCGTAGGCGAGACCGCGCCCGAGGAGGTACGAGCCGCGTTCGAGCAGCAGATCCGCGCCCTGGTCGAGGCCGGCGCCGACCTCGTCTGCGTCGAGACCATGACCGACCTCCAGGAAGCCCGCCTCGCCGTGGAAGCGGCGCGGGCGGTCTCCCCCGCGATCCCGGTGATCGCCACCATGACCTTCGACCCCACCCCGCGCGGCTTCTTCACGATCATGGGCGTCTCGGTCGCTCAGGCCGCCCGCACCCTCGAGGCGGCCGGCGCCGACGTGCTCGGCTCCAACTGCGGCCAGGGCATCGACGCGATGGTCGAGGTGGCGCGGGCCTTTCGCGAGGTCACGTCGCGGCCGCTCATCATCCAGGCCAATGCCGGCCAGCCCGACATCAGCCGCGGCGACCTGGTCTACCCCGAGACACCGGACTTCATGGCCGCCCGCGTCGGCTCGCTCCTCGAGGCCGGGGTCTCCATCATCGGCGGTTGCTGCGGCACCACCCCCGACCACATCCGCGCCATCCGAGCCGCCATCCCGGCTTGCCACCACCGGGGAGCCTGAAGCCGGCGGGCCCGCCCGGGAGTGGCCTTCGCCTCTCCGCCGGGAGCCTGCGCGCCGACCGGCATGGCGTGGCCGCCGGGGAACCGGAGCCACCCCATCGACCAGCGCTCCGGGGCCTGCCTAGACAGCTGGACGCGCCCCCACACCCCGTCAGGTGCCCCCGGGACCGGCCTCCCATCCGAATGAGCATCTCCTCGGTTCTCGGCGCCAAAGAGGCGCTTCGGGTGCCCACCCGACGGACCAACCTTCGGGTTCTCAACCCGACGGTCACATTCGGGCTCCTAGCCCAACGGACCGGGTTTGGACGGCTGAAGGGTCTTCGGCCGCT
>CAYGYX010000019.1:0-32273 GCA_964354255.1 uncultured Acidimicrobiia bacterium | reverse complement strand
CCCACCTCCTCGGCCGCCAGGCGAAAGCGGGGAGCGCCGTAAAGGCCGTCGTGGTCGGTGATCGCCAGGGCGGTGTACCCCAGTTCAGCCGCGCGCCGCACCAGGTCGCCGGGGTGGGAGGCCCCGTCGAGGAAGGAGAAGTTGGTATGGCAGTGCAGCTCGGCGTAGCGCGCCATAGGAGGGATGGGCAGTCTAATCGAACAGGTGTTCGATCATACGTACCCGGTGCCCACCCCGGGTTAGCGTGCGCCGCCATGAGCGACGCCACCCCGGCGGGGCCTGGTCCGATGGGCATGCGCACCTTCCTGACGGTGTGGGCCGGTCAGTTGGTCTCGATCACCGGCACCACCCTCACCGGCTTCGGGCTCCAGGTGTGGGTGTACTTGAAGACCGGCTCGGTCACCCGCCTGGCCCTGGTGAGCCTCGCCTTCGCCCTCCCCTCCGTCCTGCTCTCCCCCTTCGCCGGCGCGCTGGTGGACCGCTGGGACCGCCGGGCGACCATGCTCGGCGCCGACCTGCTGGCCGGGGCCGCCACCCTGGTGATCGCGGTCCTCTACTTCGGCGGCCGCCTCGAGTTGTGGCACCTCTACCTGCTGGCCGGTGTCGGGGCGCTCGGCAACGCCTTCCAGGCCCCGGCCTGGATGGCATCCATCCCCCTCCTGGTGCCCAAGAAGCACCTGGGCCGGGCCAACGGCCTGGTCGCGGCCAACGACGCCGTCGCCCTCGTGGCCGCCCCGGCTATCGCCGGGGCCCTCCTGGCGACGGTGGGCCTTGGCGCCGTCCTGCTCACCGACGTCGCCACCTTCGTGGTGGCGGTGGCCACCCTCGTCGCGGTGCGCTTTCCGCCGCCGCCCAGGGGCGAGTACGCCCCGACCGGCTCCCTGCGGGCCGACGTCGCCGCCGGCTGGCGGTACCTGCGCGAGCGGAGCGGCCTGCTCTGGCTGCTCGTCATCTACGCCGGCGTCAATTTCGTGCTGGCCTTCGCCGACGTGCTGCTCATCCCCATGGTCGTGTCCTTCGCCTCGGAGGCGGCAGCCGGCGGCGTGCTCTCGGCCGCCGGGGTCGGCATGCTGGCCGGCAGCCTGGCGGTGAGCGCCTGGGGTGGGCCCAAGCGGGAGCGGATCGCCTGGATCATGGGCGGCATCGCCGTCGGCGGCCTGTGCGTGATCGTCTCCGGCCTGCGGGCCTCCCTGCCCGTGATCGCCGCCGGCTCGGTGGCACTCATGCTGGGGGTCCCGGTGATCAACACCACCAGCCAGGTGATCTGGCAGCTGAAGGTCACCCCGGAGATGCAGGGCCGGGTCTTCGCCCTGAGGCGCATGGTCTCCCAGGCGGCGTTCCCCATCGGGCTACTCCTCTCCGGGCCCCTGGCCGACCGGGTCTTCGAACCCCTCCTCACCCCGCAAGGGGGCCTGGCGGATTCGGTGGGACGCGTCATCGGCACCGGGGCGGGGCGGGGGATCGGCTTCATGTTCGTCCTGGCCGGGGTGGGCACGATCCTCATGGCGGCCGCCGGGTGGCTGCACCCGCGGGTGCGCCACGTGGAGGAGGAGATACCCGACCAGATCCCCGACCGCCCTCCCGGGGACTCCATTCCCTAGTCGCGGCCGCCGGTCCCGCCTACTCTCGAAGGAATGCAGTCCGGCCCCGAAGACCCCTGGGGAGGCCGCATCCCCTGGCTGCGGCGGCGGGGGCCGCGCGTCGCCCTGGCTCTCCTCGCCGCCGGTTCCTTCCTGGCCCTCACGCTGCTGTCGACCTGCGCCCCCCGGGGGGTACCGGCGACGACCACAACCACCACCCGGCCCCTGATCCAGGCAGCGGCGGGCGTCCCGGAACGGGCCGCGAGCCTCCCTAGACGCCGAAGCGCGTCCGCCAGGCGGCGATGTCGTCCGGCGAGGTGTTCCCCCCGCAGAGGACGAGCACTACGTGCTCTCCCAGGCGCTCCCGCACCGCCTCGGCGGCGGCCAGGGTGCACGACGCCGCCGGCTCGGTAAGCACTTTGACTCTCTCCAGGATGAACACCAGGGCCTCCACGGCGGAGGCGTCGGGCACCACCACCACGTCCTCCAGATACCGGCGAGCGGCGGCCAGGGTCCCCTCTGAGACCCACGGGGCGGCCAGGGTCTTGGCGATGGAAGAAGGCTGCATCTCCACCGGCTTCCCAGCGTCGAGGGCGAGGCGCATGGCGTGGCAGCCCAGGGTCTCCACCCCCCACACCCGGGCCTGGGGAGCCAGGCCCTTGACCGCAGTGCCCACCCCCGCCATCAGGCCGCCCCCGCCGATACTGACGAACAGGTCGCTGACGTCGGGGGCGTCCTCGATCACTTCCAGCCCCAGCGTGCCGTTGCCGGCCATCATCCGGGGGTCGTCGAAGGGGTGCAGGGCGGCCCTGCCCCGGGCGGCATAGGCGTCGGCGCGGGCGAAGGCCTCGGCGATCGTCGGCACGATCTCCACCTCCGCCCCGTAGGCCCGGGTGGCGCTGAGGTAGTGAGGCGGGGTCCCCTCCGGCACCAGGATGCGCACCGGCACCCCCAGCACCCTGCCGGCAAAGGCCAGGCCCTGGGCGAAGTTGCCGCCGCTCACCCCGACCACTCCCCGGCGGCGCTGCTGTGCGCTCAGGTGAAGCAACTGGTTGAAGGCGCCCCGCGGCTTGAACGAGCCGGTCTTCTGGAAGACCTCGAGCTTCAGGGAGACCCGGGTGCCGAGGCGCTCCGACAGGCTGCGGCTGGCAACCAGCGGGGTACGGTGCAGGTACGGCGCCACCCGGGGCGCGGCAGCCTGCACCTCGTCGAGGGCGATGGGCAGCATCACCTCACCCTACCGACGGGCGGCAGGGTACGCTCCCGTCAAGGCCCGCGGGGCCGGAGCCGCTCGGCCCGCCCGCCGTCAGCAGGCGTAGATCAGGATCTGCCAGGCCCCTGCCTCGAAGCTGGCCTCGAATTCCACGCCGGCGACCGTCCTCCCCACCCAGTCCACCGGGATCGGTGCGTCGTAGTCGAGCACCCCGCACGACTCACATCCCCAGTTCATCGAGTGGACGGCGGCGAGGCGCACCGCCAGGATGCCCGCCTCCGGCGAGTCGGCGGCTGCCGTCGGCGGCGGCTCCAACTCGGCCAGGGAGCGCGCGTCGGCCAGGTCGTTGGGGAACCGGCTGGCGGCCGGCCCGGCCCCGGTGAGGCAGTCGATCGCCCACTCAAGGTCGGGGTAGCCCAGGATGCGCACCCCCCCGGCCAGCGCCGAGATGCGGCCGTCCAGGTCCGCCAAGACCCTCAAGACCGCCGTCTCCAGATCCAAGGACAACCCGCCCGGGATCAGCAGGCCCAGCGGCACGGCGTCGAGGGCGTCCACCACCGGGGCCACCCCCGGGGCCAGGGTGCCGGCGTCCGCATCGAACCCGTCGTTGAACAGGACGGCGGCCGCCCGGATATCGGCATCGAGCTCCTCGGCGGCGGTGAAGAACTCCGCCAGCGCATCGGCCGCCGAGGGGCCCGGCGCCGGTGTGGTGGTGGTCGGCGCCGCGCTGGTGGTCGGGGCCTGGGTTGTGGTGGGCGCCTGGGTCGTGGTCGGAGCCACGGTGGTGGTGGGAGCCTGCGTCGAAGTGGTGGCTTCGGGCTGGGTCGTGCCGAAGTGATCGGCCTGGTCACCGCAGGCGACGGCCAGCAGCACCACCAGCGCCAGGACCGCGCCGATCCGGCGCATGGGTTCCCCTTTGCTTGCTGTCCCCATAGATAGTCCTCACCGGGCCACGGGCCAAGGCAATCGGGCCGGAGGGGCTCCCGGTGGGCGGGGCCGGGTCTCGCCGGGCGGCTCAGCCGGTGATCCCGCCCTCTTCCTCCCGCCGCGAGTCCGCCGCGGCAACGGCGAAGGCCAGCCCCTCCCCGGGCACCTCTCCGGCCAGGTGCAGGCCCCACCCGGAGGCGAAGTCGGGCGGCTCCCAGGCCAGCCAGCGCATCCCCGCCAGCGCCTGCCCGAGCGCCTCAGGCGGCACCGGCCACTCCAGGCCGGCCAGGGTGGCCGCCGCCCACCAGGCGGCCAGCCGCCCGGCCGCCCCGCCCCGCCGCCGCCCGTAGGCACCCCCGCTGGCGCCCGCCCAGGCCATCCAGGCCAGAGCCGCCGCCCCGTCCAGGGCGCCGGCGGCCACCGCGCAATGGCCGAGGGCGGCGATGGCTTCAGCGGCACCCCCCTCGACCAGGGCGGCCGCGACCCGGCCGTTCGATTGCTCGGCCCACGGCCTCGCCAGGTCCACCAGTGCCTCCGCCGACTCGTCGTCCTCAACCGTGCGGCCGGCCGACGGCAGCACCAGTGGATGCAGCGCCGGGCTCGGCGGTGAAGGGAAGTCGGCCTTGTCGGCGTGGAACACCGCCACCGGGTAATGGGGCTCCCACGGCTGCAGGACGAGAGGGATGTCGAGCACCCCGCGGTCGATGGTCGGATCGGCCGCCAGGTCCTCACCGCGCATCACCCGTTCGTGAGCGGCCAGCGAGCGTGCCGGTCCGGGCGGGATGTGCCCACCGAGATCCGCCCAGAGGTGGCTGCTGGCCGCCACCTCCCACAACGGCCCGAGAGCGAAGCGACCAGCTCCCTCTACAAGCAGCGGACCGGCGAAGGGCCCCGGCGCCTCGAGCGCCAGGCGGTACTCGGCGTACTCGGCGGCCGGCCAGAGCTGCAGACCCCTCTCCAGAGCGGCCCGGGAACGGTCGCGCAGCAACACCACGCCGGCCCAGTCGGCTGCGCGGCACAGTCCGTCCACCAGCCGCACCAGCGCGTCGAGGTCGGCGCGGCCGATGGCTTCCGTCGCGTCTTCTCGCAGTCGGCTCACGGCCCATCCGTCCCGTTCGGCCGCCGAACAGTACCCGCGCCCCGCCCTCCGACGCGCGCCTCTCGCCCGACCTGGCATCATGGCCGGGCCGCTCGGCCCAGGAGGCCCGTGCATGACCCAGACCACGACGCCGGCGACGCAGCCGGCACCCATCGCGTTCAACCTCCCCACCCTCGTCGGCAACGAGCTCGATTACGTCCGCCGGGCGGTGGAGGGAGGGCACACTTCGGCAGCGGGGCCCTATTCCCAACGGGTGGCTGACCTGCTGCGAGAGGCGCACGGGGCCGCCGACGCCCTCCTCACCACTTCCTGCACCGACGCCCTGGAGATGGCCGCCATGCTCCTGGAGTCCCGGCCGGGGGACACCGTCATCATCCCCTCGTTCACCTTCGTCAGCACCGCCCTCGCCTTTGCGCGCGAGGGCTTCCGCATCGTCTTCGCCGACATCGAGCCGTCGACCCTGGGAGTCGACCCGGCGCACGTCGCCGAGCTCATCGACGGCACCACCCGGGCGGTGGTGGCCGTCCACTACGGGGGCATCGCCGCCGACCTGCCCGGCCTCACCCGGGCCTTCGGGGACCGGCCCATCGACCTAGTGGAAGACAACGCCCACGGCCTCTTCGCCACCTTTGGCGGGCGCACCCTGGGCACCTTCGGGCGGCTGGCCACCCTGTCGTTCCACGAAACCAAGAACTTCACCTGCGGTGAAGGCGGGGCGTTGCTCATCAACCGGGAAGACGATGTCGCCCGGGCGCACGTTCTCCTGCACAAGGGCACCAACCGCCGCGCCTTCCTGCTCGGCCAGGTCGACAAGTACTCGTGGCAGGACCTCGGCTCGTCTTTCGGCCTCTGCGACCTCAACGCCGCCTATCTGCTGGCCCAGCTGGAGGCTCGCCGGCAGATCCTGGCCCGCCGACGGGAGATCTTCGACGGCTACGCCCGGCGCCTCGAACCTCACGCTGCCGCCCTGGGGCTGGGCCTGCCGCGCGTGCCGCCGGGAGACGTGCCCGGCTACCACCTCTACTACGTGCTGCTGTCAGACCAAGCCACCCGCAACCGGGTGATGGCCGCGATGCGGGCGGCGGGGGTGATGGCCACCTTCCACTACGTCCCGCTGCACAGCTCCCCGGGAGGCCGCCGCTTCGCCGCCCGGCCGACCGCCTGCCCGGTGACCGACGACATCAGCGGCCGCCTGATCCGGCTCCCGTTCCACAACGCCCTGAGCGAGCAGGATGTGGAACGGGTGGTGAGTACCCTCCTCAAGGCGCTGGGCTGAATGAGCGTGGGACCACAGACGACCCTCCCAACCTGCGGTGCCGGCCAGCGAGTGAGCCGGCGGCCATGAGTGGCCTCGCATCCCGACGGAACGCGTCCGGGCGACTCGAGATCCTGGGCCCGGACGGCACCGTGGTGGCCTCCCTGGGACCGAACCAGTGGGAGACCCGCTTCTTCGGACGTTCGATGGGAGGACTGACCATAGGGGCCGAGGCCGCGAGGGCTCTCGGGCCCGAGGCGTGGCGGGAAGCCGTCACCCTCCTGGCCGTCGAGGCCGACGCTTACGAACTCGTACAGGTCCATCTCGACGTGCGCCACCTGGAGCTGGCCCCCACCCTCGAGGAGGCGGGCTTCCGCCTGGTCGACACCCGCATCGCCTTCGTCACTCGCGTCCGGCGCGACCGGTTCACGCGCCACGAAGCCTCCGCCGGCGAGGTGCGGCTCGCCGGGCCCCATGACCTGGCCGCCCTCCTGGTTCTGACCCACCAGGGCCTGACCCACAACCCCGGGTTCCGCTCTCGCTACAAGGACCCGGCCTACTTCACGACCCGCGAGGGGGAACGCTGGTTCGCCGCCTGGGTGGAGAACGACCTGGCCGACCCGACCAGCCTGGTGGCGGTATGGCAGATCGATGATCACCCGGTGGGCTTCTTCGGCTACGCCCGCCGGGGCGAGCGCGCGGGCTTGCCCTTCTACAGGGGCACGCTGCTGGCGGTCGAGCCCGACCAGCAAGGGAGGAAAGGGCAGGTGGCCATGGACACCTACCTGTACGGCCGGATGCCGTCCGAGGAGTTCTGGGTGGAGAACGTCACCCAGTTGACCAACATCCCCACCTTCCGCAACTACCTGGCGTTGGGGAAGCGACTGGACCGAATCGAGCTGACCTTCTTCCGCACCCCTCCCGACTGAGCCGCTCCGCCGGGCGCGACACGGCGGGCCGCCGATACACTGGCCCCGTCCCCAACCCCCGGCTGGTCATGTCGCTCCTCAGCGTGGTCGTCCCCACCTACCGCAGCGCCCCGGCCCTCGCCGAGCTCCTCGATCGGCTGCGGACCGCCCTGGCCGGCATGGACTACGAGGTGGTGGTCGTCAACGACGCCTCCCCCGATGACACCTGGGAACGATTGGAGGCACTTGCGCCCCACCACCCGGAGCTGGTGGCGGTGGATCTGCTGGCCAACCGCGGGCAGGCGCTGGCCACCCTCTGCGGCGTCGCCCATGCCCGGGGCGACCTGGTGGCCACCATGGACGACGACCTCCAGCACCCTCCCGAGGAGCTGCCCCGGCTCCTCGCAGCCCTCACCGCCCACCCCCGCTGGGATGCCGTGGTGGGCACCTGGCCACGGGACCACGGCCTCATCAGGGCGGCCGGGTCGTGGTTGTTCGCTCGCCTCGACCACCTCGCCCACGGGACGCCAAAGGGGTTCCGGCACACCGCCTTCCGGGTGATGCGCCGGCCGCTGGCCGAGGCCCTGCTCGGCCACGAGAGCCGCACCCCGCTGTTCGGCCCCCTGCTGACCCAGTCGTCCTGCGAAGTGCACAACGTCCCGGTAGCTCACGACGCCCGCAAGCATGGGTCGTCCACCCTGTCCCTCCGTTCCGCCGCGAGCCAGGTAGCGGCCAATCTGATCCACGGCACGACCCTGCCGCTGCGCCTGCTCAGCCGGCTCGGCTTGCTCTGTGCCGCCGCCGCCGTCGTGCTCGGCGTCGTCTTCTTCGCCCGCTGGCTGGCAGGGGCAGACACGCCGCCCGGCTGGGCCTCGGTCTTCATGGCCACCGTGTTCTTCGGCGGTGCCGCCCTCTTCGGCCTCGGCCTCCTCGGCGAGTACGTCGGGCTGATCATCCAGGAGGTCCGCCGGCCACCGCGCTGGAGCGTGCGCCGGGTGCTCGGCAACCCCCGAAGCACTGCCGAGTAGCCCCCGGGGCGGACCTGCCCGGAGCCCGGCCGGCCCGCTCTCCCGGCCGAGGGGGGGGAGCACCGCCTACAACTGGCCCTTGGTGATGAAGAGCCACAGGTGAACGCCACCGGCCGCGAGATGCAGCGCAAGCAGGCCCGCGACCACCAGCCGGGCCACCCGCGATCGAAGGTCGGCCGCCAGGCGCACGAGCAGCGGCATGGCTACCACATACGCGGCGGCGACCGGCCAGGTGAGATTGCCGTGAGAGAACCGTTCCCCCTCCTCGACCAGGAGCCCGGTCGCTCCCAGCCCCGAGACGAGCGCAACGGCGACCATCACCTGCAGGGGCGAGTCGCGCACGGTGCCGAGTGCCGCCCACCCCCGCTGCCGAAAGGAGGCTCCTGCTCGCCGCAGCCAGGCCAACACGGGGATGACCCAGGCGGCGAACGACAGCAAGACGATGGCGGCCGCCAGCCTCCACGGACTCGACGAGATCCAACGAGGAAACCGGTCCGCCGCCCAGAGGAACTGAAAGCCGAAGGGCTCGACTTCCACGCCGAGGCCCAGGTTGGGCACGCCGACGAGCCGGGGATAGCCGATCCACCACAGGAGGGGCAAGACCAGCACCGCGCCACTCGCGATGACCGTCCGCCGCGGCTGCTTCCCTGCCATCACCGCTGCCAGGAGGAGGGCAGGGGCGAAGACCACGAAAAGGGCCGGCTTGAACCAGAACGACGCCGCGACGAACGCGGCGGCGGCCACAAAGCGGCCGCCGCGAGCGCGCTCCTGGGTGGCGGACAGCCCGACGAGCGCCGCCGCGGCCATTCCCATGCTGACGCTGTAGAGCTGAGGGACGTTGTGATACGTGGCCCCTGCGGAACCGATGAAGCCCAGGTACGAGCTCCTGCTCCCCTCGTGGAAGGGGTAGAAGATGGCGCCGAAGAGGACGACGGAAGCGACCGCGGCCACCGAGGCCAGCGAGCCCAGCCCGAGCAGGCGGTGCGCCACGAAGCCGGCGAGGGCCAACAGCGAGAACCACACGGGCACTGCCAGCACCTTGGCCGCTTGCACCGGGTCGGCGACGTCGAAGCCATCGAAGCCGAGGGAGGAAGACAGCAGCCACACCTGGAGCCCCTGGTGCTGGATCGGCGCGAGCGGCAGCCCCCTGCTGTGGATCAGTACGGGCTGTTCGACCAGATGGGCGTAGAAGTCCCCGCGGTAGCCCCATTCCGGCAAGGTCGAGCCGACCAGCGGATGCTCCGGGTCGAGGGCCTCGAGGATCGACCCGCCCTCGGTATCGAGAAGACCCTCCGTCGTGGTGTTGGCCACCCCGTAGACCGTCGCGCCGCTCAGTGCCAGGGCGAGCAGGAGGGCAGCGGCGCTGCCCGTCCCCAGGCCCGAGGTCGCCTCAGCCGGCCGGGGCTGCCGGCTGAGGCCCACGATCAGTGCAGTCAGACCCACCAGAGTCAAAGACAGCGCAGTGGCGGCGGCCGGGCTGTTGAGTCCGAGGGCCCGGGCCACCGTAGGGTGGAAGAGCACGTAGGACACGCCGGTGATCGCCGCCATCCCCGACAGGAACCAGATGGCGAACCGGGCGCCGACGTCGCCTATGCCGGCCGTGACGCCGCGCAGGAGCCCGGCCCCGGCGGCCGTGGCCCAGGCAATGGTGGCCAGGACCGCCGCCTGCAGGGCCAGCGGCACCCGGAGCACCCAGAGCACCACCGTTTGCGCCACCAGGACCCCGGCGGCCGCCGGGACCAGGGGCGCTCGCAACCAGCGGTGAGGGACCCGCCCCAGCGCCACGCGTTCACTCTACCGGCGAGACCCCGAGCGAACCGGGGGCCACCATCGGGGCCTCGAGACCCGGACGGGTCCGGATGCCGCCGGTGAGTCTGTCCCCTGCTGAAGCCGAGGAGCACCTGGGCACCCCGGGGCTCACCGCCGCCTGGGAACGGGTAGTGGCTAGGGTTGCCGGGCGCGAGGAAGCCGAGCCCCCAATGCACAACCTCATCCCTCAATGGCTGGCCCGGCCGGCCGCGGTGCTGAGCACCCTGGCGGCGCTCACCGGGGCGGGCCTCATCTGCTGGTCGGCGGTGACCGGCGGCTACTGGTGGGCGATCTGGGGAGTGGCCTCCTTCGCCGTCGCCGGCCTCCTGTGGCATGTCGCCGACTACGCCGCGGCCACCCCGCCCGGTGGGACCGGCCCGCCAGAGGGCTCGTAGCGCAGGGCTACGATCCCTGCCCATGCCCGGCCCCGAAGGCATCCTGGCGATCGTCTCGTCGCTCCCCCTTCTGGGCGCGGGTCTTCTGGCGCTTCAGATCCGGCGGGCCGCCCACCGTCCCGACCTGCCTTCGTTCACCAACCAGGACATCTCGGGCACCTTCGGCGATCCCGCCTCCCGACGGCTGCGCATCGTGGCAGTTGGTGACTCCTCGCTCACCGCTCCCGGGGTCGACGACCTGGATGACGTGTGGCTGCGCCGCCTCGCCCTCACCTATGCCAGCCGCCATCGGGTCGAGCTGATCTCGCTGGGAGTCGGCGGCTCCCGGACACAGGACGTCATCGACGGCCAGCTCGAAGCCGCCGTGGCGCTCCGGCCGGATCTGGCGGTGGTCACCGTCGGCTCCAACGACGCCATCCGGGCGGGACGAGTCCGTCGCTACGCCGCCGCTCTCGAGGTCGTCGTCGGCCGGCTCGAGGAGGTCTCCGGCGCGGTGCTGCTGGTGGGGATGGGAGATCTCGGCTCCATCCCCCGGCTCCCCTCCGCGCTGCGCCCCTACCTCACCCGGCGCTCGCGCACCTTCGACGGCGCCTGCCTCCGCGTGGCAGTCGCCCATCCCCGAACGGTCAAGGTGCATGCCCGGGGGCTCATGGTCACCGCCTTCCGGGCAGATCCTTCGCTCTTCGCCCCCGATCAGTTCCACGCCTCGGCCGCCGGGCACGCCGTCTTCGCCGATGCCGCTGCCCCCGCCTTCGAAGCCGCCTATCGGATGGCCCTCGGTCGGGGCTGCAACGGCGCGGCCGGCTAAGCCTCGCCGGCGGCTGCGACGTGGATGTCGCCTGAGACGGAAGTGACGGCGATGCGAGCCGGGGCGGCGCCGGCCTCACCCGACACCGGGAAGTCGGTGCGCACGTCGCCCGAGAGCGTCTGGAGGGAAAGCGAGTAGCGGCGGCCGGAAGGCAGCCCCACCCGCACGTTCCCGCTGACCGTCTTGGCTTCGAACTGGCTCCCGTCGAAGCGGGAGACGGCGACCCGTCCGCTGGCCGTCCGCACCGCCATGTCCCCGGCAACCGAGCCCAGGGCCACGTCACCCGAAGCCACTTTGACACCCACCGCCCCGCGGACGCTCTCCACTCGCACGTCCCCGGACGCCGTGGCAATGTCGAGGCGGCCCCCCACCGGGCCCGCCGTCAGGTCGCCCGAGGCGAGGCGCACCGTCAGCGGCCCCTCGACGACCCCGGCGGTCACATCTCCCGAAGCACCGACGACCTCCAGGGAACGCACCCCGGTGTCCAGCACCAGATCCGTCGAGCCGAGCCGGGCTCGCACCTCGGGGGCGGCCCCGACGGCTATCTCCACGTCCAGGGAGGGCCACCGCCCGAATCCAGCACCCTGCAACCCGACGTTCACGGTGTCGCCACCCCCCTCGATGACGACCCGGCCGAGGTCTCGCTCAATGGCCCGGCAGCGCACCACCACTTCCCCGGGCTTGCCTGCCACCACCCGGGCCTCTCCGGCGGGGACCCGCAGCACCAGCCGCGGCGACCCGGCGATCTCGAAGCGCTCCGTCCGTTCGCTCATGTCTCGATCGTCCCTTCCATGCGCCGCCCGCGCTGGTGCTGGCGCCCGCCGTGGGCGGAGAGGATCCTGACCAGCCAGGTGTTCAATGATTCCCCCCGCTCCTCCGCGGCCGCCTCGACGACCTCCTTGAGGCGAGGCGAGAGCCGCAGGGTGATGCGGGCATCGGCAGCCTCGTCGGCGGGCCCGCGCCCCGGCGAGGCCTCTTCGGGGCGCACTCGCAGCACCGGTTCGCCCCCCTCGAGGACCACCTCGACGCAGTGGCCCGCCAGCTGGGCGCGCACCTCGGCCGCTGCCTGCTCGGCGAGATCGAAGGCCAGGCTGCGCAGCGCGGGCTGGGCGGCGGCGAGCAAGGCGACTCCCGCCGCCTCGAGCGCCTGGTCATCTCCGGCCAGGGCCATCTGCTGTTCGAGGGATGCCTGGAAACGGGTGAGTGCAACCGTCGTGTCCATCGTCGCCTCCTCAGCGCACCGGGGCCGGCCGCAGTGCAACGGTGACGGCCGCGCGGGAAGCGGCCGCCCGCGGCACCCGGGACGCCCGGGGCTTGGGATCCGCCAACCGGGCCTGTTGCAGAGCCCGCACCAGGCGGTCGTTGTACCAGATCATCTCGTGCTCCTTTGGCTGCATCGCGAGTGCATTCTGACATCGTTATGATGTCGTATTAGTGTCAGATTGTCAAGTCCCTTTCTACGCCCTGCCGTGATACGCTTTGAACGCACTCCGGGGAGCTCGGGCGAGCCGAGCTGAGAGGGTGGCTGACCGCTCCGGCGGCTGCGCCACCGACCCGTGGAACCTGATCTGGGTAATGCCAGCGGAGGGAGACTTGGAGAGCAGCGGCCCTGCGGTGATCTTCGCCGGGGGCGATCCCGTGCCCGACACGGTGAGCGCCCTCCTCCCCCGCGGCGCTCTGGTGGTCGCCGCCGACTCCGGGCTGGACATCGCCCGACGCCTCGGGGTGGCCGTCGACCTGGTGGTCGGCGACTTCGACTCGGCCGACCCGGCCTCGGTCGCCGCCGCCGTCGCCGACGGGGCCCAGCTGGAACGCCACCCCGTCGCCAAAGACGCCACCGACCTGGAACTGGCCCTCGAGGCGGTGCTCCGCCTCGGCCGTTCCCCCGTCCTGGTGGTGGGGGGTGCCGGCTGGGATCGCCTCGACCACCTGCTCGCCAACGCCCTCCTGGTCGCCTCCCCCCGTCATGCCCCCTTGCGCTTGCGCTGGCTGGTGAAAGGAGCAGCGGTCACCCCGGTGCACGGCCGTCTCGACAT
Source organism: uncultured Acidimicrobiia bacterium (assembly GCA_964354255.1). Lineage (GTDB taxonomy): Bacteria > Actinomycetota > Acidimicrobiia > Spongiisociales > UBA11373 > VGBK01. The sequence goes on along the minus strand of CAYGYX010000019.1, from coordinate 19,215 downwards.
CGAGGGTGCGCCCGGCGACCTGGTCACCCTGCTGGCGGTGGGCGGCCCGGCCGCCGGGGTCACCACCGCCGGGCTGCGCTGGCCCCTGCTCGGAGAGACGCTCACCCCCGGGTCCACCCGGGGAGTGAGCAACGAGATGGAGGGGACCTCGGTCTCGATATCCGTCGAAGAGGGCGTGCTGCTGGCTCTACACATCGGGAGGGAGCCATGAGGCGCTGGATGGCCCTGCTGGTCGTTGCTGTCGTCGCTGCCGCCTGCGGGGACGGTGCGGTTTCGCCTTCGACTGCCGGGCCGTCCTCGTCCACGATCCCCGGGGGCACGGTCCGCCTGCTCACCCACGATTCGTTCCTGGTGTCCGACGAGGTGCTGGCCCACTTCACCGCCGCCACCGGCCTGGAGGTGGAGGTGCTGCGGGCCGGGGATGCCGGATCCATGGTGAACCAGGCGGTGCTCACCGCCGGCAACCCGGTGGCCGACGTGCTGTTCGGCCTCGACAACGCCTTCCTGTCGCGTGCCCTGGAGGCCGATCTGTTCCTGGCCTACGAGAGCCCGGCCCTGGCCGGGGTGATCCCGGGCCTGGCCGTGGATCCCGAGCACCGGGTCACCCCGATCGACTTCGGCGACGTCTGCCTCAACTACGACAGGGCGGCCTTCGACGGCACCCCGCCGCCGCAGATGCTGGACGACCTGGCCGACCCCGCCTACTACGGCATGCTCGTCGTCGAGGACCCGGCTACCTCCTCCCCCGGCCTGGCCTTCCTGTTGGCCACCATCGCCACCTTCGGGGAGTCCGGCGACTACACCTGGCGAGACTACTGGGCCGACCTGCGGGCCAACGACGTGCAGGTGGCGGCCGGCTGGGAAGAGGCCTACTACGGCGCCTTCTCCGGCGGGTCGGGGGAAGGGGAGCGCCCCATCGTGGTCTCCTACGCCTCGTCACCCCCCGCCGAGGTGATCTACGCCGAGGAGCCGCTCACCGAGGCTCCCACCGCGGTGATCACCGACGGCTGCTTCCGCCAGGTCGAGTTCGCCGGGATCCTGCGGGGCACCCCCAACGAGGCGGCCGCCCGGGCACTCATCGACTTCATGCTGAGCGAGGAGTTCCAGGAGGACATCCCCCTCAACATGTTCGTGTTCCCCGCCCTGGCGGCCGCCGCCCTGCCCCCTGAGTTCGTCGCCTACACGGAGGTGCCCGGCTCGCCGCTGACGATCGACCCCGCCGCCATTGAGGCCAACCGCCTCCGCTGGACCGAGGAGTGGGCCGCGGTCGTGCTCCCGTGACCCGCCGCCGCCTCGGCGCCGTCCTCCTCGCCGGGGTTCCCCTGGCTTTCCTCCTCGCCTTCTTCGCGTGGCCGGTGGGGTCCATCGTGGCCACCGGCCTGTTCCCCGGCGGCCGCTTCGACCCCGAGCCCTTCCGTCGCGCCCTCAGCGGCGGTCTGCCCGGCATCGCCTGGTTCACACTCTGGCAGGCGGCGGCCTCCACTGTGCTGACCCTGCTGGTGGCGCTCCCCGGCGCCTACGTCTTCGCCCGATACGACTTCCCCGGCAAGCGCCTGCTACGCGCCCTGGCCACCGTGCCCTTCGTACTCCCCACGGTGGTGGTGGGCACTGCCTTCCTCGCCCTCATCGGGCCCGGCGGCCTGCTCGGGGTACGCCTGGACGGCACGATCTGGGCCATCCTGGCGGCCCACGTCTTCTTCAACTACGCGGTGGTTCTGCGCACGGTGGGAGGCCTCTGGTCGCATCTCGACCCCCGGCTCGAGGAGGCGGCCCGCATGCTGGGGGCCGGCCGTTGGCGAGCCTTCACCACCGTCACCCTTCCCCTGCTGCGCCCGGCGCTGGCCGCGGCGGCTTCGCTGGTGTTCCTGTTCACCTTCACCTCCTTCGGGGTGATCCTCATCCTGGGAGGGCCGGGCCTGCGCACCCTCGAGGTGGAGATCTACCGCCGCACCACCGCCCTGTTCGACCTGCCACTGGCCGCCGTGCTCGCCCTCATCCAGATGGTGGGGGTCACCGCGGTGCTCCTCGCCTACGCCCGCTACCAGGAGCGTCGCTCCGTCGAGCAGAGCCTGCGCCCCGCTGCCGAGGTCGCCCGCCGGCCCCGCACCGGTCGGGAATGGGGCGTGGTCGCGAGCACGCTCCTGCTCACCGGGGCGCTCCTCCTCGGCCCACCGGCGGTGCTCGTGGGACGCTCGCTACACGGTGAGAGCGGCTGGGGACTGGGCTTCTACCGGGCGATGGGGCAGCCGGGCCGGACCGGTGCCCGCCTGGTAGACCCCCTGCAGGCGGTGGGGAACTCAGCCGCCTTCGCCACGGTGGCCACCCTGGTGGCCATGGCCGTGGGCCTCATGGCCGCCTCCGTGATCGCCTACCGACGGGGACGGGCCGGGCGCTGGTTCGACGCCCTGCTCATGCTGCCCCTCGGGACCTCGGCGGTCACCATCGGCTTCGGCTTCCTGGTGGCCCTCGACGCTCCCCTCGACTTGCGGGCCTCCTGGGTGCTGATCCCCCTGGCCCACGCCCTGGTCGCCATCCCCTTCGTGGTGCGCAGCGTGGTGCCGGTGATGCGTTCGGTGCGCACCAGGCTGCGGGAGGCGGCCGCCGTGCTCGGGGCGCCGCCCGGCCGGGTCTGGCGGGAGATCGACCTCCCGATGGTGGCGCGGGCGGCGGCCGCCGGGGCCGGCTTCGCCTTCGCCGTGTCGCTGGGCGAGTTCGGCGCCACCGCCTTCATCGCCCGCCCGGACAGCATCACCATGCCCCTCGCCATCTTCCGGTTCCTGGGACAGCCGGGAGGGCTCAACTTCGGCCGGGCGATGGCCATGAGCGTGGTACTGATGGTGGTCACCGCCGCCGCCGTGGCCCTGATAGACCGTTACCGGCCCGCCACCCTGGGGGAGTTCTGATGCTCGAGGCACAGAGGGCCACGGTGCGCTTCGGCGGTCTCACCGCCCTCGACCACCTGACGCTGTCGGTGAGCGACGGCGAGGTGGTGGCAGTGCTCGGCCCGAGCGGGTCGGGCAAGACCACCTTGCTGCGGGCGGTGGCCGGCCTGCAGGCCCTGGACGAGGGGCGGATCCTCTGGAACGGCTCCGACCTGACGGCAGTGCCTCCCCACCGGCGGGGCTTCGGGCTGGTCTTCCAGGACTTCGCCTTGTTCCCCCACCTCGACGTCGGGCGCAACGTGGAGTTCGGGTTGCGGATGCAAGGGATGGCGCCCGCCGAGCGGCGCCGTCGGGCGGCGGCATCCCTGGCCCGGGTCGAGCTAGCCGGGATGGAGCGGCGCCGGGTGGCCACTCTCTCCGGTGGCCAGGCGCAGCGGGTCGCCCTGGCCCGGGCCCTCGCCCCGGAGCCGCGCCTCCTGCTCCTCGACGAGCCGCTCGGCTCCCTCGATCGGACCCTGCGCGAAAGGCTCATCGGGGAGCTGCGGCAGCTGCTGGCCGGCCTGGGGGTGACCACCCTGTACGTGACCCACGACCAGCAGGAGGCCTTCGGGCTCGCCGACCGGGTGGTGGTGGTCGATGAGGGCTGCTCCCTTCAGATCGGCACGCCCGAGGAGTTGTGGCGCTCTCCCGCCGGGGAGCGGGTGGCCCGTTTCCTCGGCCTGCACAACCTGCTGCCGGCGGTGGTCGAGGGCGGTCGGGCGATGACCCAGGCCGGCCCCTTCCCCGCCCCGCCGGGGACACCACCCGGCCCGGCTCGCCTGGTCGTGCGCCCGGGGGCTTTCCGCCTCGATCCCACCGGGACGATCGAGGGAGTGGTGCGCAGCCGGGTCTTCCGGGGGAGTGACTACTCCGTCGAGATCGAAACCGGCGGCACGGTGGTCGAGGCCATCCTGCCCCGGGCGCCCCGGCCCGGGGAGAGAGTCCGTCTGGGTGTCGACCCGGAGGGGGTCTCCCGGCTCGAGACGCCCTGACGGACGTTCAGACGACCTCTTCCAAGGCGGCGGCTATCTCGGCGGTGAGGTCGTCGGGGAGGGTGGAGCGCAGCACCCTGCCGTTGAAACGGTGCATCTCCCGTACCAGGGTGGTGGGGGCCAGCGGCTCGAACAGCAAGAAGAGAGCGGCGAAACCGGGAGCGAGGCCCTCCCCCATCTCCTTCATCTCCCGGTCGGAGATCCCTATGTCCCGCAGCTTGGCCCAGATGCCGCCGATGGCCGCTCCCAGGGCGGCACCGACGAGCGGCACCATGAAGAGCAGGCCGGCGAACATGCCCAGCCAGGTGCCGGCCATCGCCCCCTGGCCGGTCCCCACGTCGCGGGTCTGATGGATCCGGATGCGGCCGCCCGCGTCCTTGGTGACGATGGCGGCATCCTCGATGCGAATCGCCTCCCGCTGATGCAGGCGCAGCGAGGCGAGCAGCGCCTCCTGGGCCCGGAGCGGATCGTCGAGCTCCACGGCCAGCAGCCGGGAGGGGCCATCCGCCTTGGGAAGCAGCTCGGTGCCCTCATCGGCCCACGGATCGAACCTGTCGGTCATCGCTCTCCTCGGCTGGTCGGCCCCATTGTGGTGCGCGTTGCCAGAAACCGGAACCGCCCACCGGCTGTCCTTACAATCGCCCGGGAGCCCCCGCCGAGCCAATGCCTTCCTTCTCTTCCCTCACCAAGACCGCCCGCACGAGCTGGGCGAGGATCGAGGCCGCCCTGTGTGCCCGGCCACTGCTCTGGGCCTTCGTGCTGTCGGCGGTGATTGCCGCCGTGTTCACCCTCACCCTCAGCCCGGGATACGAGACCAACGACGACGTCTTCATGCAGTCGGCGGTCGACGGCAACATGGGCGAGCCCTTCCCTCACCTCATCTTCAGCAACGTGCTGATCGGCCTGCTGCTCAGCACCCTGTACCGCGCCGTCGAGTGGTTCCCCTGGTACGGCCTCTACCTGTACCTGGCCCACTTCGCTTCCCTGCTCGCCGTGGTGTATGTGGTGCTCGCGGTCCGGCGGGGCCGCCGGTGGGTGCGCCTCGTGAGCCTGGCGGCCGTGCTGGCGGTGTTCCACCTGCCTATGTGGATGCAACTGCAATTCACCTCCACCGCCATCCTGCTCGGGGCATCCGGGGTGATGCTGTTCTTCGCCGTCGCCGGGCGGAGCCCCACCCGCTGGCCGGCCATCGCCCTGAGCGGGGGCCTGGTGGGGTTCTCCTCCTGGATCCGCTGGCACTCGGCCTGGGCCGTGATCTTGCTCGCTCTCCCCGCCCTCGCCCTGACCGTCCGCCGCATTCCCTGGCGTCGCCTGGCCGTGTTCACCGGAACCGCCACCGTCATTCTGCTGGCCGGGTCGCTCGCCGAGGCCGTGTACTACGCCGGGCAGCCCGGCTGGCAGGCGTACTTCGAGCTCAACGCGGTCCGTGACCGCATACAGCAGTCGCCCGCGGTCGATGATCTCGACGAGGCCGTCCTGGCCGAGGTGGGATGGAGCCGGAACGACCTGCGCATGTTCCGCCGCTGGTTCTTCACCGACCCGGAAGTGCACGAGGCCGGTGACATCGAGGCCATCTCCGCCGCCCTGCCCACCGTGTTTCGATCCGACAGCGCGCTGGCCGGACTCGTTGGCCAAGGGCGAGGCTGGTCGGGATCGCTGCGCCTGGCAGTCATCACCTGCCTGGGCGGCCTCGCCTGGGCAGAGGCCGGGCGCCGGGGCCGCGTTCTGGTGTTGGCGGGCGCGGCGGCCTTCATCGTGATTGCCTTCGCGCTCGCCGGGGCGACGAGGCTGCCAACCCGGGTTTCCCTGCCCATGCTCGCCTTTCTGCCTCTCCTGTTCCTGGCAGCCAACGGAACGAAAGAAGGCCCAGTCCCTGCCGGCACGGGCGCAGCCGGGAAGGCCTGGCGGCTGGCTACGGCGGTCGTCTCGGTGGGCGCCCTGGTGGTGGGCGGGGTGAATGCCCGCGCCTTGGATGAGACGCACCACACAGAGGAGGCCGAACTCAGGCGGACGCTGGACGGGCTGGCCGCCGTCGATCCCAACGGGCTGTTCGTCGAGTGGGCCAACCAGATCAACTTGAGCTACCAACAGCTCTCTCCCTGGCGGCGGGGCGGCCTAGGCGGGCCGGCACTCCTCGGACTCGGCTGGCAACAGCGCTCGCCGATGCACGAGTCCATGTTGGCGGCCGAGGGAATCGATGACCTGTACGCGGCCATTGCGACCCGCCCCGACGTCTACCTGCCGTTGCGCACCGCCCCCCGGGTCACCCTCTACCTGCGGTACTTAGAGGAGCACTACGGCTTCTCGGGGCTGCTGGTCCCGACGGCGCGCTTCGGCGAGTACACCGTCTTTCACCTGGTGGCCGCCTACAGAGTGGACGACCGGGCCGGGACCATCACCGAGCGCCGGTTCGACGGGACGGCCACCATCTACCCGCTGGACTTGCCCGGCGCCGCCGGAAGCACCGTCTCGATCCTTCCCTGGGGCCGCAGCACAATCATCGTGGGCAGCGTCGATGCCGAGCTGGTGCTGGTGACCCGGCGCGGCGAGGGGGTCGCCCTCGCCATGCCCGATCCCAGCCTCACCGGGGGGTCGGGCTCACCGGGGTTCGCAGTCACGGTGCCCGGCGGCCGTGCGCCGGTGCGCGTCTTCGCCCTCTCCGGGGGGCGCGCCACCGAGATCACTCCCTGATTGGACCGGCCCGGCCCCCGCCCACCAGCGCCCCTGCCCCCAGCGCGGCCAGCGCCGCCGCCCCGGCCACGACGTGGGTCCAGGCAGTGAACTCGTCCATTCCCAGCCACCCGGCCGGGCCGAACCCGCTCAGCCGCAGCGCCCCCATGGCCACGAAGAGCAGGGCGCCGGCTGCCGCCGCTGCCCCCGCCGAGCGGCGGCTCCGGCCCAGGATCCACAGCACGGCTCCCCCGGCCACCACGTGGACCAGGTTCTGCAGAGGGTTGAAGGTGAACATGAGGATGGCCTCCCCGCTCTCCGGCGCGAACGGGAAGAAGCCGGTCTCCCCGAACCCGAGGATCCCCACCGCCACCGCGAAGACCCCGAAGCCGGCGGCGGCTAGCGCCGCGGGATGGTCGGCGATGGGCCGGCCGGCCGGGTGCACCTCGCACCGCCGGAACAGCCAGAGCAGGAGAGCGAGGAAGGGCAGCAGCCAGACCAGCCAGGCCGGCCGCAGGGCCCACCACAGCCCCGATCCGATGGCCGGCTCCGGGGCCCCGGCGGCCCGGGCCACCCCGGCCCCCAGGGTGATGGCGGTCACGTGCCACAGGAAGGCGGTGAGCACCACCGCGTGCACTCGCCCCACCAAACGCCGGCGGCCGGGCCGGGCCATCCAGCGCTCGGCCGCCGGCCGGAGCAGCAGGGCCAGGCCCACCAGCCAGAGGGTGAGGGCCACCATCGCCAAGCTGGGGGGCTGGGCGTTGGACCGGTCCTGCCCGGGCACCCCTACCAGGCTCACCGGGTAGCCGCCCACCGTGGCGAGCAGCACCAGCCCCGCCAATCCGGCGGCGGCCATGAGGGCCGCCCCTCGCCGTCCCCAGCGCGGCAGGGTCCCGTCGGCGTAAGCAAACCCCAGTTGGTGGGCGAAGAGCCACTGGAAGGCGTAGTTGGCCCCTCCCACGCCCTCGATGCCCAGGCCGATCGAAACGAGGTCGATGATCCCCACCGCGCCGGCCAGGGCGCCGGCGACCCACAGGCCGAAGCGGCGGTGCAGGCCCTCCATGGCCGGGGCCAGCGCCACGGCCACCAGGTAGATGCCGAGGAACCACAGCGGCAAGGCGGCCACCTCGGCGGCCCGGGCCTTCCCCGACGACCCGGAATCGATGGCCTCCGCCGCCAGGCCCAGTGCCAGCCACACTCCCAGGAAAGCGCCGGTGGGGAAGAGCAAACGGCCGAGGCGGGCATCCAGGTAGGTGAGGTAGCTACCGCTCCGCCGTCGCGCCACGGAGTTGGCGAACCCGCCGGCGAAGAAGACCAGGGGCATGACCTGGACCAGCCAGGTGGCGAGGCGGGTGCCCGGGATCACCGAGAGGGCATTGACGCTGAGCACCCGGTCCGGCTCCCACACCGCGGTGGTGGTTGCCCAGTGGCCAAGCACCACTACCACGATGCAGGCCACCCGCAGGAGGTCGATGAAGCGGTCTCGCTCCTCCAGGGGCGAAGCCGTTGCCATAGCGCGGCAGGGTAGCGGCCGGTTACCCGCCGCTACCCGAGGCCGAGGAAGCCCGCCAGGTCGGCGGCCACCGCCCCGGCCTGCTCCACGGCCGCCGCCTCCACCCGCCGGGGATCGTCCCCCTCCGCCAGGTCGACACGGCGATCGACGTAGATCTTCAGCTTGGGCTCGGTGCCGCTGGGGCGCACCAGCGCCCGGCCCAAGGGGCCCAGGTCGAGGACTACCAGGGGGGTGGCGGCCAGCCAGCGGGGGCGCTGCTCCGCCCCCTCGCGAAAGTCGGTGGCGGCGGTCACCTCCACCCCGCCCAGCCTCTCCGGCCGGCTCCGTCGCAGGAGCTCCATAGCCGCCACGATCTCGGCGGCCCCCTGTGGGCCGGCGCGCACCACGCTGCGCTGGATGCTCACCCAGAGGCCGTGGCGGCGGTAGAGGCGAGCGAGGCGGTCGAACACCGTCTCCCCCTCGGCCCGGCAGTGGGCGGCCAACTCGGCGAAGAGGAGGGCCGCCGAGACGCCGTCTTTGTCGCGCACCACCCGGCCCACCGTGTAGCCGAGGGCCTCCTCGTAGCCGAAGACGAAGCGGGTCCCCTCGGCCGCCTCCAGGTCGAGGGCGGCGTTGGCGATCCACTTGAACCCGGTGAGGGTGGTCTCGCAGCGCGCCCCGCGAGCCGCCGCGATCGAGGCCAGCATCGGCGACGACACGACGCTGTTCACCACCAGCGGGGTGGGCCCCGGCCCGGCGTGCTCGAGCAGGAAGTCGGCGAGCAGCTGGCCCACCTGGTTGCCGGTCAGCATCGCCCAGACCCCATCCCGGGGGAGACACACCGCCAGGCGGTCGGCATCGGGGTCGTTGGCCAGGATCAGGTCGGCGTCGACCCGAGAGGCGAGGGCCACGGCCAGGTCGAGTGCCCCCGGCTCCTCGGGGTTGGGGAAGGCCACCGTCGGGAAGCGCCCGTCGGGCTCGGCCTGCTCGGCGACGACGTGCAGGTCGGCGAAGCCGGCCCGCCGCAGCACCCGTTCGGCCAGCATCCGCCCCACTCCGTGCAGCGGGGTGTAGACGATGCGCAGGCCCCGGTCGGCCGGGATCGAGGGGCGCAGGGCGAGCACCTCCTCCACATAACGGGCCGCCAGGGAAGCCTCCACCGGCTGGGCCAGGTCGCTCGCCCCGGCCAGGGCATCCTCCACCCGGGGGACGTCGATCGCCCGCCCCACCCGGTCGATGGCGGCGGCGATGCCGGCATCGGTCGGCGGCACGATCTGGGCGGCGTTGGCGTCGTAGACCTTGTAGCCGTTGTCCTGCTGGGGGTTGTGGCTGGCGGTGACCACCACCGCCGCCGATGCCCGGAGCACCCGGGCGGCATAGGCCACCAGCGGGGTCGGAGCCACCTCCGGGAAGTAGCGCACCGGTATCCCCGCCTCCGCCAGCACGCCCACCGCATCCCCGGCGAAGGCCCGGCTGGAGAGGCGGCCGTCGAAGCCGACCACCACCGGCCGCGCTCCGGGGCGGGTGGCCAGCAGGTAGTCGGCCAGGCCCCGGGTGGTACGGATCACCACCGCCCGGTTCATGCGGTTCGACCCTGCCTCGACCGCGCCGCGTATGCCGGCGGTGCCGAAGGCGAGCGTTCCCGCCATCCGGTCGGCCAGGGCCGCCTGGTCGCCCTCATCCAGCAGGGATTGCAGTTCGGCGCGGGTGGCCGGGTCGGGGTCGGCGGCGATCCAGTCCTCGGTGGCCCGGCGCAGGGCGTCGTCGATCGGCATGGGAGCGACAATACCCGCCCGCGCCCACCAGGCCCCGGGAAGCGGCTAGCTCAGCTTGGGGACGAGGCCGGTGAGCTCCTCCTGGATGCTGGCGGGCACGATGTAGCCGGTCTCATCGCGGATGGCGACCACATTGGCGGCCACGTCTTCGAGAGTCAGGGCACCCTCCCGCTCGGGGTGCTTGAAGTAGCCCTCGGTCCGCCCGATGAAGAAGCGGCCTACCGCCCCGCCCCCCACCGACCAGATCTCCCCGCTGAGGGTGCACTCCTCCGAGCAGAAGTAGGCCACCACCGGGGAGACATAGGCGGGCTCGAATTTGGAGATGAGCGCCCCGAATAGCTCCTCGGTCATCCGGGTGCGGGCGGTGGGCGCCACCGTGTTCACCTTGATGTTGTACTTGGCGCCCTCGTGGCGGAGCACGTTCATCAGCCCGATCACCCCCATCTTGGCCGCGCCGTAGTTGGCCTGGCCGAAGTTGCCGAGGATCCCGGCGTTGGAGGTGGTCATCACGATGCGCCCGTAACCCTGGGCCCGCATGAGGCGGAAAGCGGGCTGGGTGACGTAGAAGCTGCCCTTGAGATGGGTGTCGAGCACCGCGTCGAGGTTGGGCCACTCCAGGTTGTGGAAGGCCTTGTCGCGCAGGATCCCGGCGTTGTTCACCAGGATGTCCAGCCGGCCGAACTCGTCGAGGGCCTTCTGCACGATGGCCTGGCCCCCCTCCGGCGTGCTCACCGACGAGTGCTCGGCCACCGCCGCCCCGCCGGCCGCCTTGATCTCGGCCACGACCTCCTCGGCGGGAGTGGCTTCCATGGCGGTGCCGTCGGCGGCCACCCCCGGGTCGTTGACGACCACCGCCGCCCCGCGCGAGGCCAGCAGCTTGGCGTGCATCGCCCCCAGCCCCCGGCCCGCTCCGGTGATGATGGCCACGCGGTTCTCGAACGAGATCATCCCTGCCTCCTTCGGCGTTGACCCCAAACTAATCGACCGAACGGGCGCGCAGGGCGGTCCGGAGCGCCCCGGCCAGGTCCCCGTGCTCCCCGGCCTCGACTCCGGACAGGCCGAGCCACTCGGCCATGGCGCCGACCTCGGCCGCCAGCGCCGGTGCCACCCGGGCGGGATCCTCTCCCGCCTCCAGGAAGGCCCCCGGCGCCAGTAGGACCCCGCGCCCCCGGTCCGCCTTCAGGTCCACCCGGGCCGCCAGGCGGTCGCCCAGGAGGAAGGGAAACACGTAGTAGCCCCAGATCCGTTTCGCCGCCGGCGTGTAGATCTCGGTTCGATAGTGGAACTCGAAGAGGCGCTCGGTTCGCCTCCGGTCCCAGATGAGCGAGTCAAAGGGGCAGAGCAGGGCCGCCGCCTCCACCCGGCGGGGCGCCTCCGCTTCCGGGTGCCGGAAAGCCGGTTCCCGCCAGCCCGCCACCTCCACTTGCTCCAGGGCGCCCTCGGCCGCCAGGCCCTCCACCGTCGGCCGCACCTCCTGGCTGGGGAGGCCGTAGTACCCACCCAGGTCGGAGGCAGTCCCCACCCCCAGCGAACGGGCCGCCCGGAGCAGGAGCAGGCGCTGCGCCTCGGCCCGCGACGGCGCCGGGGCATCGAGATACTCCCGAGGAACGACCCTCTCCGGCAGGTCGTAGCGGCGGACGAGGCCGCGCCGCTCCCCCACGACCAGGCGCCCGGTCACGAACAGCCACTCCAGGGCCAGCTTCCCCGCCGTCCACCCCGTGCCCCAGTAGGGGGTATGCCGCTCACCGGGGTCGCTGAGGTCGGCAGCGGCCAGGGGGCCCCGGCGGCGAACCTCCTCGAAAACCGCCTCCAGGTAGCCGGGGCGGTCCCGCTCCAGGGCGCGCACCTCGACCCAGGGGCGAACCGCCTCCATACGGTGGCGGAAGAGCGGGTAAGCGTCTACCGGCAGGAAGCAGGCCTGGTGCGCCCAGTACTCGATGAGCTCATGACGGTCGTAGGCCCGCCACAGCAGGTCGCGATCGTGGGAGCCGAGGCGGGCGAACAGCGTCAGGTGGGCGGCGCGCTCCACCACGTTGATCGGGTCGATCTGCAGGGCGCCGACACGGCCGAAGACCCGGCGGAGGTGGCGCAGGTCCACCCGCCCGCCGGGCCGGGGCGCCGCCAGGCCCTGGGCGGCGATGGCCATGCGCCGGGCGGCGCTGCCGCCGAGGGCCCTCACCGGCCGGTGAAGGTCGCCGGGCGCTTCTCCAGGAAGGCCGCCGTCGCCTCGGCGAAGTCGGCGCTGCGGAACAGCGGCAGCAGCTGGAGGAGCACCCGGGGCACGTGGTCCGTGTAGCCGTCGGTGAGGGCGGCCCGCATCATCCGCTTGGCCGCCTGCACCGCCAGCGGGGGCATAGCGGCGATCTGCGCGGCCAGGGCGGCGGCCCGGGCCCGGCAGGCGTCGGCGCCGTCCACCACCTCCGACACCATCCCGGCCGCCAGCGCCGCCTCGGCAGAGAGGTCCTCCCCCAGGAAGTAGAAGCGGGCAGCACACTCCCACCCGCTGAGGCGGGGCAGCAGGAGGGTGTCACCGCTCTCCGGTACCAGGGCCCGCCGGGTGGGCGGGACGAACCGGGCCGACCGGGCCATCACCCGGATGTCGGAGTTCAGGGCGAGGCCCACCCCGTAGCCGGCGGCGGCGCCGTTGACCGCCGCCACGATCGGGGTGTCCGCCTGGTGCATGGCCAGGACGGGGATCCGCTCGGGGCGGTAGGAGACGGCGAGCGCGTCGATGGCCTCCAGTCCCTGGGCGGCCGCCTCCACCAGGTCGAGGCCGGCGCAGAACCCCTCCCCCGCCCCGGTGAGCACGATGGCTCGCACCTCCGGGTCGGCGTCCGCCGCCCGCACAGTTTCGGCCAGGGTATCGAGCATGGGCAGGGTGAGGGCGTTGCGCCTCTCAGGGCGGTTGAGCGTGATGGTGGCGACGTGGCCGGCCACCTCATAGAGGACATCGGGCATGCTGCCTCCGGCTGACGGCGGGGGTAGCCTACTGAGGTGATGCGCACCGTCGGCAATGCCGTCCGCACCGCCTTCGGGTTCACCGTGATCGTGCTCTACACCATCGCAGTGTGCTCCTGGCTGATGGTGGTCACCCGCTTCCGGCCGGACACGCATCACACCGAGGTCGTCGCCCGCGGCTGGGGGCGGCTGTTCAACTTCTTCTCCGGGGTGGACAACACCATCGAGGGCCTGGAGAACGTGGACCGGAGCACTTCCTACGTGGTGGTGTCGAACCACCTCTCCAACCTCGACGCCCCCTACCACCTGGGCACCATGCCCGTCGGTGTGCGCTTCCTGGCCAAGAAGGAGCTGTACAAGATCCCGCTGTTCGGATCGACCCTGCGCGCCGTCGGGATGGTGGAGACCGACCGCCAGGCCCACGACGCCGCCGCCCACGAGGCAATCAACGAGCAGGTGGCCCGGGTCATCAACATGGGCCGCTCGCTGCTCATCTACCCGGAGGGCACCCGCTCCCGCGACGCCGAGCTCCACGACTTCAAGAAGGGGGCCTTCCGCATCGCCGTCCAGAACGGCATGCCGATCCTCCCGACTGCCTTTGCCGGCACCAACCACGTCTGGCCCCCCGGGCAGTGGTGGTGGCAGGGAGGCAAGGTGAAGATGGTCTTCCTCCCGCCCATCCCCACCGCTGGCCTCGGCGAAGACGCCATCGAGCCGCTGCGCGAGCAGACGCACCGGATCATCGGTGAGACCTACCAGCGCATCCGGGCGGAGGTGTAGAGCCCGAAGGGCTCAAGCAGAGGGGGCCGACGCCCGCCGAGCCGACCGGAGGGAGCGGCGATGCCAGCCAGAGAACCCATGGTGCACCCCTACATCCCCAACTCCGTGCCCGCCGTGGAGCAAGAGATGCTGCGGGCGGTGGGCGCCGGGAGCATCGGCGAGTTCTACGCCGACATCCCCGCGGAGCTGCGGGTCGCGGGTCTCCTCGACCTCCCCGAGCCGCTGCTCTCCGAGGCGGAGCTCGTCCGCCACGTGGAGGGCCTGCTGGACCGCAACACCTCCACCCGAGAATCGCTCAGCTTCCTGGGGGCGGGCTGCTACCAGCACCAGGTGCCGGCGGTGTGCGACGAGATCAACGGGCGCGGCGAGTTCCTCACCGCCTACGCCGGCGAGCCCTACGAGGACCACGGGCGCTTCCAGGCCCTGTTCGAGTACCAGAGCCTGATGGGCGAACTCCTCGAGATGGACGTGGTCAACGTCCCCAACTACGACGGCTTCCAGGCGGCGGCCACCGCCCTGCGCATGGCCGCCCGCATCACCGGGCGGGACTCGGTCCTCGTCCCCGCCTCGCTGGAGGCGGACAAGTTGTCGATGGTACGCGGCTATCTGCAGCCGGACGTGGCCGTCGGCCTCATCCCCTTCGAGCCGGAGACGGGGCTGGCGGACCTGTCCGCCCTCGAGGCCGCCCTCTCCCCTCGGGTCGCCGCGGTCTACATGGAGAACCCCGGCTACCTGGGCGTCCTCGAAACCCGGGCCGACCGGATCGCCGCCGCCGCCCATGCCGTGGGTGCCCTCTCGGTGGTGGGGGTGAACCCGCTCTCGCTGGGAGTGATCCGCCCCCCGGCCGACTACGGCGCCGACCTCGCCTGCGGCGACATCCAGAGCCTGGGCATCCACCTGCAGTTCGGAGGCGGCCACGGCGGCTTCATCGCCAGCCGCGACGAGGCCAGGTTCGTCATGGAATTCCCCTCCCGGCTCTTCGGGATCGCCCCGACCGTGGTGGAGGGCGAGTACGGCTTCGGCGACGTGGCCTACGAGCGCACCTCGTTCGCCCGCCGGGAGGAAGGCAAGGAGTGGGTGGGCACGGCGGCCGCCCTGTGGGGCATCACCGCCGGGGTCTACCTCGCCCTCATGGGGCCGCAGGGCATGAGGGAGATCGGCCAGGGCCTCATGCAGCGCTGCCGCTACCTGATGAACCGAGTGGCGGCGCTGCCCGGGCTGCGGGTGCCCTTCCTGCCCGCGCCGCACTTCACCGAGTTCGTGCTCGCCTTCGACGGCCCAGGGCGGACGGCGGCCGGGGTGAACCGGGCTCTGCTGGAGCGCGGCATCCATGGGGGCAAGGACCTGTCCCTGGAGTTCCCCGCCCTCGGCCAGAGCCTGCTCGTCTGCGTCAGCGAGGTGCACACCCGGGCCGACCTCGACCGCCTGGTGGACGCCCTGGGGGAGGTGACGCGGTGAAGCCCATCGCCCCCAAGCCCCGCCCGCGCCGCTTCCACCAGGCTCGCTGGGACGAACCCGTCGTCTTCGAGCTGAGCCGGCCCGGCCGCCGCGGCGTGCTCCTGCCCCCGGTGGACGAGGAGGTCCGTCGGCAGGTGGGCGACCCGGCCGGGGAGCTGCCCGAGGCCCTGCGCCGCCGGGTCCCGCCCGCCCTCCCTGAGCTGTCGCAGAACCAGGTCCTGCGCCACTACACCCGCCTGTCCCAGGAGACGCTGGGCGTCGACCTGAACATCGACGTGGGCCAGGGGACCTGCACCATGAAGTACAGCCCCAAGGTGAACGACCGGCTGGCCCGCCATCCCCGGCTCGCCGAACTGCACCCGTTACAGGACGAAGACACCGTGCAGGGCATCCTGGAGATCATGTACCGGCTGGAGGGGATGCTCCGGGAGATCTCAGGCCTGGACCGGGTCACCCTGCAGCCCGGAGCCGGTTCGGCGGCCATCTACGCCAACGTCTGCATGATCCGCGCCTGCCAGGCGGCCCGGGGCCAGGGCCACCGGGACCAGGTGATCACCACCATCTTCTCCCATCCCTCGAATGCCGCCGCCGCCCGGGTGGCCGGGTACGAGGTGATCACCCTCTACCCCGACGCCGAGGGCTACCCGGATCTCGATGCCCTGAAGGCGGCGGTGTCCGATCGAACGGCCGCCCTGCTGGTCACCAACCCGGAGGACACCGGCATCTTCAACCCGCGCATCGCCGAGTTCGTCCGGGTGGTGCACGACGCCGGCGGGCTGTGCGCCTACGACCAGGCCAACGCCAACGGGATCCTGGGGATCACCCGGGCCCGGGAGGCCGGCTTCGACCTGTGCCACTTCAACTTGCACAAGACCTTCTCCACCCCGCACGGCTGCGGCGGCCCGGCGGCGGGGGCTTGCGGGGTCACCGCGGAGCTGGCCCCCTTCCTGCCGGTCCCCACGGTCGAGTGCCGGGACGGTCGCTACCGCCTGGACTACGACCGCCCCCAGAGCATCGGCAAGGTGCGCCCCTTCTACGGCGTGGCCCCCAACCTGGTGCGGGCCTACGCCTGGATCATGAGCCTGGGCGCCGAGGGGCTGCGCCGGGTGGCCGAGGTCGCGGTGCTCAACAACAACTACCTGCTCGACCGGGTGCTGCGCATCCGCGGGGTCTCCGCCCCCTACGCCCCGGGGAAGCGCCGCATCGAGCAGGTGCGCTACAGCTGGGAGCAGCTCGCCCGGGACACCGGGGTCCACTCGGAGGACATCGAGATCCGCGTCGCCGACTTCGGCATGCACTACTGGACCAGCCACCACCCCTTCGTGGTCCCCGAGCCGATGACCCTGGAGCCCACCGAGTCGTACTCCCGGGAGGAGCTCGACGAGTACGCCGCCGTGCTCGGGCAGATCTCGGACGAGGCCTACGCCGACCCTGCCGTCGTCAAGACCGCCCCGCACCACAGCACCGTCCACCGGACCCACCCGGAGTCCCTCGACGACCCCGACGAGTGGGCGATCACCTGGCGCGCCTACCTCCGCAAGACCGGCCAGAAGCGCGGCTGAGGCATGGCGGCCAAGCGCCTGGGCCTCATCGTCAACCCCCTCGCCGGCATCGGCGGCCGGGTGGGGCTGAAGGGCAGCGACGGGCCGGAGATCCAGCGACGGGCCCTCGCCCTGGGGGCCGAGCCGCGGGCCGGGGAGCGCGCCGCCGCCGCCCTGGAGCCCCTCCGCCCCATGGCGGACAGGATCGACCTGCTCGCCGCCGCCGGCGAGATGGGGGAAGCCGTCGCCCGGCGAGCCGGCTTCAGTCCCCGGGTGGTCCCGGTGCCCGCCGCCGGCGGGGCCACCACCGCCGACGACACCCGGGCGGCCGTCGGGGCCATGGCCGACGGCGGGGCCGACCTGGTCCTCTTCGCCGGGGGCGACGGCACCGCCCGCGACATCTGCCGGGCCGTCGGGACCGGCCTGCCCGTGCTGGGGATTCCGGCCGGGGTGAAGATCCACTCGGCGGTGTACGCGGTGACCCCGATCCTCGCCGGCTCCCTGGCGGCGGAGTACCTGGGCGGCGGCCGGACCCGCCTGCGGGAAGCCGAGGTGGTAGACGTGGACGAGGAGTGGTACCGGCGGGGACAGATCGTCACCGCCCTGCACGGTTACCTGATGGTGCCCTACCGGGCGGGAGCGGTCCAGGGCCACAAGGTGCCCACTCCCCCCGGCGAGACGGCTCAGGCGCAGGCGATCGCCGCCGCGGTCGCCGAGCAGATGGAGCCGGGGCGGGCCTACGCCCTGGGGCCGGGCACCACCACCCGCGCGGTGGCGGAGCACCTCGGCCTGCCCAAGACCCTGGTAGGGGTGGACCTGCTCACCCGGGACGAGCTGCTGGCCGCCGACGTGGGCGAGCGGCAGATCCTCGAGTGGCAGGAGCGGCGTCCTCTGGGGATCATCATCACGCCCATCGGCGGCCAGGGGTTCCTGCTCGGCCGGGGCAACCAGCAGATCAGCCCCCGGGTGCTGCGCCGGGTCGGCCGGGAGCACCTGCTGGTGATCTGCCCGCCCGCCAAGCTGGCCGCCCTGCAGGGGCGCCCCCTGCTGGTGGACACCGGCGACCCGGAGGTCGATGCGCTGCTCACCGGATACGTGGAGGTCATCACCGGGTACCGCGAGCGGGCGGTGTACCGCGTCTCGAGCGGTGAAGCAGACGAGAATCCCGAGCCCGAGGCGACGTAGGAGGTCTCCGTGCGCGGCTTGAGGGACAAGCGGGTGGTGATCACCGGCGGGGCCGGCGGGATCGGCCTGGCGACGGCGCGACGCTTACTGGAGGAGGGCTCGCGGGTGACCATCCTCGACCGGGATGCCGACGCCTGCCGACGCGCCCAGGAGGAGCTGACCGGCCTGCACAGCGCGCTGGTAGCCGACGTCTCCGACCGCGGCGCGGTGACGGCCGCCTTCGCGGAGCTCGATACCTCGTGGGGCGGCCTCGACGTGCTGGTGAACAATGCCGGCATCAGCCTCCGCCACTCCTTCCCCGAGATCACCCCAGAGGAGTGGAACACGGTGATCGGCGTCAACCTCACCGGGGTCTTCCACGTCGCCCAGGAGGCAGCCCGGCGCATGCTGGCCGGGGGTGGCGGGGTGATCCTGAACATGGGCTCGACCAACGGCCTCACCGGCTACCACTACTACGCCGACTACAACGCCTCCAAGGCCGGGGTCATCGAACTGACCCGCTCGATGGCACTGGAACTGGGGCCGACGATCCGGGTGAACGCCGTCTGCCCCGGCTTCATCATGACCCCCATGCAGGAAGCGGAGTACACGCCGGAGATGCGCCGGGCCTTCGAGGCCAAGGTCCCGCTGCGCCGCCTGGGCGGGCCCGAGGAGGTGGCGGCGCTGTTCGCCTTCCTGGCCTCGGACGAGGCGGCCTTCATCACCGGGCAGTGCTTCGTCATCGACGGCGGGGAGATCGCCGGCGGCCTGGCCAGCCAGCCGTGAGCGCCGCACACCAGAGGGAGCCAACATGGACGTGCTGAAAGGCAAGGTGGCCCTCATCACCGGGGGCGCCTCAGGGATCGGGCGGGCGACGGCCCTCCTTTTCGCTCGGGAGGGCGCCGCCGTCTCCATCGTGGATCTGAACGAGGCGACGGGCTCATCGGCCTCGGCCGAGGTGGTCATGGCGGGCGGCCGGGCCCTCTCCACCACCGCCGACGTGACCCGGGCAGAGGACTGCCGGCGCGCCGTCGAGGCCACGGTGGCCGCCTTCGGCGGCCTGGACGCCCTGGTGAACAACGCCGGCATCATCCGGCGGGCCGACATCCTGGCTACCAGCGAGGCCGAGTGGGATCGGGTCATGGCGGTCAACGTCAAGTCGATCTTCCTGATGAGCCGGGAGGCCATCCCCCACCTGGCGGCCCGCGGCGGCGGCGCCATCGTCAACATCGCCTCGGGCTGGGGCCTGAAGGGCGGGGCGGCGGCGGCCGCCTACTGCGCCTCGAAAGGGGCGGTGGTCAACCTCACCCGGGCCATGGCCATCGACCACGCCGGCCAGGGCATCCGGGTGAACACCGTCTGCCCGGGCGACACCGACACCCCCATGCTGCGCGACGAAGCCCGGCAGTTGGGCCAACCGGAGCGGGAGTTCCTCGCCGAAGCGGCCGCCCGGCCGCTGGGGCG